>DASXXS010000320.1:0-5972 GCA_036502925.1 Xanthobacteraceae bacterium
GACCATACTTGGCACGTGATTCCGGGCTGTATGAAGCCCGCATTCCTTGGACCATGCGACCAGTGATCGCGCGATTGGCGACACATGCCGTGCTCACCTGATCATGGGTGTCTCGAGCCGCGCACTGATCTGAAAACGCAAGCGGCCTGCGGTTTGTTCAACCGCAGGCCGGGAGCGAGGCTTCGTGCTGGCGAAGGCGTATCAGTTGGCAATGCCCTTGTTGCTCTTCACCTCGTGAGCGGCCTGCCCTTGGGTCTTGCCCACGCTGGCGGGCTCGACCGGCTTTGACGCTTTTGCCGCCTTCACATGGCCGGCATGCTTGCCGCTCTCGGCGAGGGTCGGGTGACGCACATGATGGCGGCGAGAGACCTTGACCTTCTTGAGGTCCTTGCCGGCCTTGATGACCTTCACCGCCGGCGTGGAGGCGGTCGCGGCGGGAGTGGTGGTGGAAACCGCCGGAGGCGCGGCCACGGCCTTTACCGGCTCCGACACCTTCGCCGTCTTCACATGGCTCGAATGCCCGCCGTTCTTGGCGACGGCCGGGTGACGCACATGATGGCGATGCGCCACCTTGATGGTCTTGAGGTGCTTGTCGGTCTTGGTCACCGTCCCGGACGCGGGCTTGGTTTCGGACTTGGCGCCCGCGGTGACGGTCGGAGCTGCTGTGGTTGCCGCCGCGGCCCCGGCCGCGGGTGTCGGTTTCACGGCGTCGGCGGCAAGCGCCGGCGCTGCCAGCATGGTGGTCGCGATCAACGCGACTGCGAATTTGCGCATCATGGGAATTGTCCTTTGGACAGGTCCGCTCAAGCGCGGACGGGCTTCGACGATCGGCCCAATGCCGATCCTGCCGCGACTGTGCGCCATGGGCGCTGAACCGGCTGTGAAGCGAGACGACACCGGCCGTTCATCCGGATGAATGCGCGTTGTACGCGTCCGTTAGCCGGCGTTCATATTGGTCCGGCGGCAGCCGGCGTGGCCCGAAATCTTCACGTTCTTACCGTTGCCGCCTCGGTCTCCGCCATCAGCCAGTTGAGATAGGCCGCATCGACCTGCTCGATCGGCAGCACCATGATGGCGGGCGTGGTGTAGGAATGGTTCGCCTTCACGGCGGCGCAGACACGCTCGGCGAGCGAGGCGCAAGTCTTGATGATCATCACCGCCTCCTCGCCCCGCTCGATCGCGCCCTGCCACCAATAGTGCGACACCATGCCGGGCAGGATGTTGACGCAGGCGGCCAGACGTTGCTCCACGATGGAACGCCCTGCCCGCTCCGCCTCGACAATCGAGGGATAGGTCGTATAGACGAGAAGCGCGCGTTCCATGTCGGCGTGTCCATTTCGCGGCCTGCGGCGGTCATCCGGCCGCTCTCCTTCGCCCCGGGCGAGCTCCCGACCGAGCCTGTGACAACAAGTGAGCCATGAAACAAGTGAGCCATGAAAACAAGTGAGCCGAGCAAGCACCGTGAGCTTTGAGCGCATCGCCTTCGTGGCAAGCCCGATCGCCGAGGCCGAGGAGGCGCTGCACCGGCTGGGCAAGCGCTATGGCAATGTGGCGCCCGAGCAAGCCGACGTCATCGTCGCCCTCGGCGGCGACGGCTTCATGCTGCAGACCCTGCACGGATTCATGACCGCCGGCAAGCCGATCTACGGCATGAATCGCGGCACCGTCGGTTTCCTGATGAACGAATACCACGAAGAGCATTTGCGCGAGCGTCTCGCCGCGGCGGAGACCACGGTCATTCACCCGCTGCTGATGCGGGCGCACGGGAACGACGGCAAGGTGTGCGATTTTCATGCCTTCAACGAGGTGTCGCTGTTTCGCCAGGCCTACCAGGCGGCGCGGCTGCGCATCTTGATCGATGGCAAGGAGCGCCTCGCCGAGCTGGTCGCCGACGGCATGCTGCTGGCGACCCCGGCAGGCTCGACCGCCTACAACCTTTCCGCCCAGGGCCCGATCATTCCGATCAATGCACGGCTGATGCCGCTGACCCCGATCAGCCCGTTCCGGCCGCGGCGGTGGCGCGGCGCGCTGCTGCCCGACAGCGCGCGGGTGCGGGTCGAGGTCCTGGAAGCGGTAAAGCGCCCGGTCGCGGCGGTCGCCGACCACGACGAGGTGCGGGACGTGCTGGCGGTCGACATCAAGATGGACCACGCGATCGGCATGCACATGCTGTTCGATCCCGGCCACAGCCTCGACGAGCGCATCGTGCGCGAGCAATTCGGCTATTGATCGGTAGGCACTGAGCCGCAGGGTGGGCATTGCGCCCCGCTGAGCTATCGAGCATTCGCGGAGCGCGCGCGCAATGCCCACGCGGGGCGACCTCTCCGTTTGGCCGCGTGGGCAAAATCGCCAAGCGAGGCTTGCATCGCCTCTTCGCCACTGCAGGCGATTTGCCCACCCTACAGGCCGCGGTCAGCCGTCAATTCAGCGCCGCCGCGATGTCGGCCTGCTTGGCGGTGGTGCCGTGACCGCCGGCGACGATGCTACCGGCGATGCCGTATTTCTTCACCGCCTCGCCGACCGCCACCGTCGCCGCCGAACGCTCGATCGTGCCGCGCGGCGAGATCAAGTCGGTGACGTAGAGCACGTTGCCCTTGACCACATGGCCGATGAACATGCCTTGGACGTGCGGATTGGAAATATTGTAGATGCGGATTTCGTCGGTATCGTCCTTCAGCGACATCTGATCCTTGACCTCGACAATGGTCGCGGCGGCCGGCTTCTTTTGCAGCTCGTCGGGCACCAGCGTGCGGGGTGCCGCGACGTCGTTTTCAAAATAGGCCTTGTCCGGGCCCGGGACGACGATGGTCGCGCCCTCCGCCACAAAGGTACGCATGCCGCCGGTATGGTCCATGTGATGATGGGTGAGGACGAGATACTTGATCGGCTTCCCCGGATATTTGGCCTTTGCCGCGTCGATGGTCCAGCGCGATTGCAGCTCGCCATAGGGCGCGTCGAAGACGACTAGATAGTCCTTCATGGCGACGATCAGGTTGTTGGCCGTTCCGCCCTGGACATGCTGCACATTGGGGGCGAGCTCGACCAGCTTGAGCGCTCCGCCGGTCGGGTAGATGACGTTGTCGCTGTCGAGATAACGCGTCAGGAACAAGCGGCGCAGCACCCATTGATAGGGCACGTTGCCGGTGGCCGGAGGACCGGCCACCGCCTTCACGGCGTCGGGAATCGCAAACGCGTCGGCCGCGATCGCCGCATTCGCGGTGACAGCCCGATAGTTGAGCTTGGCCACCTCGACGCCGTTGATCTGATACGAGAGCGATTGGGCGAGCTTGACGCCGCCGACCGCCTTCCAGTCGGCGAGAACGAGATCATAGTTCGAATCGCCGTGGATGTTGTCGTCATCACGCGTGCGGATGGCGGCGGGCAGATGCGTTTCGCGATCGAACAGAATGGTGAAGCTCGTGCCCTGGTCGGCAAACGACACCGCCGGCAGCGACTGCTGACCGAGCCGCGCGGGCTCCGCGGCACGGACATTGCTCGGATCATCCACTGCATCGATCAGCAGCCGCGGCGAGGCGCGCTTGAGCTCGCGCAGCAGCGCGGCCACGCGGATGCGCGACATCGGCTGGCTGCCCTTCTCGTCGGTGACGGCCCCGAGCGCCGGCAGCAGGGTCTCGGTATATTTCAGCTTGATCGGCGGATCGGGATATTTCTGGTCGCGGTCCCAATCGGTGCGGGCCATGCCCTTGGCGAGATCCCAGGTGATCGCAAAGGTGGCGTCGCCGAGGAAGCGCGGCTCGCCGCCGGCGGCGAACGACTGCCCCGGCTCCCAGAACTTGGCGTCGCCCTTGACGGCGAGGCTCTTCAGTCCGCGCAGCGCGTCGGCGCCACCTTCCGCCGCAACAGCCTGCCGGACGAGATCGCCGGCACTGTTCTGAGCGAAAGCGGGCGGCACCTGGCCTGCGACCAGCAGCAGGGCGGCAATCGACAAGGCGTATTTCATGGCGTTCCTCCGTTGTTCTGTTGCCCAATTCTACGTTTTATCGCTGCCGCCTTACAAGGCATCGGAGGCCGGTTCAGCAGCGTGCCGGTCGCGTTCGCGGCGTTTCGAATAGCGTCGGTGACGGCGGTCGCAGCCCGGCTGCCACCGCCGGGCGTGCCGGCTGCCGCGGCCATGGACAAATGCCTTGTGCCCGCGCAATGCTCCTGGACCCTGAACACAGCCCATCCCGGCAAGGAGGCGCCGATGGCCGATGAGCCGAGGAGCAAAGAACCGAGGAGCAAGGAGTCGCTGACCGAAGACCCGCAGATGCGTCACCAGCGCGGCGGCATCTACTTCGACGATTTCGTGATCGGCCGTCTCTACCAGCACCGGCTGACCCGCACGGTGACCCAGATGGACAACATGCTGTTCTCCAACATGACGCTCAACCCGCAGCCGCTGCATATCGACCGGCACTACTGCGAGCGCGAGACGGAATGGGGCCAGCCGTTGATGAATTCGCTGTTCACGCTCGGCCTCATGATCGGCATTTCGGTCAACGACCTCACGGTCGGCACGACGGTCGCCAATCTCGGGATGACCGAGGTGAAATTCCCGCATCCGTTGTTCGACGGCGACACCGTGCATTGCAGCACCACCGTGCTTGCCAAGCGCGAGTCGAAGTCGCGCCCCGGCATGGGTATCGTCGAATTCGAGCACCGCGCCTTCAATCAGGACGATAGGCTGGTGGCCCAATGCCGGCGGCAGGCCTTGATGCGGATGCGGCCGCGCTGATGCGCTCGCTTCTGTTCGTTCCCGCCGACGGCGGCAAGAAGCTCCACAAGGCGCTCGGCTGCGGCGCCGACGGCGTGATCGTGGACCTGGAAGATTCGATTGCGCCTGATCGCAAGGCGCCGGCGCGCCTGAGCGCGGCCGCTTTCGTCAAGGAAGCGGCAAGTCAGGCCGCGCGTCCGTTCATCTGCGTGCGCGTGAATGGGCTCGGCAGCGGGCTCATCGACGCCGATCTCGACGCCATCGTGCCGGCGCGGCCCGACGCCATCATGTTGCCGAAGGCCGAAGGCGGCGCGTCAATCGTTCACGCCGACGCGAAGCTCGGCGCCCACGAGGCGATCAACGGCCTGCCCGACGGGCAGATCAAGATCCTCGCCATGGCGGTCGAGACGGCGGCCGGGCTGCTTCTCGCCGGTACCGTCGGGCGCCCGAGCGCACGGCTCATCGGGCTGTCCTGGGGCGCGGAGGACCTCGCGGCCGAGCTCGGCGCCGAGACCAATCGCGACGGCGACGGCCGCTACACGTCACCCTACCTGCTGGCGCGCACGCTCTGCCTGGCGGCGGCGGCCGCCGCCGCCGTGCCGGCGATCGAAACAATCTATATGGATTACCGCGACGCCGATGGACTGCGCCGGGACAGCGAGGACGCGCGGCGCGACGGCTTTGCCGGCCGGCTGGCGATCCATCCGCTGCAGGTGCCGATCATCAACGAGGTGTTCACGCCGTCTGCCGGCGCGCTGGCGCAGGCGCGAGCGATCGTCGCCGCCTTCGCGGCAAGCCCGCAAGCCGGCGCCATCGGCATCGAAGGCGTGATGTATGACCGCCCGCACCTCGCCCGCGCGCAACGATTGATCGCGCGCGCGAAGGAAACCAAATGATGGCTCTCAGTTGTCATTGTCCGCAACCACCTCTCAGCGATACCTCCCCCTGAAAGGGGGAGGTCGGCGAGCGAAGCGAGACGGGTGGGGGTCACGTCCCAAACACCGAACTTGCCGAGAGGCGGGACCCCCACCCGGCGCCTTCGGCGCCACCCTCCCCCTTTCAGGGGGAGGGATTCGGCACCGGCGTGACAATTGCTTCAGGACCCGCGCTTGGGCGCGCTGGCGCCGCCATACACTTCGTGCGGATCAAATGCTTTCTCGGCGTCGCGGAACTCGAGCCTGACGGAAGCGCCGGCGCCGAGCGGCACCGCGCGGTAGAAGCACGAGCGCCGGCCGGTATGGCAGGCGCCGGGCCCGGC
>DASXXS010000321.1:0-11269 GCA_036502925.1 Xanthobacteraceae bacterium
GCGCCGGCGCCGATCGGCCGGCCCGAATTCGGCGTCGAGGATGAATTCCTCGGCTGGGAAGCGCGGCCGGATCTGCACAAGCATGGCGACGGCCGCCGCGCCCGCCGTGCCCACGGGGCCGCGACGGCGGGCCGGCGCGTGTCGCTCGCCGACCTGGTCGAGGGCCGGGTCAAGGGCCGCACCTCCGGCGACGAGATCACCTATTCGGAGCGCGGCAACCTGCAGGGCGCGCAATTCTTCGCGGTCGCCGGCAAGGTCTACGAGCTCGCCAGGCGCGCCGGCCTCGGCCGCGAGATTCCGACCGAATGGTTCCTGCAGGACATCCGGAATTAAAGCCCGCCGGCGACGCTTGCGCGCGCTCGCTGCAGAAAATATCTGAGTGTCGCAAGGCGAGCATCCGACAACATGTCCGAGCGCGAGATCATCGTGGGCGTCATCTCGGATACCCACGGGCTGATGCGGCCCGAGGCGCTGGCGGCGCTGCGGGGTTCGCATCTCATCATCCATGCCGGCGACGTCGGTAACCCCGACGTGATCAAGGCGCTGGCCGGCATTGCTCCGCTTCATGTGGTGCGCGGCAACGTCGATACGGCAGATTGGGCCGGGGGCCTTCCGATGATCGAGCTGGTTGAAGTCGGCGAGCGCCGTTTCTATGTGCTCCATCAGGTTTCACAGCTTGATGTCGAGCCGGCAAGCTCAGGCTTCGCGGCGGTGGTGTTTGGCCATTCGCATCAGCCCATGATCGAAACGCGTGACGGCGTCTTGTTTCTCAATCCCGGCAGCGCGGGTCCGCGCCGCTTCAAGCTGCCGGTCACGGTCGCCCGGGTCGGCGTCGCGGGCGCGCGCATGCGTCCGGAAATCGTGGAATTGCAAGTGTAGATCATGGCTGCGTCGGGAACTCACCTTGAAGGAGCAGGAACATGGAAAACAAGACTTTCGCGGTCACCCGCACCGATGAAGAATGGCACAAGCTGCTCACGCCCGAGCAGTACCGGGTCATGCGGGCGCACGGGACCGAGGCGCCGGGGAGCTGTGCGCTCAATCATGAGAAGCGTGCCGGCACGTTCGCCTGCGCCGGCTGCGGCCAGCCTTTATTCGTGTCCACCAGGAAATTCGAGAGTGGCACCGGCTGGCCGAGCTTCAACGATCCGGTCGCAGGCTCGACCGAGACCACCGTGGACCGGAGCTACGGGATGGTCCGCACCGAGGTGCATTGCAGCCGCTGCGGCAGCCATCTCGGCCACGTGTTCGAGGACGGCCCGCCGCCGACGCATCTGCGCTATTGCATCAACGGCGTTGCGATGAACTTCCAGCCCGGGTGACGACCTCGCGGGCGTGACAACCCCGACTTCGATCAGGCGGGACAAGTCGCGCGAGCACTCCAAAACTGCATGGGATTCTTGCCGATTGCGCTCCGGATCGTTCGGGAAAATTGCGCGCTCCATTGAAAATACAATCCGGAAACAATGGGACCGGCATAATGAGGACGCCGGAGCCATGCAGCTCGCGCAAAGCTTGAGCGTCGCGCCTTGGCCGTTTGCAAGGCCACAACACGGCCGATGCAACCTCTCCCTAGTGTCCGTGTCTCAGCGACGGGGTGCAGTCCGGATTTCCCTTTCCTGAAAATACAGGCCGGATACAGAGAACCGCGGTTATAGAGGAGGGCGACAGGCTCGCGTGCCCGCTCCGCGCACGCTTGTTACCTTGTTAATAACAGGAAAAATAACAAGCACTCTTTCCGCGCGGCCACAAAAAAGCCCGGCACGCCTTTGGGCCCGGGCACATTCCGCCAGTTTCAATTTCCTGAGTAATCCGATTCGCACCGATGAGTCAAGCGCCGCGCGCAGATGCGGTTGAGTGGCGAGAGATACAAGAAGCTGCGGCGGGGAATTCCCGTCGCGTTCGCGCGCCGAACGTGTGTCGTCACTTCTGGGGCTGGTTGAAATATCTCAAATCCGGTGGCGCCTGGCCCTTCTTGGCGGGCATCAGGAAACCGTCGGCGCTGAGGTAATAGTTATCCTTGCCGATGAAAATTTGCGCGTTGTACTCGGGGCAAATGGATTCGGGCCAGTCCGCGCGAGGGTCGGCCTCGCGGACGTATTTCTTGTCCACGGTCCAAGGCCGCGTCAAGGCATGGTCGATCACCGTGATTTCGTCATGCAGGAGATTCGGATCGGCCTTGTCGAGATAGATGCGCTCCTTGAAGATCGACTGGTTGTCGCGATGCAGCGGCAGGCCGGTAATGTCGTAGACGCGGGGTCCCTTGAATCCCCTGGTTTCCACCTCGAGCACGTCGAAACGGCCGTCGCCATCCTCGTCCACCCACTTTCCGATCGAGTAGCCCTGGAAGGTCGGCTCGATTTCCTTGGGCCAGTCGCGCCCGTCGGTGAAGATGCGACGCAGCGGGTCGTAATCGGCGATCAAGATGTAGGTCGTATCCGGCATGACGATGAATTCCAGCGGCCGGAAGGCCACCATCATGAACGGCATGCCGGCTGCGCTGCATCGGACATGGTCGACGCCGTTGCCAAGCCCGCCAGTGGCCTGATCCGCGACGCTCGCCTCCAGGATCGCCTTGTACTCGGGCGTCAGCGGCGCCTCTTGTCCGAATCCCCAGGGCTTGCTCTGGTCGAAAGATGGTTGGCCGAAAAGACCGGGGACGGCGAACCGGTTCCACTGACCCTTCAGGTCGGGATATTTCGAGTAATCGACGATCTGGCCGCTGGCGGTCGAGACCGACAGCGCCGCCAACACGATTGCACCGAGCAGGCTTCGACAAGGCATGGTTGTTCCCCCAATCAATGCGCTGGCGGCGAGCTACTTCTCCACCATCGCCTGCTTGGCTTTTTCGATCAAGTCCCTCGGCGCCGCGAACATCCGGGCGATCTTGGCTTGCAGCTCCGTGCCGGCGACCGGCATGATGTCGAGGTCTATGCGCTTGGCCTCGGCGTTGAGATCGGCGTCGCGCATCGTGTCCATGAATGCCTTGCGCAATGCCTCGACGCGTTCCTTCGGCACTTCCGGCGCAACCACGTAGGGCCGGCCGAACGTCGTCTGGCTGTAGACGAGATCGAGAATCTGCCGTTGCGCGTCGGTCTTGGCGAAATCCCGCGTGCGCGGCACGCCTTGGCGGTTGAGCTCGGGATAGCCGTCCGTGTCCTCCTGCACCAGCACCTTGACGGTCTTCTCCCGGAACCAATGCGGATAGGTCGCCGCGACACTCGACCAGGTCTCCCCGCAGCCGCCCTGCACCTCGCCCTTCTCGATCGCAAGATTGATCTCGCGCGAGCCGGGATAGCCGGCCACGATCTTGAATTTGACGCCCAGCAGATTCTTGAGCATCACCGGAAAGTCGCGTGTCGAAGCGCCTTCGGCGGTGCCGCCGACCACAAGCTCGTGCTCGAACGCGTCGCCGAACGTCTTCACGGGGGCGTCCGTGCGCACGAAGCACACATACACGTCCTTGTTGGCGTTGCCGATGTAGTTGAACTTGCCGGTGTCATGCGTGGCGCGCGGCTTCTGCCCGAACAGCGGCTCGACCACCGCGCCCATGAAGATCGCGCCGATGACGGTACCGTCCTTGGCCGCGACATTGTAGATATGCGCGGCGGCCACATTGCTGGCCGCCCCCGGCATGTTGCTCACGATCACATTCGGGTTCCCGGGCAGATGCCGGCCCAGATAGCGCGCAATCAGCCGCCCGTAGAGATCATAACCGCCGCCCGGCGACGAACCCACGATGATCGTGACCGTCTTGTTCCTGTAGAACGCGGCCACGTCGTCTTCTGCTGCGGCCCGGCAAGAGGCGAGCAGGAGGAGGGCGAGGAAGCTAAGCCTCAGCGACATCCGGGCCCCGCCCGGCGGTATTCGGACCGGCATTCCGGCTCGGCGGTCGTGGTTCAAAACGGCTTCTCGCCGAGGATGGTCACGCGCCGCAACATGCGCCGCTCGCCGGCGGAAAAGTCCGTGCGCGCGTGCAACGTGCAGCGGTTGTCCCACATCAAGATGTCGCCCGGACGCCAGACATGCTCGTAGACGAACCCCGGCTGCTCCTGGTGATCGAACAGCTTCTGCAGGAGCGCGTCGCTCTCATCGCGCGGCAGGCCTTCGATCTCGCGCGTCATCAGGCGGTTGACATAGAGCGCCTTGCGTCCTGTTGCCGGATGCGTGCGCACCACCGGGTGCCAGTACGACGACCCGGCATTGTCATAGTTCGCGGTGCGCAGCGTCGAATCCTTGTCGTAGGCATTGAGCGCGCGGCGGCCCGCGATCCGCTGCTTGAGGTCCGCGGGCAGCGTCGCATAGGCCGTATAGGCATTGGAGAACAATGTGTTGCCGCCCTTGCTCGGGATCTCGATGGCGTAGAGCATCGTAGCCTTGGCGGGGATTTCCTGGTGGCACTGGTCGGTATGGAAATGCATTTCGCCGTCGGGCAGGGCGCCAATCGGTTTACCGTCCAGGCGGATGTTCGAGATCAGCATCACGGACGGATATTTTGCCGAGAATGTGCGCCCGGAGGTGATTTTCGCCGGCGCGCCGAACGTCTCGGCAAAACGCACCTGCGCGTCTTCGTCGAGCGTCTGGTTGCGCAGCAGGATCACCAGGTGCCGGTGCCAGACGTCGAGGAATTGCTGCGCGAGCGCGTCGTTGATCGGATCGCGCAGGTCGACGCCCGCAATCTCCGCCCCGAGCGCAGGAGAGAGCTGCCGCACCGTAAAAGGGGCGGGGGTGTCATGCGCGGTGGTGGCGCTCGTTTCCATGGCCTTCCGGGCTGCGCGTTTCAGGGCCGAACTATACTGACAAATCGCAGCTGCTCCAATCCTGCCTCGCATCTTGCATCGCCAGCCGAAGCGCTAACGGGTACCGTACAAATACGCCGTGCCTGCGAGCCGGCGCACCAGCATCACCACCGAAACCGAGATCATGATCAGCGTCAGCGAGAGCACGGCCACGCCCGAAAACCTCGCCTCCTGCCACATTTCGAGCATGGTGACCGCCGTGGTTTCGGTCCCCGGCACGAACAGAAAGATCGACGAGGACAATTCCCGGATCATGGAAATGAACATCAGCATCCACCCCGCCAGGATGCCCGGCCGCACAAGCGGAAACAGGATATCGCGGAAGCCGGCGAGCCGGCTCGCCCCGCAGACGGCCGCCGCGCGCGCGAAGTCCGGGCTGAGCTGGCGGAACGAGCCGGTGATGGTGCGCACGCCGTAGGGCAGATAGTGCGTGACATAGGCCACCAGCAGAATCCAGAGCGTTCCGTACAGCACGAACGGCTCGTGCAGATAGGCCCACAGCATGGCGACGGCGATCACCGGGCCGGGCATGGCCAGCGGAATGGAACTGACGAAATCAAGGATATTTCGCGTCCACGGCGTTCCGGTGCTGATCATATAGCTGATGATCAGGGTCAGAAGCGTCGCCAACGTCGCCCCCGACACGGCAAGCACCAGGCTGTTGACAAGGCCGGCGCGGGTGCTGAGCGCCGGATCGAATGTCGATACGAAATTCGCCAAGGTGAAGTTGGAGAGCGCCGGCGCCGCGCCCCATTGCGAAATAAAGGCCGCGTAGAGCAGCACCAGATAGGGCAGCGCCACGGTCAGGCCGATATAGATCAATGCATAGGCGAGCGTGACGTAGCGCCAGGGCCCGAGCCGCAGCAGGCGCGGCGGCTGCCCCTTCCCGGACACCGTGGTGAAGCGGCGGCTGCCGCCGAGGATGCGCGACTGCAGGCCGAGCAGGAGGGCGGTCAGTCCCATGAGCAGGCTCGCGAGCAGCGCGGCGACCTCGTAGCGCGGCGGCACATAGCTGATGGCCTGGTAGTAGATATAGGTGGTGATGGTATAGATGCCGGTTGGCGCGCCCAATACGCCCGGGATTGCGAACTCCTCGAGAATGCGCGTCATCACCAGGATGCCGGCCGACAGGATCGCCGGCAGGCTCAACGGCAGCACGACCCTGAACATCGTGCTCGACAGGCTCGCACCGGAGATCGAGGAGGCCTCTTCGAGGCTGGCGTCCATGCGTTGCATCACGGCCTGGACGGTGAGAAACACGTACGGACTGACATAGAGAGACATCACGAAGATCAGCCCGGTCATGGAATAAATGTTCAGGACGGGTGCGCTCGCTCCCAATTGTCGGGCGAAGACATTGATCAGCCCGGTGCGCGGCGCGGCCAGCAGCGCCCAGGCTACCGCTCCGATCAACGGCGGCGTGATGAAAGGCAACAGCGCCGCGATCTCGATCAATCCCTTCAGCTGGGTATCTGTCCGCGTCACGATCCAAACCAGCGGCAGGGCGAACAGAAACGACAGCGGGACGGCTCCGAGCAGGAGGACGAGCGTATTTTGCAAGGCGCGTCCAAGGCCGGGCAGTTGCCAGAACTGGCTGAAGACCGCCCCGGACGAGGATTGATCGCCATAGGCAAAGCTGCCGTAGAACAGCCAGAACAACGGATAGAGCACGAGGAAAAACAACACCGCGGCCGCGACCGCCATGACGACGGAGGCGGGATCGAGCCGCTGCAGCAGCGCGGTCCGGCGGACCCCGGCTTTTGGCACCGGCGCGGAGATCGGCAGCGATTTCGTGTCCGACGGGATCAAGAAGCTAACCGCGCGGCCTGCGCCCCGCCGGTGATGAAATAGCAACGTTCAGGATCGAACACGATGCTGACCGGATCGCCCACGTTCCATATTTGCCGATTCATCTGCTGAACCTCGATCGTCTTCCCGATGTCGAGCGCGACCTGCAGCTGCGAGACATTTCCGAGATAGATCGCGGCGCACACGCGGCCCGCCAGCCCCGGCTCCGGCGCGTCCGCCGGCCGAACCGACACCGCTTCGGGCCTGACGGACAGGAATCCCGGCATGTTCGGGATCGAATCCGGCGACGCGCGGCAGCGCAACGCCTGCTCGACGCCCTCGATCCTGACCCAGGCGACCGGAGCGCCCTTGTCCACGATGCGGGCATCAAACAGGTTGGTTCGCCCGAGAAACCGCGCCACCCGCACGTCGGCGGGCTCATCGTAGATTTCCCGCGGCGAGCCGACCTGGAGAATCCGCCCTTCTCCCATCACGACGATGCGGTCGGACAGGCTCATGGCCTCCGCCTGGTCGTGGGTGACGTAGACGGCGGTGATGCCGATCTCGCGGTGGATGTCCTTGAGCTCCAGCCGCATGTCCTCGCGCAATTGCGCGTCGAGGTTGGAGAGCGGCTCGTCGAACAGCAGGATTTGCGGCGAGTAGGCGATGGCCCGCGCCACCGCGACACGCTGCTGCTGCCCGCCTGAAAGCTCGTGCGGAAACCGGTCGATATATTGCTCCAGCCGCACCCGTTGCAGCGAGCGCCGCACGGCCTCCGCGCGCTGCGGGCGCGGAACCTTATGCATCTTCAAGCCGTACGCGACATTGTCGCCGACGCTCAGATGCGGCCACAGCGCGTAGCTCTGAAACACCATGCCGAGATGGCGCTTGTTCGGCGGCACGCCGATGCCGAGGACAGGGTCCGCGATCAGGCGCTCACCGAAACGAATTGTTCCGTGGTCCGGCGCGACGAAGCCGGCAATCAGATTGAGCGTCGTCGTCTTTCCGCAGCCTGAAGGTCCCAGAACCGAGGTCATCTCTCCGTCGCGAAACTCGACCGAGATATCGTCGACGGCCAACACGTCGCCGAACCGCTTTCGCAGCCTGTCCAGTCGCACGCTCGGCATCCGCTCCCCTCCGTTTCGAATCGACCGCGATGCAAGTGAAGCGGCGCCTCGAATTGCTTTTCTCCTATGAACCGCCGCGCGCCGACCCGCGCAACACCTTAATGCGCAATTCCAGCGTCCTGCGGCGATTTGCGCGTGCGATCTTCTCGGCGGCGTCGCCGTCCCGCTTCTCGATCGCCGCCACCAGCGCCTTCGAATAGGCGATGACCTCCTTGGCGCGCCCGGCCCGGGTCAAGGTCGAACCGCCGAACTGGCGGATTTGCTCCTGCAGATGCTTGAGCAGCCGATAGATCGTAGCATTGCGGGCGGCGCGGAAGACCGCCAGCTGGAACTCTCCGGACAGCTGCCGCAATTGCCTGACGTTGCCGGCGACACCCGGCGTCTTCATTTCATCTTGGATCGCGCGCAATTTTGCCAGCTCGATTTGACCGGCATTTTCCGCGGCGAGGCGCGCAGCCATGCCTTCGAGCGCCTCGCGCGTATAGTAGATCTCGATAAGCTGCTCCTCGCTGATCGATTTCACCGTCAGCGCGTTGCCGGGCTGCGCCGTGATCAGGTCCTCGGCCTGAAGCTTCCGCAAAGCCTCGCGCACCGGCGTCTTGCTGACGCCCAGCTTCTTGGCGAGATCGTCGGCGCGCAAGCGGGTTCCTGGCTTCAGGGCATTCGTGACGATGGCTTCGCGCAGCACGGCATAGGCCGTCTCCGCCGCGTTTCCGGCATTTGCGAACCGGTCGATGAGAAGATCAAAGGCTGCCATCTGGCGGTCTCGCTCCTGTGCGACGAGGGCGTTCAGCTGGCTTTCGCGGCCGCCAGCAGGTCGGTGATGCGTGTAACCCTGTCGAGATCGGCAAGGTGCTCGGCGATATCGACGATCTCATCGCAGGTTTTCTCAGTCAGACGTTTCGCCAGCTCGCGGCGAAAGCGCGCGACATGATCGGCGTGCGTGAACGGCCGCGACGGGCTGCCCTTTGGCGCCGCGACGAAGGTCGAGTGCCTGGTCCCGTCCTTGACGGTGATGATGACGCGGGCCGGAACCGATTCCGCCGTGGTCGCGGCTTCGACCTCCGCGTCGACCTCGCAGCGTACCAGCGTCTCGATCTGCTTGACCTGCCGGTCATGGAGGCTGCTCTCGTAGTCGGTCACGCTCAGCGCGAAGCCGTTCTCGGCCGATTGCGCCATCGCCACCGCGAGCGCTGCGCTGTGCGGCAGGCTCATCTGGGCAGCTTGGACGTCGATCGGCTTGGGGATCGTCAGGCGGCCAAGGATCACGGCCGGAATGCCGACGAAGACGTCGGTGACATCGTCGGGGCCGATGCGGTTCGCCCTGCAAAGGTCGATGATACCCTCGATCGCGGCCTGCACCCGCGCGCTGCAAGCATGTCCCTTCACCGTCACCTCGCGCAACAGATAAGTGCTGCCGAGGCCATCGGTCACGATGCGCAGATCGGCCGCGTCGGCGTAAGCGCGGGCAAATCCGTTCGAACCTTCGATGATGTCTTCGGGTCCGGTAAATCCATGGCGTGCCAGCAAGGCCGCGGCAACGCCGTTTTCGGCGGCCCGCGCCGCATGGATGCGCTTGACGGTCGAGCCGGACTGGTAGAACTGGGTCAGGCCGCCGGAAAAAGACGCGACGAGCCCGACGCTCGACGCGATCTTGTGGTCAGCGGCCGTCTCGCCGTTGAAGGCGAGCCGGGCGGCCGCGACCGCGGCGCCGAAGCCCCCGCAGGTTGCCGTGCTCTGGAATCCACGCTGGAAATGGCTCGGCTGAATCGAGAGCCCGATCCGGATCATCGCTTCGTAGCCCGCCGCGACCGCCGCGATGAAGTCTTTGCCGCCGGCGCCGGTCTCGTCGGCGAGCGCAAGGGCGGCCGAGAACACGATCGCGCCCGGGTGCAGCATGGCGCCGACATGGGTGTCGTCGGCATCGATGCTGCCGGCGTAAGTGGCGTTGAGAAACGCGGCGCGAACCGGGTCCCGCCGCTGCGGGCGGAACAGCACCGCGGCGCGCCCCCGGCCTCCGAGCGCCGCCATGTAGGCATCAACCCACTTGCTCCACGGCATCTCGGCGCCGATGGAGGCGACCCGCACATAGTCGAGGAACAGCTCGCCCAACGTCGCCCTGATGTCGGGCGGAAGCGCATCCCCCTGCAAGGAGGCGGCGAATTGCGCCAGCGTGAACGTCGGCGCCGCGGTGGCGCCGCTTTTCCGGGTCGGCGTGGAGAAGCTCACCCGCGCCGCTCGATGCGCTTGCTGACGCTGAGACTCTGTGCGCCGGCGGTCGGGCACCACATCGACTTGCCGCCGGCGCCGCCGGCCACCACCACGATAAGATCGCGCGGCTCATTGATAATGGGGACCATGGCATTCTCGTCGTTCTGGTCGACCCAGGCCGGGAACACCGGCCCCTTGGACTTGCCGCGGCTTCTCACCATGCCCCACGGCTTGCGCGCCATTTCGAAGATCGCCTTCTGCACATCGAGCTTTTTCCAGCCGGCGGCAGCGACGTGCTGGGCATTCTCCGGGCCGAACACCAGTGCCGGATGTCCCTGCGAGTAGAGATTGTTTCCCCCATAGGTCGCCATGGAATCGGCGAAGGTCCGCATGATCTCGATGGGGTTGGTCTGGACGTTCTCGGTCATGCTGTGGGGGGCTTCGGCATTCACGACCGTCACGACGCTGTCGTCGGCCCGAAAGCCGCGCTCGACGTGGAGGGGCTCCCACGGATTGGCGGCTTCGTGCTCGGCAATGCAATAGGTGTATTTGCCGGGATGCGCATGCTGGCAGAAATCGACCTCGGCCGGAACCGCACCGCCGAGATTGACCAGCACGAGGCGCAGGCCGCGGCCGATGGTGGCGTTCGCCCGCCATCCGGGGCCGAACACGCCGTTGCCGTAGTTCAGGCCGAGCTCGCGCACGATCGGGCCGTTGACGATGAGGAGCGGCGCGCCGGCATGGGTCGTCGTCTGACGATGCGCGAGCCCGTAGGACTTCTCCAGCACCGCCGACAGCGCTGCGACGATGACCGGCAGATACGCCGGCCGGCATCCCGCCATGACGGCGTTGACCGCAATGTTGCGGAGCGTCGCCAGGCCCATGGCCGGCGGCACGACGCCGATGACATCGTCGGGATTGCGCCACGGCATGCCCGCGAGCATTCTCTCGACCCGCTCGGGCGTCGGCGGAATGATCGGAAGGCCGTCGGTCCACCCCTGCTCGTAGAAGTGATCGTTGATCGCCTCAAGCTGGTCCACGAGTTCGATCGTCTTGGCCCTGCTCACCTCGGCCCTGTCCAACATGTCGTTATTTCCACCGATCCCTCGCGATCTCGCGCACGGCCCACTCCGAAGACATCGTCGTACGTCCCGATCAGCGCCGCGGCACAGCGTGCTCCGGCAGCGGGAATTTCTTGGCGGCAAATTCTGCGCCGACGGCCTCCGCCGGCATCGTCAACAGGCGCACGCACTCGGCTGCCGCGTCCAAGCCCTTCTGCGCGATCTTGGCGCTGTCGGCCTCGCCGATTGGATGCGGAAGCATCACGATCGCAAGCCCGCCATG
>DASXXS010000322.1:0-2580 GCA_036502925.1 Xanthobacteraceae bacterium
GTTCGAAACCTATCAGCTCAAAACCGCCTTGCCGTTGACGATCGGCACACCCAACGGCGTCAATTCCACGCCGTATTCTACGTCGGCGGGCAACCTGGTTTTCGCCACCATCACGGCGCTAAACTTCCAGGCGGTTACGCCGTCCGTGCCGGAGCCAGCCTCGCTGGCGCTGCTTGGCACGGCTCTCGTTGGGTTCGGTGTGGTTCGCCGCCGGCGCAAGGTCGCGTAAGCGTTCTGCCGAACACGCTTGAGCTGCATGCGATCGTCTAGACCGAACTTTGACCATCTTTTGAGTGAAGCTGCTGAAAGACCTGAGATTAACGTTTTTAGCGGTCATGTAATATAGCGATTTACGGTTGACAGAGCCGCCCAACAGTGGTTCTAGCAGCGCATGTATGTGGCTGTCGTCCCGAACCGAGGCTCGCCCCCGGCGATTTTGCTGCGGGAAAGTTACCGCGACGCCGGCAAGACCAAGAACCGAACCCTCGCCAACCTGTCCCGCTGGCCCGCCGAGCGCATTGAGCAACTGCGCGCGGTATTGCGCGGCGACAAACTGCTGCCCGTCGCCGCGGCGGTGGAAATCGTTCGCGCGCTACCGCACGGCCACGTGCTCGCCGCGCTCGGCACCGCGCGCCGCATCGCGCTCGACGCGGTGCTGCCGCGGCGGGCGCCGCAACGCCGACGCGATCTGGCGCTGGCCCTGATCGTCGCGCGCCTGCTCGAGCCCGCGGCCAAGCTGGCGACGGCGCGGATGCTGGACCCCGCCACCGCCAGCCATTCGCTGGGCGAGGTGCTGGGGCTCGGCAAGGTCGCCGCCAAGGAGGTCTATGCCGCGCTCGACTGGCTGGGCCGCGAGCAGCCCTTCATCGAAGCCACCTTGGCCCGACGCCATCTGAAGGACGGCGCGCTGCTGCTCTACGATGTCACCTCGACTTATCTCGAAGGACGCTGCTGCGAACTGGCGCAATACGGCTACAGCCGCGACCACCGCGGTGACCGGCCGCAGATTGTCATCGGCCTGATGTGCACCGCCGAGGGCTGCCCGGTGGCGGTCGAGGTGTTCGAAGGAAATACCGCCGATCCGATGACATTATCGGCCCAGATCGACAAGCTGAAGCGGCGCTTCAAGCTGCAGCGCGTGGTGATGGTGGGCGACCGCGGCGTGCTGACCAGCGCGCGCATCGAACAGACCTTGCGGCCGGCGGGTCTGGATTGGATCACCGCCCTGCGGGCGCCGGCGATCAAGCAGCTCGCCGCCGAGGGCGGGCCGCTGCAGCCCTCGCTATTCGATGACCGCGACATGGCCGAGATCACCAGCCCCGACTACCCGGGCGAGCGCCTGGTGGTCTGCAAGAACCCGCCGCTGGCCGAGGAGCGGGCGCGTAAGCGAGAAGAGCTGTTGGCCGCCACCGAGAAGGAGCTCGCGCGCATCCAGACCCAGGTTCAGCGGGCGCGCCGGCCGTTGCGCGGCGCCGCGGCGATCGGCCAGGCGGTCGGCGCGGTGCTGGGACGGCGCCATATGGCCAAGCATTTCCAGATCACCATCGCCGACGACGCGTTCAGCTTCGCCAAAAACCCCCTCAGCATCGCCGCCGAGGCCGCGCTCGACGGCATCTACGTCATCCGAACCAACCTGCCGCCGGCACAGTCCGACGCTGCGGCCACAGTGCGCGCCTATAAGAGCCTCAGTGGCGTCGAGCACGCCTTCCGCTCACTGAAGACCGTCGATCTGCAACTGCGGCCGGTATTCCACTGGACCGCGCCGCGGGTGCGCGCGCACGTGCTGCTGTGCATGCTGGCCTATTATCTCGAATGGCACATGCGCCGGAGCCTCGCCCCGATGCTGTTCGACGAGCCCGATCCGGCGGCGCGCGAGGCGCAGCGCAGCTCACCGGTAGCCAAGGCCGAGCCGTCGCCGGCGGCGCGCCGCAAGGCCGCCCGCAAACGCACCGACCCGGCTGAGGACGAGCCGCTTCCGGTGCACAGCTTCCGCACCCTGCTCGGCGATCTCGCCACGCTCACGCGCAATGTCGTCCGCCTCGGGCGCGACCGCCTCACCACCATCCTCGCCACTCCCACCCGCACCCAGCAGCGCGCCCTCGATCTGCTCGGCGTCACCCCCAGCGCGTAGACAGACCGGCATCACCCATGCAAGCCTTATCAATGGCTTGCGCTCAAAAGAGGGCAAAGTCCGGCCTAGCTCACCGGCCGACGCCCGAAGCCCAGCAAGCGGGCGGAAAGTCCGACGGTCCAGCCCTGTACGATCAGCGAGGCGATTACCACGATGAAAATGCTCGCGAAGAGGCGTTTATCGCGGTTCGGATCCACGAGTGCCGGGATGATGCTGAGATAGATCGGCACCGCACCGCGCAGTCCGACCCATGAGGCAAACGCGGTCTCGCGCATCGTGAACCCGAAAGGTACGAGGCAGGCGAAAACCGCGACGGGGCGAGCCAGGAAGATCAGCACCGCAGCTCCGATGATCGCGCCCGGGAGATAGGGCACGAGATCATGCGGCGTCACCAGGAGCCCGAGCGTCAGGAACAAGACGATTTGTGCGAGCCACGCCATGCCTTCGAT
>DASXXS010000323.1:0-3865 GCA_036502925.1 Xanthobacteraceae bacterium
TGGCGCGGCTGATCGGCCAGGCCTTGGGCGAGCGGCTCGGCCAGCAGATCGTGGTCGACAATCGCCCCGGCGCCGGCACCAATATCAGCGCCGAGCTCGTGGTGAAGGCGCAGCCCGATGGCTACACGCTCTTGCTCGTCAACTCGCCGGCCGCCGTCAACGCCACGCTCTACGACAATTTGAGCTTCGACTTCATCCGCGACATCGCGCCGGTCGCGAGCATCGGCCGCGTGCCGCTGATCATGGTGGTCAGCCCGGCGCTGCCGGCAAAGACGGTTCCGGAATTCATCGCCCATGCCAAGGCCAATCCCGGCAAGGTCAATATGGGCTCGGGCGGCAACGGCGCGCCCGACCATATGTCGGGCGAGCTGTTCAAGGCGATGGCCGGCGTCGGCATATTGCACGTGCCCTATCGGGGGGTGGCGCCGGCGATCGCCGATCTGCTCGGCGGACAGGTGCAAGTGATCTTCGGCACCATGCCGGCGGTGATTGCCTTCATCAAATCAGGCAAGCTGCGCGCCTTGGGGGTGACCACGGCGACGCGCTCGGACGAGCTCCCGGACGTGCCGACCATTGCCGAGTTCGTCCCAGCCTACGAGGCGAGCCAGTGGTACGGCATCGGCGCGCCCCGGAACACGCCCGCCGCGGTGATCGAGCGGCTCAACCGGGAGACCAACGCGGTCCTTGCCGAGCCGGGGATGAAGGCGCGGCTCGCCGAGCTCGGCGCCTCGGTGCTGTCAGGCTCGCCTGCGGACTTCGGCAAGCTGATCGTGGAGGAAACCGCGAAGTGGGCTAAGGTGGTCAAGCTCTCGGGCGCCAGGCCGGACTGATCCAGGAGGACGCTATGCCTGACCATCGATCGCGAGCCGCGAAGTTGCTTGCGGCCCCGGCTGCGATGATCCTGCTCGCGGCGCTCGTCCTCAGCGCCTGCGTGGGATCGCGTACGCAATTGTTGACCGGCTCGAACCTCTTCGGCGACCAATTCCAGCTCAATCAGTATCAAGAATTCATCGAAGGACGAGCCGTTAGCACGAAGACGGCGGTGTTTCGCTGGAATGCCGGCCGCTACCAGCTCATCAGCGGCGAAGCCGCGGGCGTGAAATTCTTTCGGGTCGAATCCGCAGGCGAGAATGATCTGCTGGTCGAGGGGACCGACGACAAGGATTATCTGTATTTCCTGGCCCACAAGCTCGAGGAAGCGACTTATCGCTTGCTGCCCGTCAACGAGAATAACGTCGAAAAGGCGACGCAAAAGCAGCTATGCGTGAAGCAGGATCGCGATAATTGCACGATCGAGACGCGGGCGCAGCTCGACACTTTTGTCCGCGCATCGATCGGCAAGGCGGGTCCGTTCACCATGGTGGTGGTGATCTCCGCGGGCGCGAGCTAAGTACAATGGCGCGAGGCCCGGCGGGGCCGATCCTTTGGAGCAATTCGATGATGAAGCTGACGGGACTTGTGATCACCTCGATCTTGCTTGCAGGTGCGCAGGCCGCGAAGGCGCAACCCGCAGCCGCTCCCTGCGCGGTGGTTTGCTTTCCGCCTGCGGTTCTCAACGCGAAGAAATGCTCCTGCGAGCCGGCAGTTGTGAGGAAGCCGGCTTGTTCCTTGGTCTGCCTCGATCCCGACCAGACCTTGGATGCGCAAAGATGCGCGTGCGTGCGCCGGCCGCGATGATTCGCCGGCGAAAACTGCGCGCGGCTGCGCGCTTGTGAGGACGATATGCCCGACCATCGATCGCGGACCGCGAAGGCAGCCTTGGTTCCTGTCGCGGTGATCCTGCTTGCGGCCTTCGTGCTCGCCGCCTGCGTGCAATCCAAGACGCCCTTGTTGGTCGGAACCAAGCCGATGCTCGGCGAGCAGTTCCAGCTCAATCTGTTTGAAGACTTCACGGATGGAAAAGCGGTCTCCGCGAAAACCGCGGTGTACCGCTGGAGCGGCACCCGCTACGGGATCGTCGGCGGCGATCCTCCTTCCGACGTGAAATTCTTCACCGCCGAGCCATTGGACGCCGACACGCTCCTTATTGAGGCGAGCAATGGAGTAGTGTTTGCGTATTTGCTGGGCCGCAAGCTGGCCGAGGGGACCTATCGCATCCTGCCGGTCGACGAGAAGTATCTCGACAAGGCGACGCAAACGCAGACCTGCGTGACCCAGAATTCGGAAACCTGCACGGTTGCGACGCGCCCGCAGCTTGATACCTTTGTCCGCGCATCGCTCGGCAAGACGATCGCCTACACCATGGTGGCGGTGATCTCCGCCCCGACGAACTGAAGGGGCTAATCCGGCTGGATGCGGAACGGCCGCTTGGCCGGGGCGAACCAGGCATCGAAGATTTTTTCCGCCTCGCCGGATTTCTCAAGATCGAGGAGGACCTGATCGACGAATCGGGTGAAGCGCGGCGCGTCCTTCTTGATGGCGAAGCCGGCGGTGCGCGGCAGCTCGTAGTCGGGGATGAAGGCGAAGTCCTGCGGCGCGCCGCCCTTCTGGGCGAACGAGGCGAGCAGCACCTCGTCGGCCAGGAAGCCGTCGACTTGGCGGTCGCGCAGCGCGTTGAAGCAGACGGCGTAATCTTCGTAAAAGACGATCTGCAGCGTCGGCACCGCCGCCTTGAGCTCGGCGTCGACGCTCGCGGTCTTCACCAGAGCGAGCTTGCGGCCGGCCATCTGGCCGACGGTCGTGACGCCGCCGTCCTTCCTGATCAGGACTTTGTGCGGCGAGACCAGATAGGCGAGGCTGAAGCCGACGTCCTTCTTGCGGTTCTCCGCCCGGGTGATGCCGGACGCCACCAGGTCGACCCGGTCCTGCTGCAGGGCCGGGATGCGATCCGCATTGACGATGGACAGGGTCTCCATCGGCAGCGCCAAGCGCTTCGCGACGCGCGCCGCGAGGTCGACGTCGTAGCCCACGACCTTGCCGTTCTCGCGCGCGCTGAAGGGCGGCGAGGTGTCGCTGGTGCCGACCAGGAGACGCCCGCGCGCTTTGACGTCGTCGAGCTTGTCGGCGAGGGAAAGCTGCGTCATGGCGAGTTGCGCCAAGGCGAGCAGGCAGCAGGTGAGGGTGCTTCGCATGTGCCTTCCTCGTGTGTCGCGTGCGCTTACTTCGCGGCGGGCAGGAACTTTTCCGTGATCAGCGCGCTGATGTCGGGTTCGCTCGGCAACATGCCCATCTCGACGAACGAGCGCGAGACCACCTTGAGGGCCTCGGGATTGAAGCGGCCGGTGCGGTTGAACATGCCGATCATGGCGTCAAAGTCGCGGGTGGCGATGAATTGCGACACATCGGCCGTGCGCCGCATGATGTCGATGGTCTCAGGCCTGTGCTCGTGCATATAGGTAATGATCTCGAACCACGCGGCCAGAAACGCCCGCACCCCGTCGGGATTCTGCTCCGCAAAGGCGCGGCGCGCGTAGAGCAGATAGACATGAAAGACCTGCATCAGGTCGCCGAATTGAACCAGCACGCGGCCGGAGCCGTCCTCTTCCAGCCGGTAGCCGCCATTGGCCTCCACGATCATGCCGTCGATCTGGCGGGTTTTGAGCGCGGCAGTCTGCGCCACGGTGGTGCCGAGCGGCGCACGCTTGATGCCGTCGATGCCCCAGCCTTGCTGGCGCGACAGGTTCTGTCCGAGCCAGTCGGTGAGCGAGCCCGTGCTCGAGACGCTCACGGTCTTGCCTTTGAGTTCGCTCACGCTCTTGGGGCCGTCCTTGAGCACGGCGAGCACGATCGCGTAGGGCGCATCCGCCATGGCGGCGATGCCGATCTCGGGCACGCCCTTGAGGGCGAAGGCCATCTCCGGCCCGGAGCCGATCGCGATGTCGACCGCATTGGCGGTGATGGCCTGCTGCACCCGCGGGCCGCCGGC
>DASXXS010000324.1:0-4160 GCA_036502925.1 Xanthobacteraceae bacterium
TGGCGT
The DNA here is from genome assembly GCA_036502925.1 of Xanthobacteraceae bacterium. Taxonomy (GTDB): domain Bacteria; phylum Pseudomonadota; class Alphaproteobacteria; order Rhizobiales; family Xanthobacteraceae; genus VAZQ01. The sequence goes on from DASXXS010000324.1 coordinate 7, forward strand.
TGTGGATGCTGGCGATGGTCATGCCGTCCTTGGCGGCGATATTGTACATGTAGTTGGTGGCCAGCACGTTGCCGCCGCCCGGCATGTTCTGCACGATCAAGGTCGGATTGCCCGGAATGTAACGGCCCATGTGGCGCGCGAGCACGCGGGCCGTGAGATCGTAGACGCCGCCCACGCCCGTGCTGGTGACGAGGGTGATGGTCTTGCCTCCGTAGGGAACTTGAGCGCGCGCCGGCACCGCGGCGAGCACGAGGAACGCGGCGAGCACGAGAAACGCGGCGAGGAGAGGCACTGCAGCTTCCCTCGCCCCGCGTGCGGGGAGAGGGCCACGCCCACTGAAGGAAAACCAGGACTCGGCTCGGTGAGGGGGCGTTTCCACACGCTCAGACTCGCCGAGAGGCCCCCTCATCCCGACCTTCTCCCCGCACGCGGGGAGAAGGAGCGCGCTGAGATCGCGGCAGCTCGGTAGATCATTCATAAGAGACCCACGCATGCTCATGGATAGCGCGAGAAATCGTAGCCTTGCTTGGCGATGATCTCGATGAGGAACGGCGCGCCGGATTGCGTCACGGCGACCGCCTCCTTGATGGCGCCGACGATGTCGGCGGGCTTCTCGACCCGCCGCGCCGCGACGTTGAGGCCTTCGGCCACCTTGGCGTAGTTGCCGCCCACGTTCATGGCGCCGTATTTCCGGGTCGAAGTCTTGAGCACGTCGCGCTCGGCCGCCATGACGCCGTTGTTGAAGACAATGGTGAGAATGGCGATGCGATTGCGGGCGGCGGTCTCGATGTCGAGACCGGTCATGCCGAACGAGCTGTCGCCCATGACGTTGATGCAAAGCTTGTCCGGCGCCGCCAGCTTGGCCCCCATGATGATCCCGAGACCATAGCCGAGCTGGGTCGATTTGCCCCAGCCCAGATAGGAGCCCGCCACCGTGGTCTCCCAGAACGGCAGCAGTTGCTCGCGCGGGCTGCCGGAGTCGTGGGTGATGATGACGTTGTCGCGATCGACCGTGCGCATGAGGTCGCGGATCACGCGGTATTGGTTGATCGGCGTCTCGTCCGAATCAAGCTGCTTGGCCCATTCGGCGAGCCAGGCCGTCTTGCCGGCCGCGATCTCCTCCTTGAGCGAGGCGAGCGCATTGCCGCCGGCGCGGCCCTTCTGCCGTTCGACCTCGGCGATCAGCGCATCGAGCACCAGCGCGGCATCGCCGATCAAGGCCTGATCGGCGCGGTAGTCCTTGTTGATGTCGGCGGCCTCGTTGGTCGAATGAATGATGGTCTTGCCGGCCGGCACCCCGGGTCCGAACGAGGTCTTGGTGAGGCTCGAGCCGATTGCCAGCACCAGATCGGCGCGCTCCATGAACGCGGCGAACATTTTCGAGCGCGAGCGGGTCGAGGCCCCGAGCGCGAGCGGGTGGCTGTCCGGGATGGCGCTCTTGCCCGGATTGGTGGCAACGACGGGGGCCGGAACGAGCTCGGCGAGCGCGGCCAGCGCCGCGCCGGCCTGTGCGTAGTGCACGCCCTGCCCGGCCCACAGCAGCGGATGCTTGGCGGCGAGCAACGCGCGTGCCGCTTCCTTGACCAGCGCGGGATCCGGCGCGGTCCGCAGGACCGGCACCGGCACGTAGTCGAGCTCGCCCGCGAAGCCGGCCGCAAAGACGTCGTTGGGAATCTCGAGCAGAACCGGGCCGCCTTTGCCGCTGCGCATGGCGTGATAGGCGCGGCGCATCAGGTCCGGCAGCTCCTGCACGTTGTACGCCATGGCGGACCACTTGGTGACGCTGCGGTAGACTTCCGCGGCCCGGAACGTCGGCCGGATATATTGCCGCTCGGCCGCAAACCCGGCCGGGATGATCAACATCGGCACATTCTCGGAATAGGCCTGCGCGATTCCCGGAAAGGCATTCTCGATGCCCGGCCCGTGCTGGGCCGCGAACACGCCGTTCTGCCGGCCGCGCCGGATGCGCGAGTAGCCATCCGCCATGCCGACGCCGACGCGTTCCTGCCGGCACAGGATCGGCCTGATGTCGAGCTCGGCACAGGCCTCGATCAAAGGATTGCGCGGATAGCAAGCCAGGAACCCGGTGCCCTCGCGACGAAGGATTTCGGCAACGACATCGGCGCCGTTCATGAGCCGGTTTCCAATTTTATTTCGCGGCTGCCGGCGCATCGATGCGCACGCGCTCGTTCATGACCGCCGCGAAGGGCACTCCGCGCGGGGCCTCGTAGCGGGTCGAGCGGACCCGGTAGCTCTCCGGGCGCATGCCCGGCAACGCCTTGCCGGCCGCATGGTCCTTCAGGGTCTGCAGCAGGAGGCGGCGGATCTTGACGATGGCAGCATCGCAGGCGAGCAGATGCTCGGCGCTGCGGTCGGCGATCGGCCCCATCGATTCCTGGATGGCGCAATCCTGCGTCCCCAGCCCCTTCATGCCGGTATAGGATGCCCCGCTCGCCTGCTGGGCGCGGTCGATCAGGTAATCGTTGTGGCGGTTGCGGATGGCGTGATCGGTGCCGGGAATGTTCTCGGTGTGGATGCCGCGCCAGTCCTTCGAGCGGGCCAGATCCGCGGCGCTGAGCGGCCGGTCCGGGTGAAAGTCGACGCTGTAGAGCATCGTGTTCTCGTCGTCGATCGGCGCCCACACATGGGCGGCGTGCGGCACCGAGGAGATGATCTTGTGGAACGGCATCAGCATCACGTTGACGTTCCAGCGGATGTCGCCCTGCCCGGGATCGCGGCCGGTGCCGACCACGAATCCGAAATCGGTCGGCTCGACCTCGTAGAGCGTCACCACGATGCTGCGATTCTTCTCGGCATCGCCGTGGTGCAGGAACGACAAGTGGGTCGCATCGAAGCCGCCTTCGAGGCCCTGCAGCCAGTTGCATTCCTGGATATGGCGGGTCGCGAAGCGGTGCGACTTGGGCAGCCGTGTCCATTCGAGGTCGGGGAACTGCGGCTGGTGCTGCGGCGGACCCATATAGGTCCAGACCACGTCGCCGCGCTCGAGGCACGGATAGGATTTGATCTTGAGCTGGGCCAGGATGTTGCGCTTCTGGACATCGCTCGCCTGCGGCACGCAGGGCACATCGACACAGTTGCCGGCGACGTCGAACTTCAGGCCATGATAGACGCAGCGCAGCCCGGATTCCTCGTTGCGGCCGAAGAACATCGAGGCGGTGCGATGGGGACAGCGCTCGTCGAGGAGCCCGATGCGCCCGCCGCTGTCCCGGAACAAGACCAGGTTCTCGCCCAGGAGCCGCACCCGTACCGGCGGACAGTCCGGCTCCGCGATCTGGCGGGAGAATGCCGCCGGAATCCAGTAGCGGCGCATCAATTCGCCCATCGGGGTCCCGGGCCCCACGCGGGTGAGCGCTTCATTTTCTTTTTGCGCGAGCATCGGCGTCCTCCTGCGCGGACCGGTGTCCCAAACCGGGGTCATCCTCTCATGAACAAGGCAAAGCGGTAAATGGCTCCGGGCTGCGGGTTCGAACGCCGGAGCGGCTGCGCATCAGCCCCAGGTCGCGAAGCTGAGCCCGGTTCCGGTGCCGGCGGGCGTGCGGTAGCCCGGAACGTATTCGAACCAGTTCAGCTCGAGATGCTCGACCGCGCCCGCCAGCGCGACCCAATTCAAGATCTCCGAGCTGCCGGCATTGAGCTTGTGGCGCGGCAGGTTTTGCAGAAACGCGGCGTCCTTGTCGGCGCAGGCCTTGAGCACGGCGCGGTCGAAATCCTCGTCCACCAGGAAATGGCTCAGGCCGCCCGAGGCCAGAACGCCGATGCGTCCCTCGGCGGGAAAATTCTCGACGGCCTTGCGCACGCCTTGCCCGAACGCATAGCAGCGGGACGGGCGCGGCTGATTGGGCGGGAAGTAGGTATTGAGGAAGACGGGCACGGCCGGCACCGGATGCTGCGCGTCAATCACCTGCCGGTGCACATAGGCGATCGCATGGCCCTCGCCCTCGCCCTGCGGCAGGCATTTCGAGCTGGCGAGATCGAAGCCCGTGTCCATGAGGGATTCGATCAGATGAACGGCAAGCGCGGAATGGACCGGATAGTCGCGCGGCGCTTGCGGCTCGAAGAAGCCCTTGCGGTTCTCGATATACCAATCGGGGAAATGCGAGTAGGTCTCGTGCTGCGCATTGCCGTTGCGGATC
>DASXXS010000325.1:0-17870 GCA_036502925.1 Xanthobacteraceae bacterium
GGGATAGTGCTGGTCAGCCGTTGCAGAACCTGCACCGCCGTGGCGGGGGTCGTGTAGATGACGTCCGGAGCGGCGCGAATGAGCGCCTCCGCCTGCGGGCGGATCAGGGCCGGATCGTTGCTTCCGACCGTGCGATAATCGAGGCGAAGGTTCCGCCCCTCCGCCCATCCGAGCTCGGCAAGCCCCGCGAACAGCCGCTTGTCGGCCACCGCAAACTGCTCCTCCACGCCGCCTTGCAGAATACCGAGCCGCTTGACGCGGTCGCCCTGCTGTGCGCGCGCGGCGAGCGGCCAGCCGACCGCCGCGCCACCGAGAAGCGCGATGAGCTCGCGCCGCTTCAATCGATCGGATGACATGCGATTCCCTCGGCCAGCACCAATCCCAGGATATCGAATTGGCCGAGATCGGCCAGGGGTATTGGAGCCGTTTTTCAGCCGGCGACGATCGCCCAAAGCCGCGGAAGTCGGCTCCGGGTCGGCGCAAGCGCGTCGTCTCGTCGGCGCCACGCGGCGTGGGCGGTTGCGCAAAAAAGCCCGGGCGAATGTGTTCCGCTTCACATTTGCGCCGGCGGGACTGGCCTAGAAGTTCCGACACTTGCCGATTGTCCGGGACGGCGAGGCCGCGGTCGAGACCGGCGCGACCTCAACTCCTGCAAACCAAGTGAGGAGCGGACCATGACCGTGATCGCCATGACCAGAGAAATTGGCTCGCGTGGAATGGATGTGGCGGCAGGATTGTCCGCCACGCTGGGACTTAAGATCATACAATCCGACACCGTCGCCAATTGCATCGCCGAGCGCCTCGGGGTCAAAGAGAGCGCGGTGCTGCATTATGCGAACGGCTCCGCATCGCTGCTGCAGCGATGGCAGATCGACCGAAGAAAGCTGTTTCATTACGCTGCCGAGGAGATTTTGCGCCTTGCCCAGCAGGGCAACGTCCTGATCAAGGGGTGGGGCGTCGCCACGCTGCTGCGCGACCTGTCGGGGGTCGTCAGCGTGCGGGTGTGCGCGCCCATGGACTTCCGCGTGCGCGTCCTGATGGTCCGGCTCGGCACCACGGACGCCAGCGCCGTGCGCGAGCGGATCGAGCGCTACGATGCCGCCCGTGCACGCACGATGCGCGCCTACTTCGATATCGAGCAGGAGGATCCGCGACTCTACCATATCGTCCTCAATACGCAGCGGCTCTCGATCGAGACTTGCGTGAAGACCGTCAGCGAGCTCGCCAAAAGGGCCCGCTTCCAGGACAACGCCGCAATTCGGGCGACGCTCGCCAACAAGCTCGTGGAGGCAAAGATCAGCTCGGCGCTCATCGAGCATATCAGCCTGGTCGCCGCGCCGCTCGGCGTCTCCGTGTCGGTCGCCAACGGCGAGGTCACGCTTTCCGGCACGACCAGCAGCGGAAGCGTGCGCATGCGGGCCGAGCGGATCGCGCATGATATCGCGGGCGCGTGCCGCATCAACAACCGCATCCTCAGCGTCCCGAGTCGCGGTGGCGCGTTCTGAGCCGAATGTTGACGCCCGCGCCGCGGCCGCGGGCCGTCACTCCGCGTACTTGATCAGGTCGCTTCGGGTCACCGTCACATTCTGCGTCAGGGCGGCGGGGCCGCCGCCGGCGAGATGGAAAATGGCGTAGAGCTCGCGGAAGGCGTCTTCCGAGGCGGTGCCGTCGACCGGCACGACCACCTTGTAACCGCGTCCGGTAGCGCCGTTGCTGGTGGTGGCGACCGCCCCCTGGGCCGAGGTGCCGGTGATGATCACGGTCTTGATGCCTTTTTCCTTCAAGCCGGCATCGAGATTGGAATCGATGAACTTGTCGCCGCCCCGCCCGTTCTTGATCATGAAGTCGCCCGGCTTGGGCATGACGCTCGGATCGGCCATGTCCTCGGGCTTCGACGCTCCGGTCAGATTGTAGACGATCATCATGTTGCGCGCCCGCGCATTATCGATGAGCTTCTTTACATTGGGCACGATGGGAACGCAGCGCGGGCGCACGCCGCAATTGCCCTTCATGAGATCGAGCACGAGCAGCGCCGTGGTCTTCGGCTCCACTGTCACGGATTTGAGCTCCGGCTTCGGCGGCAGCTTCACGCTGTCCCACTCGGTGGTGATGTCGCCCGCTGCCGCCGAGCGCGCGGCGCAGACGATCGCCGCCGCCATCAGCGCGGCGCAGAATTTCGATGCTGCACGGTTCATGGCACTCCTCCTCGCGCGGGCGATGTGACCCGCCCCTGGCCCATCCTCTCCCGCCAACGCGCACGCGGCAAGCCCGCAGACGCCCGATTATCCGACGCCCCGGGCCGGATGGCCGCGCGCTGATTGCTCCGCGATCCTATCGGTATTAAGCTCCGCCATCGAACGACGCGGATATCAGATAGACGAGGCGGGTGATGCACGGCTGCGTCTGGCGGGCCGGATCGGTTGCGATGGCAATTTGGCTGTGGGCGCCGCCGGCGGGCGCGGTTGCGGCGGGCGACACCCGATTCGCGCAGGCGAGCGCGCCAGGCCAGCCGCCGGTGGCCGGCGCGCCGGCAGCATTGCCGGCCAATTTGCCCGAACAGATCAGGAAAGCGCAGACCGAGCTGCGGCGGCTCGACTGCCTCACGGGCCGCATCGACGGCAAGCTGGGCGACCAGACCCGGCAGGCCGTGAAGAAGTTCTGGACCAGTGCCAAGCAGCCTGCCGTCGAAGTCAACATCACCGACGAATTGATCTCGCAGCTTGCGGAGCGCGGCGATGGATTCTGCAGGCCGGCACGGCCATTCTTTGCCATCGGAGGCCGCCCGGGCGGCAATTCCGCGCTGCCGCCTTTCTTCGCCCCGGGCGCCCGGCCTGGGTCCGCTCCCGCCACGGCCGCGCCGCCCCCGTCTCCCGGCGCGGCAGATTAGAGCGTTTTCAGCTGCTCTAGTGTTGTGACTCTGCGCTTGCTTCGTACGTGTCCCGGGCGCAGTGCGGTCTCCTTCTCCCCGCGTGTCATCAGGGCGTTTACGCCCGTCTTCGACGGGCTATGGAGAAGGTCGGGATGAGGGGGCCTCTCCGCGAGTCTGAGCTTGTGGAATCGCCCCCTCACCGGGCCGAGTTCCGGTTTTCTCTCAACGCGTGTTACCCTCTCCCCGCAAGCGGGGCGAGGGAAGCCTCACTGCTCGGCAATCGCAGCAAGTGTCAGAGACGGGAGACAAGGCGATATCGCACGGATTGTGACATTGGTTGGATCCGCACCGGATCACGCTGCACCATAGGCCTGCATATGTTTGCGCCGCCCGGGTTGCTCCGGGCGGCGCGGGTCGCTTTATCGATGCGCGACGGCGTACCGAGCGCAGAACGCTGCGCTCAGGTATTCGATGCTTTCAGATATTTGTCGAACCAAGCGAGCGTGCGCTGCCAAGCCAGCTTGGCGGCGGCTTCGTCGTAACGCGGCGTCGTGTCGTTGTGGAAGCCGTGATTGGCGCCCATGTAGACATAGCCCTCGTGCGGCACCTTTGCGGCCGTGAGCTCGGCGTCGAAAGCCGGCCACCCGGAGGTGATGCGGGTGTCGAGCTCGCCGTAATTCGCCAGCAGCGGCGCCTTGATCTTGGCGGTGTCCTCGGCGTTCGGCTGGCCGCCGTAGAACGGGACCGCGGCGGAGAGCTCCGAGCCCATCCGCACCGCCAGCGCATTGGTGACGGTGCCGCCGAAGCAGAAGCCGACCACGCCGAGCTTGCCGCTCGAGTCGGGACGCGCCTTGAGCCAATTGGCGGCGGCGAGGAAATCCTCCCGCATCTTGCCGCCGTCGACCTTCATGAACAGCTGCGCGCCCTTCTCGTCGTCGCCCGGATAGCCGCCCACCGAGGTGAGCCCGTCGGGCGCGAAGGCCATGAAGTTGGCGACTGCCAGCCGCCGCGCCACATCTTCGATATACGGGTTGAGGCCGCGGTTCTCGTGCACCACCAGCACCGCCGGCAGCTTGCCGGTCGCGTTGGCGGCCCGCACCAGGTAACCCTTGATGCTGCCGTTGCCCTGCGGGGACGCCACGGTCGCGGTCTCGGACTTGATCCGGTTGTCATTTGGTTGCACTTGCACCGCCCAGGCATAATTCGGCTTGAGCATCTCGAAGAGCGCCGTCGCGGTCACGCCGCCGACAGCAAACTTTTGCGCGCCGTCCAGAAATGCGCGGCGGTCGATCCCGCCGTGCACGTATTTGTCAAACAGGTTCAGAAGCTCCTGCGGGAAATCTGACGCCTTCTTTCGTTCCACTATCTTTTGTTCCATGGGACCATCCCTCACTGTGACTGAAGTCTTGGCAGCCGAAGACTTCGTAGCTGAAGTTTTCGCAGCTGAAGTTTTGGAGTTGGCTGGAGGCGTTGGAAAAGCCTGCCGTCTTGTGCGGGGCGCGAGAATACCAGCAACGGCCGGAATGTCACCCCCGCACAATCATCACAGGACCGTAGGGCGCAATCGCTTATTGTGCCGCTTGGCGAGGCTGATGGCGCAATAAAGCGATTGCGCCCTACGGAACAAGTCCGGCCATGGCAACAACAAGTGTCAGCCTTGCCGCAAACCGCCCTAGAAGCCGAAGACCGCCACGATGGCGGCGGGCTGGTAGAGGCCCGCGCCCCGCAGCCCGGCGGCGCCGCCCGCCACCACCGCGACGTACTGCTTGCCGCCGACGCTGTAAGTCATCGGCGGAGCCGTGATCGGGGTGCCGAGGCTGAAGCTCCACAATTCCTTGAGCGAGTCCGCGTCGTAGGCGACCAGGCGGCCGTTGGGATGCCCGGAAAACAACAGGTCGCCATCGGTGCTCAGCATGCCGGATTCATTCGGGGTCTGAAACTCGGCCTTGCCCGCGACCTTGCCGGTGCGGACATCGAGCGCCCAAATCGCGCCATGCGCCGCCGTCCGGCCGGCCTGGGAGCAGCACGGCGGCAGCCCGACATAGTCCTTGCTCTCATCGAGCGGAGTCCTGTCGGCGGTGCCGGTGACGCATCCCTCCGCGCCCGCCACATAGGCGATCATGCGCTTGGGGTCGAGAGTGGGCGGAAAGAAGGTCGGTGCGCCACCCCACCACGGGCAATCCTGCTGGGCCGGTTTGCCGCGCATGGCGCCGGTGCCGGCATAGACTTGCACGGCGCGCGCCGGATCATAGTCGACCGGCTTGCCGGTCTTCGGATCGATGCCCTTGGTCCAGGTGACCTTCTCCTGATACTGGTCGGCGCGCAGGAACTGCCCGCTGGCGCGATCGAGCGTGTAGAAGAAGCCGTTGCGCGAGAAGTTCGCCACCACCTTGCGGGTCTCGCCGTTGACCGAGACCTCGTAGAGCATCTTGGGGCTCGGCGTGTCGAAGTCCCAATGCTCGTTTGGCGTCTCCTGGAAGTACCAGACGATCTTGCCGGTATCGGCATCGAGCGCGATGGTGCTGGCGGTGAACAGGTTGTCGCCGGGACGGAACTCGGGGTCGTGGCTCGGGAAGGCATCGCCGGTGCCGTAGTAAAGCAGGTTGGTGGCCGGATCGTAGGACGCGGTCTGCCAGACGCCGCCGCCGCCGACCCGCCAGGCGTTGTGATTGTCCTTCCAGGTCTCGGAGCCGGGCTCGCCCGGGGCCGGAATGGTGAAGGTGCGCCAGGCGAGCTTGCCGGTCTCGACCTCCCAGGCTCCGACCCAGCTGCGGGTGCCGAGCTGCCCGCCGGAGCTCTCGCCCTGCACGACCAGCTCCTTGCCGCCGGCGGTCTTGATCGCCAGCGGCGCCGCGGTGAATGTCTGGGTCTTGGGCGAAGGCGTGCCGGTCGCCGGATCGGTCGGCGCGATGGCTTGCGTTTCCCAGACGACCTCGCCGGAATCGCGGTTAAGCGCGATCATGCGCACGTCGTTGGTGGAGATGAAGACCTTGTTGCCGTACATCGCGATGCCGCGATTGGTGCGCGACTTGGTGATCTTGGGATCGTAGCGCCACAGCGGCACCGCCTCGGTGCCGCTGCGGACATCGAACTTCATCACCCGGTCGTAGGTATCGGACACGTACATGAAGCCGTCGTCGACCAGCGGGGTGGATTCCTCCTTGCCGGGCAGCGTGCCGCCGGTCGCGCGGCCGCCGATCGAGAAGATGAACTTGAGCTTGAGGTCCTTGACGGTGTCGCGGTTGACGTCCTTGAGCGGAGAGTGGCGCGAATTGTTGTAGTCGCGATGCACCATGAGCCAATTCTGCGGCTCGGCGGCGGTGGCGAGCAGGCGCTGCGGCGCGACGTCGGCAGCCAGCGCCGGCAGCGCGACGGCCGCGAGGATCGACGCCAGCGCGGCGAGATTGTATTTCGTGGACATGATCTTCCTCCCTTGATTTGCCGTCACTTTCGCGGTTGCTTGAAATATTTCAAGTCGGGCGGCGCCTGGTCCTTCTTGGTGGGCATCAGATTGCCGTCGGCGCTGGTGTAATAGGCATCCCTGCCGATGCGAACCCAGGTATTGTCCGCCGGGCATTCTTCGGTGCGCCAGGCCGGCCGGGGATTTGCATCGCGGACGGCTTTCCGGGTGATGGTCCACGGCCGCGTCAGCGCGTGGTCGTACACCGTGATCTCGTCATAGATCGTGTTGCGGTCGGCTTTGTCGAGATGGATACGTTCCTTGATGATGCTCTGGTTGTCACGGGCGAGCGGCAGGCCCGAGGCATCGTAGGCGCGCGGGCCGCGGAAATTGCGCGTCTCGACCTCGAGCATGGTGTAGCGGCCGCTGCCGTCCTCGTCGATCCATTTGCCGATCGAGTAGCCCGCGAAGGTGGGCTGGGCATCGGCGGGCCAATCGCGGCCGTCCGTGTAGATCCGCCGATACGAGTCGTTGACGTGGCTGATCAGGATATAGGTGATCGTCGGCGTCACGATGATTTCCATCGGGTCGTAGAGGTCCATCATCATGGGCATGCCCTGCGGGATGCAGAAGGTCGAAGGCACGTCGCCGACGCCGCCGGCCGCCTGGTCGGCCCGGTTGGCGTCGTAGATCGCCTGGTATTCGGGCGTGAGCAGGCCCGGCGGTGGCGGCAGATAGGATCGCGGGTCGTAGACCGGATGGAACTGCGGCAAGTCCGCGGGCTGAACCCAATTCGGGCCGCCCACGCGCACCCAGCGGCCGTTCAGGTCGGGATATTTGGATTCGTCGGCGGCATGGACAGCGGAGTATGCCAGCAGCAGCGCGGCCGCCAACGGAACGGCCGCAAACGAGCGTCGGTCAGGCATGAGCGTCCTCTCCGGGATAAGCCGAACGGCGCGCCGCGCTGAGCCTTCGGCTCTTATGGTTTGCATCAGAGCCGGTCATCAAAGCGGCGATCCCTGCCGTCGGCACGATTTTCCTCTCGCTCGCATGTATTGCTGCTCATGAGTTGCCGCGCGTGAGCTGCTGTGCATGAGGGCGAAAGGCGCTGCCGGTAGCCCCACTTGAAGGGAAGCCTACACCGTCCGCCGGCCGATGCGGAAGGGCTCGCGGCCAAGGGCTCGCGGCCAAGTCACTTGTGACCCTTAGGGGCGACGAGTATCGTGGTGAAGAACTCGCTTTGTTGCTTTGATCTTGTGGCTTGCGCTGCTGCATTGCCGCGCAGGCCGTCGGTTCGCGATCGCGGGAGGAAGAGTCTATGGTGTACCGAAGCTTGGTTGCTGCAGTCGCGCTCGCGGCGGCGCCGTGGCTGGCGACGGCCGGCGCCCAGGTGTTCGATTATGGGAAATATCCGGACTTGCGAGGCCAGTGGGTGCGGTATGGGCCATCCGGCCCCGACTTGAAAGGCCCGTTGATTCGACTGGGGCCTTCGGGAGTTTTCCGCACCCGGTTCGACCCCTACAAACCGCCTGGAATGGGGCAAGAAGTTCCGTTCACCCCCGAGTACCAGGCCATCTTCGAGGCCAATCTCAAGGACCAGGCAGAAGGCGGGCAAGGCACGGCGCAGACTTTCACTTGCATTTCACCGGGCATGCCGCGCGCCACCAACGGCTACGGCGAGATCGAATTCGTCGTGACGCCGTACACGACCTATATCCTGGTGCAACACATCGACGATGACCGTCGCATCTATACCGATGGGCGCGACTGGCCGGCGGACCTGGAGCCGACTTTTCTAGGCTATTCGATCGGCAAATGGATCGATAGCGCGGGCGTCGGCCGCTACGATCTGCTCGACGTCGAAACCCGCGGGCCGTTCCGTGGCCCACGCGCCTTCGACGTTACCGGCGCCCCGCTGCACAAGGATAACCAGACCGTGGTCAAGGAGCAGTTCTACCTCGACAAGGCCAACCCCGACATCCTGCATGACGACGTGACGGTGTTCGATCATGCGTTGACGCGTCCGTGGACGGTCCACAAGACCTACGGTCGCGAGCCAGACAAAGAGCGGCCGTTCTGGCGCGACAACAATTGCAGCGAGACCAACAATCACGTCAAGATCGGCAGCGAGAACTACATGCTAAGCGCGGACGGCTACCTGATGCCGACCAAGAAGCAACAGGCCCCGCCCGATCTGCGCTATTTCAAGCAAACGCAGAAGTGAGGACGTGACACGGGGAGGAACCGCAGTCGTTTCCGTTTGGACCGGCACTGTCTATTGTCATGGCCGGACTTGTTCCGGCCATCACGATGAGGGTCGCACGGTGCTTTTCTTATCGAGATCGCCGGAACAAGCCCGGCGATGACATTCAATCATCAGCGCGACGCGGCGCGCTGAGCGGGAGGTCTGAGCCATGACATATGCCGGGAATATCCATCGGCGCGATTTCCTCAAGCAGACGGGTGCAGGCCTCACCTTGGCGCTTACGCTTGCCGCCGATCCGTCCTCGATGCTCGGCGAGGCCCTCGCCGACACGCCGCTGGCGGCCAACCTCTGGGTGACCATCGCGACCGACGGCGCGATCACGATCGTGTCGCCGCCGGCGGAGCTGGGCCAGGGCACGTTCACCACGCTGGCGGCTGTGCTCGCCGACGAGCTCGACGCCGACTGGTCGAAGGTGAAGCCCGCCCTTCCTCCGGTGTGGGATGAGAAGACCTACGGCAATCCCGAGTTTTTCAATTTCCTCCATACGGTGGCGAGCATGGCCACGCGCGGCTACTTCAAGCCGATGCGGATTGCCGGCGCGCAGGCGCGGCGCGTTCTGCTCGACGCCGTCGCGGCCAGATGGAGCGTGCCGGTCGGCGAGCTCGCCACCGAGCCGAGCCTGATCGTGCACGCCGCCTCCGGCCGCCGCATTGGCTACGGCGAGGTCGCGGCCTTCGCCAAGGCTCCGGCCGAGCTGCCGCGGATCGAGGACAAGGACCTCAAATCGCCGGCGAGCTTCCGCTATATCGGCAAGGATCTGCCGCGGGTCGATGTGCCCGCCAAGGTCGCCGGCGCCACCAGATACGGCATCGATGTCCAGGTGCCGGGCATGCTTTACGCGGCGGTGCTGCACGCGCCCTATTTCGGCGGCGCCCCGGCCGCGGTGGATGATGCGGCCGCGCGGCGCCTTCCCGGGATCACCGAGGTGGTGCGGCTGCCGGACGGCGTCGGGGTCGTCGGCACCTCGGTCGAGGCGACCCAGACGGCCAGGAATCTGCTCAAGGTGACATGGTCGCAGGCGCCCGGCGCCAGCTACGACAGCGAGCGCGCGCTCGACACGTTCGCCGCCATCGCGCGCGACAAGAGCCGCGCCGGCCTGCCCTACCGGCCGGTGGGCGATGCGAAGGCCGCCATGGCGGGCGCCGCCAAGGTGTTCCGGGGCGAATACCGCACCCGCTATGTCTGTCACGCCGCGATGGAACCGCTCAATGCGACGGCTTCGGTCGCGCCCGACGGCAAGTCGGCCGAGATCTGGGCCGGCACGCAGTCTCCCACCAACGTGTTGAGCCAGATCGCGCGTTTGCTGGAGACCGACCGTTCGAACATCACCTTCCATCAGCATTTCCTGGGCGGCGGGTTCGGCCGCCGCGGCTCGGAGCAGGACGTCGTGCACGACGCGGTGCGTCTGTCCAAGGCAGTCGGCAAGCCGGTCAAGGTGATCTGGAGCCGCGAGGAGGATATTGCCTTCGGCAAGTTCCGCCCGATGACGGCGCAATACATCGAGGCCGGGTTCGATGCCGGCGGCAAGCTCATCGCCTGGCACCATCGCGTGGTCGCGGAGTCGGTGTTCGGCTATCGGCAATCGACCTCGGTCAACACCCCTCCCGGCACGGAAGGCGTAGTCGACGGCGTCGTCATGTTCGGCGCGTCCGTGCCGCAATATCCGATCCCCAACAAGCTTGCAGAGCACGTGGTGCAGCCCTCGCAGGCGCGCCTCTCCACCCTGCGCGGCGTTGGCGTCGGCCACAATGCCTTCGCGATCGAGAGCTTCATCGACGAGATCGCCAAGGAGCTGGGCAAGGACCCCCTGGCCTTCCGGTTGGAAATCTCAGAAGGCAATCCGCGCGTCCAGACCTTGCTGCGCACCGTCGCCGAAATGTCGGACTGGAAGCGCAAGCGCGAGGGGACCGCGCTCGGCGTCGCCTTTCAGGAGAAGGCCGAAACGCTGGCCGCCGGCGTCGCCGAGGTCGCGGTCGATCGCGCCAGCGGCAAGATCAAGGTGCACAACTTCTGGGCCGCGATCGACGCCGGCATCGCGGTGCAGCCGCGCAACCTGGCGGCGCAGACCGAAGGCGGCATCGTGTGGGGGCTTGGGCATGTCCTGCGCGAGAAAATCACCATCAAGGACGGCCGCGTCCAGCAGACCAACTACAGCGACTATCAGGTGGCGCGCATGTCCGACGTGCCCAATATCGAGGTGAAGGTGGTCTCGACCGACAATGCCCCGACCGGCGCCGGCGAGGACGGGGTGCCGCTGGTCGCCGGCGCGGTCGGCAACGCCATCGCCGCCTTGACCGGAGCACGGTTGCGCGAGCTGCCCTTCGCGCCTGAACGCGTGCGCGATGCCCTGGGGGCGTAAGCGCGGCTTCATTCTGCCGCGACCGGGCGCAACCTTTCGGCCTCGGACTCGGTCTCGGCCTCGGCAGCCTTTTTCCTGTTGCCCTGCAGCCAATCCTGCAGACGATCGAGATAGAGATAGATCACCGGCGTCGTGTACAGGGTCAGCAGCTGGCTGAACGCCAGCCCGCCGACCATCGCGTAGCCGAGCGGCTGGCGCAGCTCCGAGCCGGTCCCGGTGCCGAGCGCGAGCGGCAGGCCGGCCAGCATCGCGGCCGCCGTCGTCATCAGGATCGGCCGAAATCGCAGCAGGCAGGCTTCCCGAATCGCGTCGATCGGCGCCATGTGACGGTCGCGCTCGGCCGTGATCGCGAAATCGACCAGCATGATGCCGTTCTTCTTGACGATGCCGATCAGCAGGATGATGCCGATGATGCCGATCACCGAGAGGTCCATGTGCCCGAAATTGAGCGCCAGCAGGGCGCCCACGCCGGCGGACGGCAGCGTCGAGAGGATGGTCAGCGGGTGGATGAAGCTCTCGTAGAGGATGCCGAGGATGATGTAGACCACCACCAGGGCGGCGGCGATCAAGATCGGCTCGCTTGCGAGCGACGCCTGGAACGCCTGCGCGTTCCCCTGGAACGTCGGGATGACCGAGGGGGGCATCCCGATCTCGCGCGCAGCCGCAGTGACGGCATCGACCGCCTCGCCGAGCGCTACGCCGGGCCGCAGGTTGAAGGTCAGCGTGACCGCCGGGATCTGGCCCTGATGCGACACCTGCAGCGGCCCGACCGTCTTGGAGTCGACGGTGACCAGGGACGACAGCGGCACCGCAGCGCCGGTCAACGGTGATTTCACGTAGATGCGATCAAGCGAATCGGGCGATTCCTGCAGGCCCGGCAAGATCTCCTCGATCACCCCGTAGGTATTGAGCTGGGTGAAATACTGGGTGATCTGCCGCTGCCCGTAGGCGTCGTTGAGCGTGTCGTCGATCGTCTGCGGCGAGATGCCGAAGCGCGAGGCCTGATCGCGATTGACCGTGAGCGTGAGCTGCGGCGCATTGGCCAGCAGATCGCTGGTGACATCGGCGAGCAGCGGCACGGTGCGCAGCTTTGCCAGCATCTTGACCGACCATTCGTTCAATTCGGCGATGTCGGAGTCCTGCAGCGTGTATTGGAAGCTTCCGCGCGCCGGCCGGCCGCCGACCGTGATATCCTGGACGGGCTGCAGAATGAGGTTGGCGCCGCCGATCTTGGCAAGCTGCGGCCGCAGCCGATCCATGATCTGCGAAGCCGTGGCGGTGCGCTGCTCGCGCGGCTTCAAGGTGACGTATCCGCGCGCGGTATTGGCGGTATTGGCGAAGCCGCCGGTGCTGCCCGTGAACATGGCCACTGAGGCCACGTCGGGATCCTGCAGGACGATCTCGTTCTGCTCCTGCATGAAGCGCATCATCTGCTGCGGCGAAGCGCTCTGGGCCGCTTCCGAGAAGCCCAGGAGGACGCCGATATCCTGGATCGGGAAGAAGCCCTTGGGGATTTGCACCACCATGACGCCGGTCAGCGCCATGGTGGCAAAGAAGACGCCCAGGGTAATCGCCTGATGACGCAGCACGATGTCGAGCGTGCGCCGGTAACCCGAGGTGAGGCCGTTGAACCCCGCTTCCACGATCCTGAACAGCCGCCCATGCTCGCCGGAGTCCGGCCGCATGAAGCGCGAGCAGAGCATCGGCGCGAGCGTCAGCGACACCAGCGCCGAGACCGCGATCGCAGCGGTCACGGTCAGGGCAAACTCGCGGAACAGGCGCCCGATGATCCCGCCCATGAGCAGGAGCGGAATGAACACCGCAATCAGCGAGAAGCTGATCGAGAGCACGGTGAAGGCGATCTCGCGCGACCCCTTGAGCGCCGCTTCGAACGGCGCCATGCCGTGCTCGATGTGACGATAGATGTTCTCCACAACAACGATCGCATCGTCGACCACGAAGCCGACCGCAATAGTCAGCGCCATCAGCGAAATGTTGTCGAGGCTGAAACTCAGCATGTACATGGCGGCGCAGGAGCCGAGCAGCGCCAGCGGCACCGTGAGGGCGGGGATGACGGTCGCCCACAGATTGCGCAGGAACAGCAGGATGACCATCACGACGAGGGCGATCGTGATCGAAAGCGTGAATTCCACGTCGTGCACCGAGGCGCGGATGGTCACGGTGCGATCGAGCAGGATGTCGATCTTCATCGCCGGCGGGAGATTGGCCGTGAGCTGCGGCATCATGGCCTTGACCTTGTCGACGATCTCGATGACGTTGGCGCCGGGCTGCTTGGTGACGAGCAAGGCCAGGCCCCGATCATGATTGGTAAAGGCGGCGACCGTGCGATCGGCCGGGCCGAGGACCGCGTAGCCCACGTCGCGAACCCGGATCGCCGCGCCATTGCGGTAGGCCAGGATGACGTCCTCGTATTGCTCCGGCAGGGTGAGCTGATCGTTGGACGCGATGGTGAAGCTATTGTCGGGCGTATTCAGCGTTCCCTTGGCGGCATTGGTGGTGGAGTTCACCAAGGCGCCGCGGATCTCTTCCAGCGTCAGTCCAGTGGCCGCAAGCTTGGCCGGATCGACCTGAACGTGGATTGCCGGTTTCGATTCGCCGCCGATGAAAACCTGCGCGACGCCGGGCACCTGCGACAGCGGCGGCAGGAGAAGATTGTCGGCAAGATCGTCCATCGTGGTGATGGGCAGGGTGTCGGAATGGATGCCGAAAATCAGGATCGCGATGTCAGCCGGATTGGACTTGCGGTAGACCGGGGGCGTCGTCAAAACTTGCGGCAATGACCTGCCGGCGGCGGTGATCGCTGCCTGCACGTCGGCCGCCGCCGCGTCGATGTTGCGGTTGAGATCGAACTGGATCACGATGGTGGTGGCGCCGAGCGTGCTGGTCGAAGTCATTTGCGTCACGCTGGCGATCTGCCCGAACTGACGCTCGAGCGGCGTCGCGACGGCCGAGGCCATCGTCTGCGCGCTCGCGCCCGCAAGCGACGTCGTGACCTGGATGGTCGGAAAGTCGACCTGCGGCAATGGGGCGACCGGCAGAAACGGATAAGCCGCAATGCCGACGAAGGCCAAGGCCGTCATCAACAGGCAGGTCGCGATTGGACGACGGATGAACGGCTCGGAAATATTCACATGGTGCTCCGTCCGGCGGCCGTCGCAGATGGAGCTGCGACCGTCACTGGCGCATTGGTCTGCAATTTGTACTGGCCTTCGGTCACCACGCGGTCACCCTCGTTCAGGCCGGAAGTGATGATCGTCGAATCGCCGGCTGCCGGTCCGACCTGGATTTGCCGAGCCACCGCGGTGTTGTCGGCGGTCACGATCCACGCGAACAGTCCCTGCGGTCCGCGTTGAAGGGCACCCGTGGGCACCGCGATGACGTCGCTGCGCGTTTCCAGCAGCAATCGGGCGTTGACGAACTCGCCCGGCCAAAGCCGGTCGTTCGCATTGGGGAAGATGGCCTTGAGTCGGATCGTCGAGGTCGCCTGGTCGACCGCGTTGTCGACCATCAGCAGCGTGCCGGTGCTCAGCGGCAGGCGGTTGTCCTGATCGAGCGCGATCACCTCGATCGGACCGCGGTCCATGGCCTGGCGCACGTCGTCGAGCACGCGCGACGGCAAGGTGAACATCACCGCCGCGGGCTGCGCTTGTACCAGGGTTGCGATCGACACCGCGTCCGAAGCATGGACGACATTGCCGGGATCGACCAGCCGCACCCCGATGCGGCCGTCGCTCGGCGCCGTGATGGTGGTGTAGTCGAGTTGGGTCTGCGCGGTCTCGATCGCCGCGTCGTCGGCATCGATCGCCGCCGCCAGCTGATCGACCTTGCCCTGCTGCAGATCGACGTTCTGCTGCGTCTCGAAGCTCTTGGCCGCCAGCCCCTTGAAGCGCGCGAGATCCTTTTGCGCGGCACCGAGCAGCGCCTGGTCCTGGGCCTTTTTCGCCTTGGCCTGATCGAGCGCAGCCTTGAACAGTCGCGGATCGATCTTGGCGATCACGTCGCCCTTTTTGACGTGCTGCCCCTCGGTGAACAGCACCTCCTGCAGCTTGCCGTCGACCTGGGGATGGATACCGACGCTCAATGTCGGCTGCACCGTACCAAGACCGGTGAGGTAGATCGGCACGTCCCGGCGCGCTGCGATCGCTACGCTCACCGGAACGCCGGCACGGCCGGGAGCACGCGCAGCGCGCCCGGGATCGGTTCCTTCGCTGCCGCCGCGGTACCAGTAAACAGCACCGCCGCCGACCACGACAAGGGCAAGGATCAGGGCGGCCGGCCGGCTGACCCGACGCCGCCTGCTACCAATTATGCGGGGTTCCATTGCGTAGCTTCTACCACCAAGAAACTATATTTGCCTGATAAATTTTCCATCAAATTGCTGCTTCAAAGTGAACGAAAAGCTGCGTCATGACGGGCCGAGGAGCGCCAACTTCCTGTTGTCCGAGGGCGGGCTGCTCATGCCCCGGTAGCGGCCCGAAGCGGGCGAGGTCGCCGTGCCTTCGTGCCGGCAGGAGACATTCGCATCGAGCGTTTGCGGTTGCAATCGGGGCCGGCGTGGGGCCCCTCCCCCGCCGCAGCCGCGCGGGATGACCGGCTGCGGATGCTCCGCAAGCACCGGGATGCCCGCGGGCGCTTACACCGCCGTCGGCCTGTGCTATATTCGCGCCAACCAAGACTGCTGATAATCCGATCGCCTGGAGCACACGTCCATGGCACGCTATACCCTCATTGTCGACGGCAAGGCGCACGCGATCGAGATCGACGATCCCGAAATGCCATTGCTCTATGCGTTGCGCGATGAGCTTGGGCTGAACAATCCGCGCTTCGGTTGCGGCCTCGCCCAATGCGGCGCCTGCACGGTGCATATCGACGGGCAGGCGGTGCGCTCGTGCATCACGCCAGTGTCCTCGGTCGCGGAACGGGCGATCACCACGCTTGCGGGCCTCGGCACGCCCGAGAAGCCGCACCCGCTGCAGACCGCTTGGATCGAGGAGCAGGTGAACCAGTGCGGCTATTGCATCAGCGGCTGGATCATGACCGGGGCCGAATTGCTGGCGCGCAACCCGCATCCGACCGACCATGAGATCAGGGAGGCATTCTCCGACCTGATCTGCCGCTGCGGCACGCACAATGCGGCGTTCAAGGCGGTCAAGCGCGCCGCCCAGCAGGCCTGAGCAGACGTCATGATCGCCAACGACATGAACACTCTCAGCCGCCGCGCATTTCTCTCCGCCACCGGGGCGCTCGTGGTCGCACTGGCCGCGCCCGGGGAACTGGCCGCAGCCGGCGAGACCAGGCCGTTCGGCCGTTCGGTGGTGAGGCCCGACAAGCTCTCGTCCTATATCTCGATTGTTCCGGACGGCACGGTGGTCGCCTATTACGGCAAGATCGACGGCGGGCAGGGCCTGGAAACATCGATTGCGCAATTGGTGGCGGAGGAGATCGACGTTGCGTGGGAGCATGTGCGCGTCGTGATGGGCGACACCGCCCGCACCGTCGACATGGGCGGTGCCACTGCCGGCAACGGGTTGCGACAGGGCGGCACCATCATGCGGCAGACGGCGGCCGAGGCGCGCCGCTTGCTGATCGAGATGGCCGGCAAAATACTGGACGTGCCGGCGGCCGAGCTGACGGTGACCGACGGCGTGGTGCATTCCCGCGCCAACGCGGGCGCTGACCCGAAGAAACGCATCTCCTACGCCGAGCTCATTGGCGGCCGCCATCTCGACGCGCCGGTCGCCTGGAACGGCTTTGCGCAGCAGCTCACCGTCAAGGTCCAGGCGCCGCTGAAGAAGCCGGCGGAGTTCAAGGTCATCGGCAAGCCGATGCCGCGCCGCGACATGCCGGGCAAGGTGTTCGGCACGCTGCAGCAGTGCAGCGACGTCCGGTTGCCCAATATGCTGCATGCCCGCATGATCCGGCCGACCGTTGCGGGCGCGGTGCCGGTCACGGTCGATGAAAAGTCGATCGGAGACATTCCCGGCGCCAAGGTGGTCTGGATCAAGGACTTTCTCGCCGTGGTCGCCGAGAAGGAATGGAACGCGGTCAAGGCCGCCAAGGCGCTGAAGGTGAGCTGGTCGGAGTCGAAGCCGAATTTCCCCGGCCATGACAAGCTGCACGATCACATCCGCCGCGCGCCGGTGATCAATCGTTCCTCCGATCCCGAGAACGTCGGGGCTTCCCGCCAGCGCGAGAACGGCTCGGTGGAGGACGGTTTCAAGCAGGCCGTACGCATCATCGAGGGTGAATACGAATTTCCGACCCAGTCGCATGCCAGCATGGGACCCGCCTGCGCGGTCGCCGATGTGCGCGACGGCGGCGCGACGGTGTGGACCAGCACGCAGAAGCCTTTTGATTGCGCCGCCGGCATCGCCGAGCTGCTGGAGCTGCCGCTCGAGAAAGTGCGGGCGATATGGATGTTCGGCACCGGCGGTTACGCCCGCGACGGCCAGGGCGACGCGACCGCCGACGCCGCGGTGCTGTCCAAGCATCTCGGTCGGCCGGTGCGGGTGCAGTACATGCGCCACGAGGGGCTGGCCTGGGACCCGAAGGGCACCGCGACCGTCAACCGCAGCCGCGTCGGCCTCGATGCGTCGGGTAACGTGATCGCCTATGAGAACGTCAGCAAGGCGTTCTCGATGGAAGACTGCAACACGCGGGAGCAGCACCCCGGCGACACGCTCGCCGGCATGTCGCTTGGCGCGCCGCTGAATTGGCGGCCGTCATTCGGGACACCCGGCAACGGCTATACGTTCGACAATGCGCGCTGGGCCTGGGAGGTGATCGCGCCGCTCATGGAGCGCAACTCGCCGCTCCGCAGCACGCATATCCGCGACCCTTTCGGCCTGCCGATCCTGTTCGGCAGCGAGTCGTTTCTCGACGAGGTGGCGGTCGCGACCAACACCGATCCGATCGCGTTCCGGCTGCGCTATCTCAAGACCGAGCGCGAGCATGA
>DASXXS010000326.1:0-8074 GCA_036502925.1 Xanthobacteraceae bacterium
GCCGAACGAAAGGGCACCCGCAGTGTCGCCGCCGATCGCGGACAGCAGACCTATGACGTCGCCTCGCGCCATCCCGAGAAGGTGTCCGAGTGTTCGCAATTGCTCGCTTTCCGGCAGGAGGTTGGCTGCCCAGGGGAGGAACGTCGCAGGAGCGATGGGCTGCGGACTCAACGGCATCGTCGTTGAGATCGGAAATGCGCCTCTTAAGCGGATCCAGCCGGGATCGTAAGTGAACCCGGGCCCGCTGCTATCAACGAAGATCGTGCCGACGAGCCGCTGCTCAAAGTAAACTGGCAGGCGAGCCATCCGGCTCCTCCACCGCTTCTAGGAAATCGGGCAGTTTCAGTGTGGTCACCGCTGCGAATTGTTCGCCTGCGACCAAAATATCAGCCGGCGTGAGCCCGAGGGCGTTTGCTACCAGAAGGCTTCGCCCGAGCTGACATGACGGCTTGCCAGCTTCGAGCTCAATCAGGAATCTGCGGCCAACACCTGTCGCCAGCGCAAGCTGGTCCTGCCTCATATTCAGGGCTCGCCGGCGGCTCCGGATCAGTGATCCGAAAGCCTGTGCCATCTCCAATGCCATACGCCCAGTGGTGCTCTCGTCGTTGTTCATGATCGCTGCCATGTTCCCGCTCGGGAACACTAGGGCGAAAACCTTGCGAATTAGTGAAAATGTTCCCGGGAAGGAACATTTCACCGTCGCAGTAGGCGCCCTTATCCCACGCCTCGGAGCGTGTGAGTAAACCCATACCGGGGGCCGGGGGCAGGCCAGCGCGCTCTTGCGGTCAATTCGGTGCCGGCGGCTGTCTGACGCTCGCCCTTTGACATCTTTGAGCGTCTCAATTCGATAGTTGACTAATTAGCTCAACCAATTGAGATCATAATGCTTATAATTTTTCCGGGGCGGAGGGTGGATGGGGTGCCCGCAATCGCATCCCACCGACCCAACGGGCGCGCGGCGCCCGCGCGCGCTACCGCCTGCGGGTGGGCCCATGAACCGCCCCGAGCAACAGCTACGGCGCGTGCCATCGCGGAGCTGCTGGCCTATGCCGCGGCGCCGGGCGTGATCTGGGACGCGGTCCCGAACGGCGGCTGGCGCAGCAAGACCGAGGCCGCGATCTTCGCCGGCCTGGGCGTCAAGCCGGGCGTCGGTGATCTCGCGCTCGTACTTGCCTGGCGGCCGGATGGCGTTCCTTGAGCTGAAATCACCCAAAGGCCAGCTCACCCACTCCCCAGAAGGAATTTCGTGCGGCTTGCCTGGCCGCTGGGGCGCTGTGGGCCATGGCACGCGACGTCGACCAGGTGATCCAGGTGTTGCGGTCATCGGGTGCGGTGAGTATTGGCGGCAGGGTAGGGCGGCATTAACCGGCGCTGGCACCGATTGTTCGTCGCGTCAAAAGTCGGTAACCCGTCTACCCGATCTGATTTCTCGACCTTGGATCGAACCCCGGACCCCGTGATTAAAAGTCACATGCTCCCGTAGCGGAGCCGAGTGGTTTCCCGTTCCGAAACGTCCATTTAGACCATCCGTCCGTTTAGGCCACCCTTCGAATATTAGCGTGACCCGAAACTTGCCGAACAATCTGGGCCACGTGGTCACCCCATTTATTTAGGGCTTCCCGCCGCTCTGAAAGGAAGTCATGGCGCTGATAAACGGCCGCAACTCCAGAGATCGTGCCCGATTGGTGATTCAGGACCTTGTCTGCCACATGTGGTGGAACACCAAGCCGCGCCATGCCGGAGACGCATGTCCGCCGAAGGTCGTGTAGGCGCCACCCTGTCACCCCTGAGGCTTTGTCCAGCTCCCGCTTGGCCGTGCTGAACGCTAGGAAACGGGCCTCTCCGGTCGTCGAAAATACATATTTGCTTTCTTTTTTCATTTCCTCCAGGACGACGATCGCCGGATCAGATAGATGGACGATGTGGAGCTTCCCGTTTTTTGTGCGTTCGCTTGGCAAGGTCCAAGTTCGCGTTTCGAAGTCGATCTCTTCGGAGCCGCAACGTGCCACCTCCTCACGGCGTTGTCCGGTCAATGCCAGGAACTCCACGATCGCGCCATAAGGACCGCCAATCTTTCGAGCTGCGATAATGACACGGACGAGTTCATCATCGGTAAGGATGCGATCCCTGGTGATTTCCTTGGCCGGCATGGGGATCCCTTCGGCCGGCGAACGATCGAGCACCGCGCGGCCAACGCACCAGCGCAGGAAGGTCCTGATCGACTTGAGCGCCTTGTTGGCGGCGACCGGCGTGCCGCGCTGCTCAATCGCCGTCACCACTGCGATCACGTCACGCTTCGTGATCTCGTGAATGCTGCGGCTGCCCCATGCCGCTCCAGCCTCACGGCGCAGGAGGCGAGAGATTTCGCGCGCGGAACGGCTTCGCGAAACATGCTGCGCGATAAAGGTTTCGAGCAGGTCCTCGACCAGGTCGCCGACCAGCTGCCGGCGGGCTTCCCGCTTCTCGGTTGCGGGATCGCGGCCTGCGAGCTTGGCGGTGAAGATCTTCTGCGCCGCCAAGCGGGCCTGATGCAATGTGACGCGCCCAAAGGGACCAATCGTGTATTTGCGCAAACGAGAGCCGGCGCCCGCCATGCGATAGAGGACGATGAAAACCTTCCGGCTCTTGGGAGTCACCTTGACCCCGAACCCGGGACAGGCACTGTCCCAATAGACAAGATCCTTGGCGGGAGTCGGGAGCGCGTCGATGACACTCTTAGTGAGCTTGACGGTCGGCATGTGGACGGTCCTCATTTCTGCTACCTTGCTTTCAAATAGGTAGCACTGAGCGGGTTACGGCATCACCGACCGTGCCTCGCCATCCACATCAACGCAAGCAATATCAATGCTTTCTCCACCTCCAGGAATGAACTTCTATCAGCGGGAAACCAGATTCCGAGAACCGCAGGGGAGAAGGTGTGAGAGCCTGTGCGTCCATGACTCAGCGTCGATTTCCTTACACGCTCGGAACCGGCGACCCGGCTCTGAAGGCATTTTGCGAGGCGACTGGATTCTCGCTTCGGAGCCTGTGAAGAAATTGTCAAAGGACAGCCCCTCGAGTCGTCCCTGCGAAAGCAGGGACCCATACTCCGTGGCTTATCGATCGGCTGCGGTGTATGGGTCCCGGCTCTTCGGCCGGGACGACAGAGACGGCGATTCCTTCACACGCTCGAAGACCGGCTATGCGCGGCAACGATGCCGGGTTGGATCGATCTGATCGGAATCGGCGCTTTTGAGGCACCCGCCCACAGCGCGTGCGAACGCCGCTTGCGGGCGCCAGAGATTTCGCCGTGCCGGCGAATTCCCCTTTCGCCTTTCATGCTCTAGCATCGCGCCGCCCAGGGAGGACCCACCGATGCCCAATTCGCGTTCCGCTCGTCCGAGCCGCCGCGTCGTGCTGGCCGGGGCCGCCGCGTCCGCGATCCTGGCGGCGCCGGCGCGCGTGCGGGCAGAAGCCGATACCCTCAAGATCGCCGTGCTGCTGCCGCGATCGGGCTATCTCGCGCCGTCCGGCCAATCCTGCCATCGCGGCGCGTTGATCGCTTCGCAGGTGCTGGCCGACTACGGCCACCGCGTCGAGCTCGTTCACGTCGATACCGAATCGAGCGTCGACGTCGCGCGCACCCAGACCGAGCGCGCCATCAACGAGGGCGCTCACTGCATCGTCGGGGCGTTCGATTCGGCCGCGACGCTGGCGATGGCGCAGGTCTGCGAGCAGCGGCAAGTACCGCTCGTGGTCAATATAGCGGCGGCGCCGCCATTGACCGAGCAAGGTTTGAAATACCTGGTGCGCAATTTCCCCACCGGCGGACAGCTGGTGGTCAATGGGCTCAAGCTGATCAAGGATGTGCTCGCGGCCACCAGGCTCGCACCCAAGACCGCCGTCTTCATCCATGCCAATGACACTTTCGGCACGGCGCAGCGGGCCGCGATGGATCGTCTGTTCCCGGCCGCCGGCATGCCGTTCCAGCTGGTCGATTCGATTGCGTATGATCCGACCGCGCAAGACCTGTCGGTCGAGGTCACCAAGATCCGCGCCCGCAGTCCCGACCTCGTGCTGGTCGTGACGCGCGCCGCCGACGCCATCAAGCTGGTGCGCGACATGGTGCGCCAGCGCTTCGAGCCGCAGGCGATCATCTCGCCCGGCTCGCCCGGTCTCTACGATGAGGAATTCTATCAGGCGCTGGGACCGCTCGCCGACTACCACATCTACAATCTGCCCTGGACCGATCCCAAGGCGCAGATGTCGCAGGCCCTGGAGGCCGCGTTCAAGCCGGCGCATCCCAAATTCCGCTTTGCGGTCGACAGCTTCAACGCCGGCTTCACCTTCGAGGCACTGCTGATCGCGGCCGTCGCCTTCAAGCGTGCCAGCACTGCCAAAGGAGCGCCATTGATGCAGGCGATCCGCGCGACCGACATCGCCGAGCACGTGATGATCGGTCCGCCCATCAGGTTCGACGACAAGGGACAGAATCCGGGCATCCCGTCGGCCTGCGTGCAGAGCCGCAACCGGACCCCCACGGTCGTGCTGCCGGCCGAAGCCGCCACCATGACGCCGGTCCTGCCCGAGCCGCCGTGGCGTGACAGATGACGGAGGACGGACGACAGACGACGGAGAACAGACGACAGATGACGGAGAATAGAAGCATTATTCCTGTCTTGACGTCCGTCCTCTGTCCTCCGTCCTCCGTCCTCTGACATGTCCCTCATCCTCAGTGTCGTGGTTTCGGGCGTGCTGACCGGGCTCGTCTACGGTCTGATGGCGCTCGGCTTGTCGGTCATTTTCGGCATCGTGCGGGTGGTCAATTTTGCCCACGGCGAGTTTGCTGTGATGGCCATGTACGCGGCCTTCATGCTGTTCCGGGACTTCGGCCTCGATCCGGCCGCCGCCATGCTGCCGGTCGCGGCCGCTTTCTTCGGCATCGGGTATCTGCTGCAATCGGCGCTGATCAATCCGTTCGTCGGCCGGGCGGAGCACGAACAGTTCATTCTCCTGGTCGCGCTCGGCATGGTCATCGTCAACGGCTTGCTGATCATTTTTGGTCCCGATGCGCGGCCGGCCAATCTTTCCTATGCGCTCGACAGCTATGAGATCGGACCCTTGTTGATCGACAAGGCGCGATTGCTGGCGGCGGCGGCCGCGGTGGCGGTCGCGGCCGCCCTGTTCGCGTTCTTCCGCTTGACCGCGCTCGGCACGGCGATCCGCGCCTGCGCCGACAATCTCCTCGGCGCCGCGGTGGTCGGGCTCAATGTGAAGCGCCTCTATGCGCTGAGCTTCGGTATCGGTCTTGCCTGCGTCGGCGCCGCCGGCGCCCTGATGGTGACCATTGCGGATGCCAGGCCGGCGCTGGCGCAGGCCTTCACCTTGCAGGCTTTCATCATCGTGATCGTCGGCGGGCTCGGCTCGATGAGCGGTGCCCTTGTCGGCGGCGTGCTGATCGGCGTGTCGGAAGCGCTGGCGGGCTTCTTTTTCGAGCCTTCGATGAAAAGCATGTTTTCGTTCGCGCTGCTCGTCCTGGTGCTGGTGCTGCGGCCGCAGGGTCTGATGGGAAGCCGCGCATGATGGCGCTGTGGCGCGACATGCCCGCGCGCGGGCGGGCGCTCGCCGGCCTCCTCCTCGTCGTGTTGCTCGCGGCGCCCCTGTTTGCCGATCGCTATCTCCTCTCGGTCCTCATTCTGATCTTCTATTTCGCCTATGTGGGGCAGGCCTGGAACCTGATGATGGGCTTGGCCGGACAGCTGTCGCTCGGGCATGCGCTGTATGTCGGGCTTGGCGCCTATGTGGCGGCGATGCTGTGGGTCTATTTCGGAGTGGGGCCGTGGCTCGGCGTCGTTCCGGCGGTCGCGGTCGCTGCGCTTGCGGGCTCGGCGATCGCCTGGCTTGGCTTTCGCTTCAGCATCGAGGGCGTCTATTTCGTGCTGTTGACCATCGCGTTCGCCGAATTCACCCGGATCGCGTTCGATCACATCGGCGCCGCCGGCGGGGCCGGGGGATTTTTCATTCCCTACCAGGCGCAGCGCCTCGGCGAATGGTGGAATCTGCGCGGCGGACAGCGGCTGTTCTATTACGTCGGCCTTGCGCTGGCCATCGGCGGAGTGATCCTCACGGCCTGGCTCGAGGGCTCGCGGCTCGGCTATCAGTGGCGCGCGGTGCGGGAAGACCAGCAGGCGGCGCGCTCGCTCGGCATCGACATCCTGGCCGCCAAGATGAAGGCCGCGCTGATCTCCTCCGCCATGACCGCCGTCGGCGGTGTGTTCTACGCATTCTACTACGACAGCCTGTTTCCGGCGCAGGTGTTCGGCATCGGCCGCTCGATCGAGCTGATCCTCGCGCCGATCGTGGGCGGGCTCGGAACCGTATTCGGCCCGCTGGTGGGCGCGTTCATACTGACCCAGCTCGGCGAGCTTCTGACCGCCGCTGTGGAGAAGCTCGGCGTCGATGCGCCGGGCGCCAAGGCGCTGGTCTACGGCCTGATCCTGATGCTGATCATCTTCGTCCGCCCGGACGGCGTGTGGCCCTGGCTCGCGCGCGCCTGCGGGCTGACAGGCCGCAAGCCGGGAAGGGCAACATGACGGCGCTCTTGTCGGTCGATGCCGTGAGCAAGCGCTTTCGCGGCTTGCAGGCGGTCGATGCCGTGACCTTCAGCATCGCGACCGGCGAGCTCTTCGCCGTCATCGGCCCCAATGGGGCCGGCAAGACCACCTTGTTCAACATGATCGCCGGCGAGATTGCGCCCGATGAAGGCACGATCTCGTTTGCCGCAGCGCGGATCGACGGGCTTGCCCCCGATCGCATCTGCCGGCGCGGCATCGCCCGCACTTTCCAACTGGTACGGCCGTTTCCGGCGCTCAGCGTCGAGGACAATGTCCTCATCGGCGCGCTGCTGCGCCGTCCGGCCGTGGCAGAGGCGCGCGCGCACGCGCACGACACGCTGCGGCGCCTTGAACTGTTCGACAAGCGCGCCCGGCGCGCGTCAGCATTGACGCTGTCCGATCGCAAGCGGCTCGAAGTCGCGCGCGCGCTCGCGACCGAGCCGAGGCTGTTGCTGCTCGACGAGGTCATGGCCGGATTGCGGCCGACCGAGACCGACCGGATGATCGCCATCCTGCGCGCGCTCAACGGGGAGGGCCTCACCATCCTGCTGATCGAGCACGTGATGCGCGCCGTGATGGCCTTGGCCACGCGCGTGCTCGTGCTGCACCACGGGGCCGCCATCGCGGAAGGGACGCCGCAGGCGGTGGTGCGCGATCCCGCGGTGGTGCACTCCTATCTCGGGGCGGAGGCCTTTGGCTGATGCTGCGGATCGAAGGGCTCGACCTGTTCCATGGCGACGCGCAGGCGCTCGACGACGTCTCGCTGGTCGTGGAGGAGGGGGCGATCATCACCATTGTGGGCGCCAACGGCGCCGGCAAGACCTCGCTGATCCGCGCCATCGCCGGCATGCACCGCCCGACACGCGGGCGGATCTTGTTTCGCGGCTGCGACATCGCCGGCTGGCCGAGCCATCGCGTCTGCAATCTCGGCATCGGCCAGGTCGCCGAAGGACGTCAGATCTTTCCCACCCTGTCGGTCATCGAGAACCTGCGGATGGGCGCCATGCTGCCGCGCGGGCGCGCGCGTCGGGCGGCCAATCTCGATCGCGTCACCGCCTTGTTTCCGGCGCTGGCCGAACGGCTGGCGCAGGCTGCCGGCACCCTGTCGGGCGGCGAGCAGCAGATGCTGGCGATCGGCCGCTGCCTGATGGGCAAGCCGCGTCTCGTGATGTTCGACGAGCCGTCGCTCGGCCTCTCGCCCGCCATCGTGCAGGAGATGTTCCGCATCGTGCGACGGCTGAACGAGGAAGGGCTCACCGTCGTGCTGGTCGAGCAGAATGTCGTGGCCTCACTCAAGATCGCACATCGCGGTTACGTGCTGGAGAACGGCCGCATCGAACTCTCCGGCACCGGCCTGGAATTGCTCACCAACGACGGCGTGCGCCAGGCCTATCTCGGCCTGTGAGACGTCACGATCGTTGACGCCGTCGTCTTCCGGCGGCAATTTCACACCATCGGATACAGACTGCTGCCGCGGCGCG
>DASXXS010000327.1:0-15824 GCA_036502925.1 Xanthobacteraceae bacterium
ATCCATCGCGACCACACCGGCGGCAATGCAAAATTCGCAAAGCTGGGAGCCACGATCTTCGCGCGTGAAGAGTTGCGCGAAGGAATGGGCAACCCGGCGCGCTCGGTCAACGGCAACCCGGTTCCCGCGGGCGATCCGGCCGCAATCCCGGTCGTAACCTATGGGATGGGCGAGCCGGTCAAATTCCATATGAACGGCGAGATCATCGACCTCATTCCGGTCAGGGCGGCGCACACCGGCGGCGACACGATGATCCGGTTCGAGAATGCCAACGCCATCATGATCGGCGATTACTATCGCAACTTCGGTTACCCGTTCATCGACATCAACAATGGCGGCTCGTTGAAGGGCATGCTGGAAGCGCTCGACTTGACCATGAAGGTTGCCCGCGCGGACACGCGGCTCGTCCCCGGCCACGGCACGATCATCAAGCGCGCCGACCTCATCCCCTATCGCGACATGATTTTCGCCATACAAGGAAAAGTGCAGCAGATGATCGCGCAGGGAAAGACCCGGCAGGACGTCCTGGCCGCGCATGTGACGTCCGCCTATGATGGTACGGTTCCGGGTGGACTTTTGCCGGCGGCCGGCGGGGGCACGAGCGCCGACCGGTTCATCGCCGAGGTTTATCAGGAGCTCAAGGGCGGCCGGTGAGCCCCTTTGCCCGCGCCTGTTTCACGCTTGTCCCGGCCCTTGAGCCGGGACCGTTCCAATCTCCGAGTCTGGAACGGTCCCGGCTCAAGGCCGGGACAAGGTTGGAGCTCAAGGGCGGTCGGTGAGCCCCTTTGCCCGCGCCCGCGTGCTATGCTCGCGGCGGCCAACAAGTGACCGGGAGGAGACCATGCGCATTTTCGCTTTCGTCATGCTTGCGCTTTTCCTCGGCGCCGGCCCGGCGGCGGCCTGGCAGGAATACGTCTATCTCGAGCAGGGCGTTGCGATCCAGTTTCCGGCCAAGCCGCAGGCGATGAAGTCGACCTACGACTCGATCTACGCCAAGCGTCTTCCGTCGATGGTCTATTCCGTCGAGGACGATCACGTCGTCTACAAGCTGACCGCGGTCGATCTGGCCGACCGCTCCGAAAAGGGCTCGAGCTTCCTCAACGAAGCGGGCTACGAGCTCATGCGCGAAGGCAACGTTCTGTTCACCGATTTTCCGCGTGTCTATCAGGACGCGCAGTCGATCTTCGGCGTCACGCTCGTGGTCGATCGCAAGGATGGGAGCCGCGTACGCAGCTCGCTCTATTACCACAAGGGCCGGCTTTATATTGCCCAGGCCATCGTGCTTCCGGCACGCCGCGACAAGGACATGACCACGCCCTCGCGCTACGACATGACCATCCGGTTCCCACCGGATGGGCATTTCGACTGAACCGGACGCCGGCCGGCCGCAGCCGCGACCGGCGGTCGACCTGCTCTCCACTCACTCTGCCGGGGTTCCGTTCAGAATGGTGCCGGTCCCGTCCCCGCAGCCGCGGTTCGAGCAAACCCTCTGACCGTTCGAGAACTTGACGCTCATGAGCTGGCCGCCGCGCGAACCGTCCTTCATCGGGCGGAAGCCGACCTCGATGTCGTCGCCGACCTTGAAGGCGTCCTTCGACCAGCCGAGCCGCACCAGTTGCGGGACCGAGCCGCCCTCGAACGACCATGTCGACGCGTCGCCCTTGTCGTTGACAACGATTTGAAGCCAGGCATGCGGGTTGACGAATTCGAGCTCCTTCACCGTGCCCGACACGTAGATCACCTTCGACTGGTCGAACATGGCGAAGGAATGATGCGCGAAGGCGGGCGCCGCCAACAGCGCGGCGGCCACGCCGGCAAGGCCGAAAGCTCTCCTGGTCATTGTCCGCTCCATGACGTTGGGAACGGCAGGAATACCACGAATCCAGGCGCCCAGAAAACCGATTTCTCCGCCGGCTGTCGCATGCGGGATTGGCGGCAGCTCAACGCACTCGACACAGATCGGATTGTGGGCAATCATTCCCGCAAAGGTCAAGCACGGCGCTCCGGGGAGCGAAGCTCGAAAATCGAGGAGGCAGATCAATGAAAACCGGTTTGGCGATTCTCTTGACGTCCTTGACGGCGTTCGTTCCTTCCGCGCGCGCGCAGACCGAGCCGATGCCCAAGCTCATCGGCTACATCAGCTTGCCGAACGTCGAGGGCTGGATGGACCACCTGGCGGTGGACGTCAGGGGCCAGCGCTTGTTTGTTCCGGCCGAGCATCAGAAGACCATCGAAGTGGTCGATCTGCGCGCCGGCAAGGTGATCCACACCATCACGGGTTTCGCCGGAGCGCCGCGCAAGACGCTCTATCTGCCCGAATCCAACCAAATCTGGGTGGACGACGCGGAATCGGTCAAAGCCTTCGACGCCGATACCTATGCGCTCGTCAAGAACATCCCGTTCGATCTCGACAAGAGCTCGAAATTGATACCGGACAACGGGGCATTCGATCCGCTCACCCAGCTGTTCTACGTCGCCGTCACGGCGGATGCCAACTCCGCGACCGCGACCGTCAAGGGTTCGGTGGAAATCGTCGACACCAAGACCGGCCAGCGCGTCGGCAACATCAAGGTGGACGGCACCGATCCGTCCGGCATCGCGTTCGACGCGGCGACGCCGAGAATGTTCGTGGTGCTCGGCGACACCGCCCAGGTCCAGGTGGTCGACCGCGAGAAGCGCGCCATCATCGCCACCTGGGAGATCACCGGCGGCACGGCGCCGCACACGGTGGCGATCGACACCGTCCACCACCGTCTGTTTGTCGGCGCCCGCGTCAAGCCCGGACACATCTTCAAGCCCGGCAAGATGGTGGTCATGGATACCCAGACCGGGAAAGTGGTCGCCGCGCTCGACACCGAAGGCGGCGCCGACGAAATCCAGTACGACGCGGCGAGCCAGCGGATCTACTTCACCGGCACGACCGGCCACGTCGATGTGTTCAAGCAGGTCGATGCCGACAACTACCAGCATCTCGGCAAGCTGGTGACGGCGGCGGATGCCAAGACCTCGCTGCTGGTGCCTGAGCTCAAGCGCTTTTACGTGGCCGTGCCCAAACGCAACGTCGCCATACCGCCGACCCGGGACGTCATCACCGAGGATGCCGAGCTTTTGGTCTTCGAGGTGCCATGAACAGTCCGGCGCACCGCTTCATCGGTCTGGTCTTCGTCGCCGCCTTGCTCGCGGGCGCGCCGGCGCGGGCCGCGGAGACCTATCAGGCCGATCCCAAGCTCGTCGAGGCCGCCAAGAAGGAAGGCGAAGTCGTCCTCTACACCACGCTGATCGTCGACCAGATCGTGCGGCCGATGATCAAGGCGTTCCGCTCGCAGATTGCCGGGATCGATGTCAAATACGTGCGCACCGACAGCTCGCAGCAGGTGGTGAAGCTCATCAATGAAGGGCGCGCCGGCCGCGTCCAAGCCGATATCTGGCATCTGAGCGACGAGCTGGCGCCGCTCAAGCAGGAAAACCTTGCCGCGCCCCTCGACCTGCCGAGCGCGCGCGGCCTGCCGGCTGAGCTCGTCGATCCGAAGGGCATTTGGGTCGCAACCAATCTGTCCACCCGTTCGCTCGCCTACAACACGGCGCTGGTGCCGGCCGATCAGGTGCCGCGCACGCACAAGGACCTGCTCAATCCCCGCTGGAAGGGCCAATTCGTCTGGCATCCCAATTCCATCGCCGGCGGCTACGGCTTCATCGGTCTGGTGCTCAAATCCATGGGCGAGGAGAACGGCACGCGCTATCTGCACGAGCTCGCCACACAGAACATCGTTCCGTTGCCGATCGCGGCCCGCGCCGTGCTCGACCGCATCATCGCCGGCGAATATCCCATGGGTCTCGACATGAACAGCTCGCACGTCGTGATCAGCGCCGCGCTCGGTGCCCCGGTGCGCTTCCTGCCGCTCGACCCGGTCACCATGACGATGCAGATCGCCGGCATCAGCCGCGGCGCGCCGCACCCCAACGCCGCCAGGCTGTTCCTCGATTTCATGATCTCGCGCGCCGGCCAGGAGGTGTTCCGCGATGCCGACTACATCCCGATGCGTCCCGATGTTCCCGCCAAGAGTCCCGAGCTGAAGCCGGAACAGGGCGGCTACCAGGCCTTGATGCTGAGCCCAGAAGACATCGACGCCAATGGTCAGCACTGGGCCAAGGTCTACGACGACATCTTCCGGTAGTCCCATTGCCGGGCTTGTCCCGGCAATCTCGACCAGGGAACGCAAGGCGGTGCCCACCTAAGCGAGATGGCCGGAACAAGTCCGGCCATGACACGATCAGGTCAGAAGAGGACTCCCACCACATGCGAATCATGTTTCTCAACCAGGCGCCGCGCAAGTCGGCCGCTTACGAGGCGGCCAAGATCGAGGCGCAGCTCAACACCTATGCGTCGCCCGGCACCAAGGTGGAGATCGTGTTCCCCGACGAGTACGAAGGCTCGCAGCTCTACGACACGATCGGGGCGCAGAGCGTGCTCAACGGCCTGCACCACATGATGGAGACGCCCGCGATCGTGCGCAAAATCTTCTGGGCGGCGCAGAACGGCTATGATGCGGTGATCTCCTCGAACACCTTCGATCCGGGCGTCGACGGCGGCCGGCTCGCGGTCGACATTCCGGTGATCGGGCTGTTGCGCACCTCCATGCATGCCGCGCTGACGCTGGCGGACCGGGTGGGCATCACGGTGCCGCTCTCCGGGCACGTCCCCTACACGTGGCGCATCCTGCGCGCTTATGGCCTCGACCGCTTCGTCAGCGACATCCGGCCGATCGGCGTCTACGGCAAGGACATCGCGCAGCGCAAGCAGGAGATCTTCGAGATCACCGCCAAGCTGATCCGCTCGCTCATCGACGATACCCGCGCGGAGATCATTCTGCCGCTCGGCGGCGCGCTCATCCCCTACGTGGTCAATCCCGACGATCTCGCCAAGGCGACCGGCGCGCAGGTGCTTAACACCAAGGCGATCGGCATCCGCTTTGCCGAAATGTGTGTCGCCTTCGGCATGACCCAAAGCGCGCTGACCTATCCACGGGCGAAATTGAGCTACGAGGATTTCGTCAACAAGTGACCAGCACGGGCGAAAAAAGGCGCGTCGTCGCTGCCGCGCTGCGGCGCACAAACTCGAAATTGGCGTATTCTGGCGTTAAGCCTCGGCCCATTCCACGGTCCAGCGACCCAAGAAACGACCGTATCAAGGAGCACAGCGATCATGCCATCCTTCACGACGTCCCTGCGCGCACTGACGACTTTCGCGGCGAGCCTTGTCGTTCTGGCCGCCACCTTCGGCGCGCCATCCGCGGTTGCGCAACAACCGCAACCGCCGGCCCCACAACAGCCCGCCGCGCAGCCCCTGAGCACCGAGCAGCTCGACCAGCTGGTAGCACCGATCGCGCTCTATCCTGACAATCTGCTCGGGCAGATCCTGACGGCCAGCACCTATCCGCTGGAGACCGTAATGGCCGCGCGCTGGTCGGCCGCCAACCCCAACGTCAAAGGCCAACAGCTCGAGGACGCCATGCAGCAGCAGAGCTGGGATCCGAGCATCAAGGCGCTCACCGCGGTCCCGCAGGTGCTGGCAATGATGAACGACAAGCTCGATTGGACGCAGACGCTCGGCGACGCCTATCTGTCGCAGCCCGACGACATCGCCGCCGCCGTCCAGCGGCTGCGCCTGAAGGCCCAGGCCAACGGCAACCTGCAGGCGTCCAGCCAGCAGCGCGTGCGGCGCGTGCGCGCCCCGCAGCCGATCATCATCGAGGGGCGGCCGGAGCCCGAATATATCGTGATCGAGCCGATCGACCCCGACGTCATTTATGTGCCGATCTATGATCCTTATCTGGTCTACGGGGTATGGGCCTATCCGGCCTATCGTCCGTTCTATTGGTACCCGCCCGGCTATGTGGCGGTCGGGGTGTTCGGCTTCGGCGCACCGTGCATCGTCGGTGCCGCGCTGTGGGCGCACTACAATTGGGAGTCGCGCCACGTCGACATCAATGTGGTGAACTACAACAGGTTCAATCACACCAACATCGCCAACAGCGCCGCCAACCAGACCTGGCAGCACGATCCGCTTCACCGTGGCAACATCCCCTACAGCAACCCCGTCCTGCAGACGAAATTCGGCAAGGCCACCACCGGCACCCCCAATCCCAATCCGGCCGTGCTGAACACCAATATCGGCAACCGCAACACGGCGCCGCTCAATCCGAAGATCGGGACTACGACCATCAACAACAATGCAATCAACAACCTCAACAAGAACGGTGGTCTCAAGAACACCGACCTGAAGGTCGACAAGAACGCCAATCTCAACACACGCGAGAACATCCACATCAACAACACAAATCAGCCGGGACCCAAGACATTCGAGCGACATGAAGCCGTGCATACCGACACCCGCGTCAACACCAATGCGGTCGTTCGCAGCAACCCCGTCAACACGCCCGCGGTCAATCGCGGCGTGAGCGGTGCGAACGTCGTGCACAATGCCGCGCCCGGCGGCGGCGGAAATCCGAAGGACAGGAAGAAGCCGTAGCTCCGATCGCGAAGCGGCCCCAGCCGCGGGCGCATTGCACCGCGGCTCGGCCGACACCGCGCGTCGTGGGTCGATAGCGGCCGACTTTGGCGCCGCGCAAAGGTTTGTGCCGCAATCTCAATCCGTCTCGTCACCTGGTCGACCCCCATGCCCCCAAGCACCAGCTGCGACATCATCGTGATCGGGGGCGGCAGCGCGGCCCTGGAGGCGGCGATCGCGGCGAGCGAGGCGGGAGCCGGCGCGGTGGTCATGCTGGAGAAGGCGCCCGAGCAGGAATCCGGCGGCAATGCCCGCTTCTCCCATACCGGCTTCCGCTTCGTCCATGCAGGCGCGCAGGAATTGCGCGAATTCCTGCCCGATGTGGACGCGGCGAAATTTCGCCGCATGCAGATTCCCGCCTATGGGCGCGCTGACTTCCTGGGCGATCTCGAGCGAGTCACGCAAGGGCGCATCGATCCGGTGCTGGCGCAATGCCTGGTGGATCAATCCAACGCGGCGGTGCACTGGATGCGGGCGATCGGCGTGCGCTGGGAGCCGGAGAAAATGACCGAGGTCGACGGCAAGCTCTACCTGCCGGGCGGCCATCATATCCATCCGGTCGGCGGCGGGCCCGGCATGCTGGCGCAGCTGCGCGCGCTCGCGCTCGAGCACGGCGTCGAGATCCGCTTCCGCTCGCGCGTGCGCGCCATCAATGGCAACGATCGTCGCGTCGAGGGCGTGCGGGTGTCGACGCCGGATGGCGAATACGATCTCGCCGGCCGCGCCGTCATTGTCTGCAGCGGCGGCTTCCAGGCCAATGCCGAGATGCGGGCCCGGTATCTCGGGCCCAATGCCGATCTCATGAAGGTGCGCGGCAGCCGCCACAATACCGGCGAGGTGCTGCACGCGCTGCTGGCGCTCGGCGCCAAGTCGGCCGGCCATTGGCAAGGCGCCCATATGTCGCCGATCGACGGCAAGGCCCCGGACGTGGAGACGCCGGTGCGTGCCGACGGCCGCGGCAACACCATGAACCGCTACGACTATCAGTTCGGCATCACGGTGAACGCGCTCGGCCAGCGCTTCTTCGACGAGGGCGAAGCCAAGCACGCCTATACCTATGCCAAGACCGGGCGCGCGGTGCTGCAGCAGCCGGGCGGCGTGGCCTACCAGATCTACGACCAGAGCGGCATCGATCTGTTCCGGCACGGGCGCGACTATCCGGCCACCATGGTGGAAGCGGAGACCATGGCGGAGCTGGCGCGCAAGATCGGCATCGAGCCGGAACCGCTGCTGCGCACGGTCGAGGACTTCAACAAGGCCTGCCGCACGGACGTGGCCTTCATGCCGGGCGAGCTCGACGGCAAATGCACGGTGGGCATCAGCCCGCGCAAATCGCACTGGGCGGAGCCGCTGGTCAAGGGACCGTTCCGCGCCTATCCGATCACGGCCGGCGTCACCTTTACGTTCGGGGGCGTGCAGGTGGACACAGCTGCACGCGTGATCAACACCACCGACGAGCCGATCGAGCGGCTCTATGCATCAGGCGACGTCATCGGGCTGTTCTTTCACAATTATCCGTCCTGCACCGGGCAGACCCGCAACGCCGTGTTCAGCTATCTGGCGGGCCGCAACGCGGCGGCCAGACCTGGAAGGAATTGAGGCCTCTCCATTGTCATTGCCGGGCTTGTCCCGGCAATCTCGCTTAGGCTGGCACGTCCGTGCCCTTCCGATCGAGCGGGCCGGGACAAGCCCCGGCCATGACAAAACAAGACTCAAAGCGCAAGGCCGCAACGATGACAAAGCACACACCCTTGTCCGGGCCCGGCACGATCGAGAAGCTCGCCCGCTGGGTGCTGGGCCCACGCGCGGACGAAATCCCGCAAGCGGCCGTCAAGCAGGCCAAGCTGCTGGTGCTGGACACCATCGGCTGCGGCTATGCGGCGCGCGAGGAAGACTCCGCACGCGCCGTGCTCGCCACGCTCGCCGACCTGGGCGGCGCGCCCCAGTGCAGCGTGATCGGCCGCGCGATCAGGACCAGCGCCCCCAATGCGGTCCTGGTCAATGGCGCGCTCATCCGCATTCTCGATCTCAACGACTATGTGAACAACCGCAAGGGCGAGATCGGCGGCCATCCGAGCGATAATATTCCGGTGGCGCTGGCGGCCGGCGAAATGTGCGGATCGCCCGGGCGCGAGCTGATTGCCGCGATCGTGCTCGGCTACGAGATATTCGGCCGCGCCAAGGAGCTGATGGAGCGCGATTCGGGCTGGGACGGCGTCACCATATCGGGACTGGTGGCGCCGGCGATCGCCGGCCGCCTTATGGGGCTCGATGAACAGCGCCTGGCGCAGGCGCTGGCGCTCAGCGGCGCGCGTGCGCCGACCCCGCTGGCGGTGCGCCACGGCGCCATCTCGGCCGCCAAGTCGTTCGCGAACGCGCTGGTCGCCCAGAACGGCATGCAGGCCGCGATGCTCGCCCGCCACGGCGTGACCGGCCCGCTCGATCTCATGGAGAATCCTTATGGGCTGCGCCCGGTCTTCTCCAAGACCGAGGCGCTGGCGGCGCTGACCTCACCGCTGCCGGACGAGAGCTACATCATGCGCGCCAATATCAAGGCCTATCCTTGCCTCGCCACCGGTCAGGCCATTGTGGCGGCCGGGATCGAGCTCAACCGCCAGGTCAAAGGCGCGCTCAACGGCGACGTCGGCCGGCTCCGGCACATCCGCGTCGCCATGGCGGACATGCCGTTCCTGCGCCGCCAGAAGGACGATCCGGGCCGCATCGATCCGACCTCGCGGGAGGCGGCAGACCACAGCTTCAATTTCCTCGCCGCGGTCGCGCTCCTGGACGGCGAATTCGGCCTCGCCCAGTTCGAGAACGAGCGTTGGAACGATCCCGAGGT
Organism: Xanthobacteraceae bacterium; assembly: GCA_036502925.1. Lineage (GTDB taxonomy): Bacteria > Pseudomonadota > Alphaproteobacteria > Rhizobiales > Xanthobacteraceae > VAZQ01. Next base: position 9,411 of record DASXXS010000327.1, read on the forward strand.
GCGCGCCGTGATGGCGCGGCTCGAGATCGCCGTCGATGCCCAACTGAATGCGCGCTCCCCCGGCAGCTTCCCCTGCCGGATCGAAGCGAGGTGCGACGACGGCAGCATGTTGGTGGCGGACGTTCCCGACCCGCCCGGCTTCTCGCGCCATGGTCTCGATGCCGACGCGGTCATGGCCAAGTTCAACGCCGTCACCGCCGCCCATCTCGATGCGCCCGCGCGCAGGCGTATCATCGAGGCCGTGATGGGGCTTGATCGCAGCCCCTCTTGTGCCGATCTCAGCCAGGCGCTCGCCGCCGCGCAGCCCGGGTGATCAGTATTGCTTGTCCCGGCCATTAGCGCGTTTACGCGCGTCTTCGACGCGCTATGAGCCGGGACCATTCCAACCTCCGGAGTTTGGAACGGTCCCGGCTCAAGGCCGGGACAAGGACGAGGATCGATGAACACAAATATAAACACCGACGTCCTGATCGTGGGCGCCGGGCCGACCGGCCTGACCTTGGCCATCGATCTCGGCCGGCGCGGCATCCGCTGCACCATCATCGAGCAGAAGGAAGCGCCGGCGTTTCTGCCGAAGATGGAGCGCGCCAACGCCCGCACCATGGAAATCTATCACCGCATGGGCCTGGCGGGCCGCATCCGCGCCGCAGGATTGCGCGCCGACTGCCCGATGGACGTCTACATCATCCTGGCCATGAACCAGCCGCCGCTCTTGCGGCTGCCCTACCCTTCGGTCGCGCAGGCGAAGCTCGATATTCGCTCGACCAATGACGGCGCGGCTCCGCTCGAGCCCTATCAGCTCATCTCCCAATACACGCTCGAGCCGCTGCTCAAATCGGTGGCGGAGACTACGCCGGGCCTCAGCGTCCGCTTCGGCTGCGAGTTTCTGTCGCTGCGACAGGACCCCGGAGGCGTCACGGCGACGGTCAAGGATCACCAGGCTGGGCCTGAGCAAATCCGCGCCGCCTATCTGGTCGGCTGCGACGGCGGCGCAAGCCCGGTGCGCCGGGAGCTCGGCATCAGATTGCGCGGCGAAGGCAACACGCTGGCATTGCGCCAGGCGCTGTTCCGTTGCGACGAGCTGTTTGAGCGGATCCCCATCGGCAATGGTCCCGGCCAGGGTCGCCATTATCATGTGGCGGACGACAAGGCCACGCAGCTGATCATGCAGGACTCGACCCGGCACTGGACGCTGCACTCGATCGTGGATTCCGACCAGGAAATGAAGACGCAGTTCGAGAAGACCGTCGGCATCAAGGTCGAATACGAGATGCTGTCCTGCAATCCGTGGCGGCAGAACCTCCTGCTCGCCGACCACTACCAGAAGGGTCGCCTGTTCCTGGCCGGTGACGCCGTTCACCTAGTCATTCCGACCGGCGGGCTCGGCATGAATTCCGGGGTCGGGGACGCGATCGATCTCGCCTGGAAGCTCGCCGGCACCCTGCAGGGCTGGGGCGGACCAAACCTCCTGCCCGCCTACGAGCTCGAGCGCCGGCAGATCGGCGACCGCAATGTCGGCGCCTCGCGCTATGCCACCATCGGGCGGCGAAAATGGCGTTCCCTGTGGCGTCCCGATATCGGCGACAACACGCCGGCCGGCAAGCAGACCCGGGATGTTCTCATTGCCACCGCCGACATCGAGCAGCGCAAGACCAATGAAATGATCGGCGCCGAGCTCGGCTACCGCTATGTCGATTCGCCGATCATCTGCGACGTCCCGGGCGGGCCGGAGCACCTGTTCCGCGAATATCAGCCGACCACCTGGCCGGGCGCCAGGCTTCCCCATGTCTGGCTCGACGACGGCACCGCCATGCAGGACCGCATCGGGGACGGCTACACGATCCTGAAGCTCGGCCGCAGCAAAGCCGACACCACCGGCTTGGAACGCGGCATCCGCGCTTATGGCGCACCCGTCCAGGCGCTTGAGATTCCGGATCAGATCGCCCGCGATATCTATGAATACGATCTGCTGCTGCTGCGTCCCGACATGCATGTGGTGTGGCGCGGACATGAGCCGCCGCAGGACGCCGCCGAGGTGGCGGCGATCGCCACCGGACATTGAATGATACCGGGCCACAGTGGTTACTGGATCGTCCGCCTTCGCGGACGACGACACCGGAGAGTCATCAGGCCGATTTCACGATCGTCGCGGGAGACTGAATAGACTATACTGAAGCCTCGTCGATTATGGCCTTTAGAAAACCGCCGGCACAGGTGGGATCAGGGAGGGTCAGCAATGTCAGCGATGCTGTCGCGTCGAGGCTTCCTCAATGCCACGCTGGGGGCCGGTGCGGGCTCGATGCTGGCGCAGCCGGCCGCCGCTCAATCGCCGGCCGCGCAATCCGGCGCGCGCCGCATCATCGTGGATTCGCAAGTCCACCAATGGAAGGCCCAAACACCCGACCGGCCGTGGCCTCCCGGGCGCGTGGCGCAACTGCCCGAACCGTTCGGCTACGACAAGCTGCTGCCCATGATGAACGAGGCCGGCGTCGATCGGGTCGTCATCGTGCCGCCGTCCTGGGAAGGCGAACGCAACGACTATGCGCTCGAGGCCGCAACCAAATATCCGGATCGCTTCGCCGTCATGGGCCGCATCCCGCTCTCAAGCCCGCTAGCGCCCGCGCTGCTGCCGCAATGGAAGCAGCAGAAAGGAATGCTGGGCATCCGGCTGACGTTCAACGGCGACCAGGCCGCCTGGCTGACCGACGGAACCGCGGATTGGTTCTGGCCGGCGGCCGAGCAGGCCGGCATCCCGGTCATGTTCTTCGGCGGCAAGATGTCGAACTATAGCCGCATCGCGGAACGGCATCCGCAGCTCGCCCTCATCATCGACCACATGGGACTCTCGCTGGACATCGCCAAGGCCGACAAGCGGGCGGAAGCGATCGACCAGACGGTCGCGCTCGCCAAGTTCGCGAATGTCTCCGTCAAGCTGTCGGCGGCCCCGGCCTATTCGTTCGAGCCCTATCCGTACCGCGACATGGCTCCCCACATCCGGCGCTGCTTCGATGCTTTCGGTCCGCGGCGCTGCTTCTGGGGGACCGACATGACCAACTCGTTCACCAAGGCGACCTACCGGCAACGCGTTACCCATTTCACGGAAGGACTGGATTTCCTGTCCGAGGACGACAAGGATTGGATCATGGGACGCGCGATCCTCGCCCGCCTGGGATGGGCATAGGGCGCGGCGCACCAGCCGGGGACGAACCGCCGCCGCGACGCCATGCGACCTTCTTGAGCAACCACAGAGAGGCACATCATGAATTGGCGCACCCCATTTGCTGTAAGTTACGCGGCGCTTCTCGCCGGCGGCGCTCTCGTGGCGCCGGCGCCAGCGGCTGAGGTGACGTCGGAGCGGCTGGTCAACGCCGACAAGGAGCCGCGCAACTGGCTGATGAACCACCGCACCTACAATGGTCAGCGGTTCTCGCCGCTCGCGGGCATCAACAAGGACAACGTCAAGGGCCTCCACCTCGCCTATGCGGTCCCGCTCGGCGGAACCACCGGCAACGAATTCACCGTGGCGACGCCGCTTGCCGAGGACGGCTTCCTCTACACCACGGATTCCTGGGGCGTGCTCTACAAGATCGATGGCCGCGCCGGCGACATCGGCCGGATCGTATGGCGCATGGACCCGAAGCAGGAGCGCCAGATGCGCAATCGCGGCGCCGCCTTGTGGGGCAATCTGGTCATCACCGGCGCCGGCGCCGCGCCGCCGCGGATCATCGCCACCGACAAGGAAACCGGCAAGGTCGTGTGGGAAACCTCCTTCGCCGACACGCCGGACGTGACCTTCACGTCGGCACCGCTTGCGGTCAAGGACAAGATCATCGTCGGCGCGGCCAACGGCGACCAAGGCGTTCGCGATTGGATCGGCGCGCTTGATGCCGCGAGCGGCAAGCTGCTTTGGCGCAAATTCACCATCCCGGCGCCCGGCGAGCCCGGCAGCGAGACCTGGAAGGACAATCACAATGCCTGGCAGACCGGCGGCGGGGCCGTGTGGGTGACCGGAACCTACGATCCCGACACCAACCAGACCATCTGGGGCACCGGCAACCCGGTGCCGATGTTCGATCCGACCTATCGGCCGGGCGACAATCTTTACACCAACAGCGCGATCTCCTGGGATCCCGACACCGGCAAGATGAACTGGTATTTCCAATATACGCCGGGCGACATGTGGGATTACGACGCGGCCGGAACTCACATCCTGATCGACGGCGTCGTGGCGGGACAAGCGCGCAAGCTGGTCGTCCATTCCGGGCGGAACGGCTTTCTCTACACGATGGAGCGAACAAACGGCCAGATCGTGCTCGCCAAGCCCTATATGGACAACGTCAACTGGACCAAGGGGATCGATCAGAAGACCGGCAAGCCGCTCGATTACGACCCAGGCAAGAACATCCAGACCTATGCGGGTATCGGCAATCTCGATCCCGGCCAACCGCCCAAGAAGGTCTGTCCGTCGCAGGCTGGCGGCAACAATTACTGGCCAAGCTCCTACAGCCCGCAAACCAAGCTCTTGTACATACCCGCGTTGACGGCCTGCACGACCATCGCGATCGACCGGGAGAAGCACAGCAGGGAAAAAGGCTGGAACGGCGGCAATTCCAGCACGACCGAACGCTTTGAAAGCAACCTGACCGCCGTCGACCCGGTGACCGGCGAGATCAAGAAGAACACGCACCTGCCCTATCCCAACTATAGCGGCACGCTGGCGACCGGCGGCGGACTGGTCTTTCTCGGCTTGCTGGACGGCACGGTGGCGGCGTTCGACAGCACCACGCTGGAGGAATTGTGGAAGATCAATGTCGGTTCGGGCTTTTCGGCGCCGCCGATGACTTTCGAGGTCAACGGCAAGCAATATGTGGCGATCGTAGCGGGACCGAGCCCGGTCGCCCGCGGCCGGCTGGTCAATACGCCGGAGCTCAAGGAGCAACGAAACGCGCTCGTGCTCTATGTCTTCGGGCTCTAAGGAGGCGTGTCATGCCGTTCCGCAGCTTGATTGGTGCCGTAGTGCTCGCAGCATGGCTCGCGGCTGGGCCAGCCGCCGGACAGGCGCAGGATATGTCGAAGTATCCCGACTGGTCGGGCCAATGGAAGAAGCCGGACGAACTCGGAAACGGGCAATGGGATGCCACCAAACCCCGGGGGCCCGGCCAGCAAGCGCCGCTGACGGCGGAATACAAGGTCATCTACGAAGCGAGGCTGGCCGAACGCGCCGCCGGCGGGCTCGGCGGCGACCCGACCGCCCAGTGCATCCCCCACGGCATGCCGCGGATGATGATCGGCGTTTATCCGATGGAGCTCGTCGTCACGCCGAGAACCACCTACATGTTGAGCGAGTACAACGAGCCGCGCCGCATCTTCACCGATGGCCGCAATTGGCCCAAGGAAGTGGAGCCCACCTTCAACGGCTATTCGATCGGCAAATGGATCGATGAGAACGGCGACGGCCGCTTCAACCTGCTCGAGGTCGAGAGCCGCGGCTTCAAGGGTCCGCGCACCTTCGAGGGCACCGGCATTCCGCTGCACGAGGATGGGCAGAGCATCATCAAGGAGCGGTTCTATCTCGACAAGGCCGACAAGGACCTGTTGCACATCGACATCACCACCGTCGACCATGCGCTGACACGTCCCTGGACGGTATCGCGGCCTTACCGGCGCGAGATGAAACCGATCTGGATGTTCGTCGATTGCTCCGAGGACAACCACCACGTCTGGGTCGGCAAGGACAGCTACTTCGTGAGCGCGGACGGCTACCTTATGCCCACCAAGAAGGACCAGCCGCCGCCCGACCTGCGCTATTTCAATCGGTAGGGGCGCCCCTCGTGGGCGCCCGCCTCAGGCGCAACGATAGGGCGGCCACAAGGGCCGCCCCTACATTTCTGGATCAAATCCCGCCCGCCTCGGGCGCAGCGACCGGGCGGCGACCGGGCGGCCACAAGGGCCGCCCCTACATTTCGGGATCAAATCCCGGCCGGCGGGGCGACCTCAGCGTCGGGCTGGTTGCTGCGCTTGAGCGCGTCGGCGACGAAGCCGGATGCCTTCATCTCCTCGATGAATCCGCGCAGGTAGCGCGCCGCGGCGGCGCGGCCCTTGGGCGTCCCCATCGCCTGCTCGATGACCTGGAAGCGGCCATCCATCACCCGCACGTTCGGATCGGTCTTGGCGTATTCGACCAGGGGCTGCTTCACCCCGGCGGCGGCCTCGAGCTTGTCGGCCAGAAACAGATCGATCATGGCGCGCCCGCCGCCGGTTTTTGCCCGCACGAGGGTCGCGTTCTTGAGGGTGCGCGTGAGGTAAAGGTCGTAGGCCGAGCCAACCCCGACCGCGATGCGCACGCCGGGACGATCGACGTCGGCCACCACCTTGAGCGGCGAATCCTTGAGCACCATGTAGGTGCCCTCGATG
>DASXXS010000328.1:0-17715 GCA_036502925.1 Xanthobacteraceae bacterium
AAAGCGGTGGAATTGCGCGGGTCGCGGGTCCTCGGCGCGCGTGCTTTGATGGTAAGCGATTACAGGACGACAGGGCGCGCGCGTCCGGTGGAACATTCAAAACAGCTCGAAATATTCCCTCTGCTCCCACTCGGTCACCTCGGCCTGGCAGCGGTCGATCTCGAACTGCTTGATGCGCAGGTAATAATCGATGAAGCCCTGGCCGAAGCCTTCGGCAAAGCAGGCATCCTGGCGCAGCGCCGTCAGCGCCTCATCGAGGCTCCTGGGCAGAAAGGGCGCCGCCGTCTCATAGGGCGTGTCCGCGCACGGGCCCGGATCGAGCTCGCGCTTGAGCCCGTCGAGCCCGGCCACGATCTGCGAGGCCATGTAGAGATACGGATTGGCGGCCGGCTCGCCGACCCGGTTCTCCAGCCGGGTGGCCGCATCGCCCGGCCCGCCGAGCGCGCGCACCATTGTGCCGCGGTTGTCATGCCCCCAGATGGCGCGATCGGGCGCCAGCGCATAGGGACGGTAGCGCTTGTAGCCGTTGATGGTCGGCGTGGTGAACGCAGCCGCTGCGCCCGCATGCTCGATGAGCCCGCCCAGAAAGGCGCGGCCGACCGGCGACAGCACCTGCCCCTCCTCGGCCGGTACGAACGCATTGCCGCCGCTGCGCCGGTCGCGCAGCGACTGGTGCAGATGCCACCCCGACGGCAACACGTTGGGCAGGCGCGGCCGGCACATGAAGCTGGCGTGATGGCCGAGCCGGCGGCAGATCTGCTTCACGGCACTGCGAAACAGCATCATCGTGTCGGCGGGCGCGAGCCCGATCTCGGGGTGGAAGGTGAACTCGCACTGGCTCGGCCCGAGCTCGATCTCGACCGAACGCAGCGGCAGGCCGAGCGCCACCACGTCGCGGCGCACCGCCTCCAGGATGGGCTCGGTCTGATCGAAGCGCGTCTCGGTGAGATACGCATAGCCTTGCGAGATGAAGCTCACCTGCGGCGCCTCGCCCGGCCAGGTCGCGTCGGCGGGCGCAAGCCGCGGATCGTCGAGCTTGAAGACGTGGAACTCGACCTCGAGGCCGACCTTGAAATCGAAGCCCGCATCGGCGAGCCGGCGCAGCGCCTGCCGGTAAACATGGCGGGTCGCGAACGGCACCGGCCGGCCGTCGCCGAAATAGATGTCGCAGATGAGCCAGCCGGTGTGCGGCGCCCACGGCAGGACGCGGAAGCTCGACGGGTCCGCGATCATGAGAATGTCGCCGCCGCCTTCCATCTCCGCCATGCCGAAGCCGCCGCCGGCGGTGAACACCGGAAACACGGTCCGGTGCGAGGTATCCTTGGCCAGCAGCGTGGTGGTGATCGAGCAGCCGTTGCGCATGACGCGCGCGGCATCCGCCGCCATGACGGTCTTGCCGCGCAGGATGCCGTGCTGATCGGGGAACGACAGGCGCACGACCTCGAGCGACCGCTCTTCGATCAGCTTGTCGATCCTGGCGGCGGCCTCGACCTGCTCGTCGCTCCACAGGCCGTGACGCTCGACAAAGCTGAGCGTTGCCGCCCGCCCCTGCGATGACGACATGGAATACCTCTCCCGTGGCGCAGGTTAGTCGATCTGTCGAGGAGCCACCACCCGTGCAAGCCTTGTCCCGGCCTGAGCCGGGACCGTTCCAGATTCCGTCCCCACGAAGGCGGGGATCGTTTCAAACTCCGAGCTTGGAACGATCCCGGGTCAAGCCCGGGACAAGGTTTGGAACGGTGCCGGCTCAGGGCCGGGACAAGTGAATCATCGGCAAGGCGGAACCCACCTTGCGTTCCAACATCCTGCCAGCCAACATCGGCGCAACAGGCCAGGGAGAGACAAATGCCCAGAGATTGGTTGTGGCGCTCGGCTTTGGTGGCAGCACTGACCTTGCTGGCACCACAATGGGCCGTGGCGCAGAGCAAGCCGGAATTCATCGCCTTCCCGGGCACCAGCAAGGCCGCGCTTTACCGGCCCGATGCCGGCCCGGCGCCGCATGTGGGCATCCTGGTGATGCACCGCACCGCCAACTTTCTGGCGCATCGTGCCTGCACCGAATTGTCGCGACGCGGGTTCATGATGCTCTGCATGAATACCCGATTTGAGAACAACGAGGCGCTGGTCGATTTCGAGATGCTGCCGCTCGACGTGAAGGCCGGGGTCAATTTTCTGCGCGCCCAGCCCGGCATCAGCAAGGTCGTCTTGTTTGCGCATAGCGGCGGCGGGCCGCTGATGGCGCTTTATCAGGCGGTCGCGGAAAACGGACCCGCCTATTGCAGGGGGGCAAACAAGCTCTCCGAATGCGGCGACGACCTCGCCGGCCTGACCCCCGCCGATGGCATCATCTTCGCCGACGCCCATCCGGGAAACTCCATAAATACCTTGCGCGGCCTCAATCCGGCCGTCGCGAACGAAAATAATCCGCCGGACGCGCCGCTCATTCCCGAGCTCGATCCTTTCGATCCGAAGAACGGTTTCAATCCGAACGGACCGTCGAGCTATTCCGCCGCCTTCCAGGCCCGCTACTTCAAAGCGCAGGCCGATCGCATGAACGCCCTGATCGACATCGCCCGCGCCAAGCTCGAGCGCATGAAGCGCAACGACTACCCCTATCCCGACGACGACATCCTGGTGATCCCGCGCGGCGGCAACCCGGGCGCCGGGCCCGGCGCATCGGCGGCGCTGTTCGTCGCCGAGCCCGATATCGCGGCGGTCAACGCCACGGCACGGCCGGAACGGCTTCTGCGCAACGACGGCACGATCGCGGAACAGATGATCAGAAGCGTGTTCGTCGCCGACCCCAAGCTCGCCCGCGACAACCTGCGCTTCCGCACCGGCACCAAGGTCTACACGCTGCGCTCGTTCTTGAGCGCGCAGGCGATCCGGGCCCGCAACTCGATGGACGACATCGACTACTGCTCGAGCAACAACTCGACCGTCTGCGCGGTCCAATCGATCTCGGTGCCGGTCCTGTTCGCCGCCATGGGGGCGCACTATTTCATCCGCGACAACGAGCGGCACTACGACATGGCGCACAGCAGGGACAAGAACTTCATCGTGATCGAAGGCGCCGTGCACGGCTTCACGCCCTGCACCGCCTGCGAGCGCACGCCCGACCAATATTCCAACAGCGTGAAGAACCTGTTCGACTATGCGGCGAGCTGGATCAACGCGAGGTTTTGAGAGATGGCGAGTAGCGAGTAGCGAATGGGGAGTAGTGAGTAGTGAGTAGTGAGTGGCGACTCGTGACTGGTGCAGCCCCCGCTACTCGCTACTCACCACTCACTACTCACTACTCGCCACTCACTTCTCACATCATCCACGGGAGACCGAAGTGATCGACGTCTACACCTGGACCACCGGCAACAGCCGCAAGATCCCGATCTTCCTGGAGGAGACCTCGCTGCCCTACCGGTTGCACATGGTGGACATCCACAAGGGCGAGCAGTTCAGGCCGCAATTCGTCGCCATCTGCCCCAACAGCAAGGTGCCGGCCATCATCGACCAGGACGGCCCGGGCGGAAAGCCGCTGGCGCTGTTCGAGTCGGGCGCGATCCTGATCTATCTCGCCGACAAGACCGGCCGCTTCATGCCCAAGGACGGCGCCGGCCGCTACCACGTGATCGAATGGGTGATGTTCCAGATGGCCAATGTCGGGCCGCTGTTCGGGCAGGCGCATCATTTCCTCGACAAGACGCCGGAGCCGATACCCTACGCCGTCGATCGCTATGTCAAGGAGGCGGCCCGGCTCTACGGCGTCATGGAGAAGCGGCTTGGCGAGGTCGAATATCTCGCCGGCGATTATTCGATCGCCGACATGACCACCTATGTCTGGCTGCGCAACCCCAAGCACCAGGGGCAAAAGCTCGAGGATTATCCCAACATCAAGCGCTGGTTCGGCGCCATCCACGCCCGTCCCGCCGTGCAGCGCGCCCATCAGGCGGTCGAGGAGGCCGGAAGGCGTTACGTGGCGATGCGGGAGGCGGCCGGTGCACGCTTCGCCGCCGATACGGGGATTTGAAAGCTCGATCTCGGGCCCGCCGCCGAAAATGCTCCAGTTTGCGCCAGCGTGCTGCGTTAAAGTTAAAACACGATGAGCGGACCGCGGCTTGCGCAATTGACCTAAACTCACCTGCCTCTCGACGAAAGAAGAGAGGTGCGGTCCCGGCCGCAACTGGTACTGCGGGGTAGTGGTCGGGACCGGCCGGCGGCATGTGCCGGTCGCGCGATCTTGCCCCGAAAACTCCGCAACCCTGCTTCCGCGAGGTAGGCGCTCGCCGCCGCGGGCGCCTGCCTTTCCGGGTTTACGCCTGCAGCAGACGGCGCAAGCCGGCGACCGGGCCGAAGCGATCGAGATTGCCGATAGCGGCGATGAGCTCCTTCGCCCTGCCCTCGCCGATAACCGGGGCCATGAGATCGAGCGCCTTGGCATCCACCTCGCTCTGGTCCATCGGATTTCCCGGCGTGCCGCGCACCTCGTAGGTGCGGTGGCGCAGCGCGCGGCCGTCCGCGGTCTCGATCTGCACGATCGCCTGGCGGGCCGGCACCGCGGTCACCAGTTCCTGGTTCGGCACCGCCTCGACCAGCTTGCGGATGGCGAGCACCTTGGGATCGCTCATGCGGGCGAAATCATGCACGCTGTCGAAGCCGGCGCCGCCGTCCACGATCATGAGGGCGACCAGATGCTGCAGGCAGATATCCGGGATGGTCTTGTTGTCGACGATGTGCAGCCGATCCGCCGGCATGTCGACCACGATGCGCTTGATCCTGCCGGCCCGCACGTCCGGGTCCTTCAGGAGCTCGGCGACGCAATCGAGCACCGACTGCAGCGGCGAGCCGACGCACCATTTCTTGATCGAGGTGTCGATGATCTCGAAGCGCTTGCCGAGCTCGGCGGTGAGCTCGGCGGGCTCCGGCTTGTCGCCGCCGAGCGCGGTGAACAGATTCTTGTCGCCGCTGAGCGGATCGTCGATGCCGGTCATGCCCGCCGCGATCATGGTGGCGGCGCTCACGCCGTTGCGCGCCCCCATGCCGCCGAAGTCGAACGCCTTCTCGATATGCTCGCGGTCGCGTTCCCAATAGGGAACGCCGGAACCCTGCTGCGCCGCAAACGAGATCGCGTGGCGCACCTGGGTCGGATCCAGCCGCAGCATGGCGGCGGCGGCCGCGGTGGCGCCGAAGGTGGTGGACAGGCTGTGGGTGCTGTGCCGTTCGGTATAGAGCGCGCCGAAGCCGAGCGCGTAGATCACCCGCGCCCCGATGTCGTAGCCGAGCGCGACCGCGCGCAGGAGATCGTTGCCGCTGCGGCCGGCGGCTTCGGCGGTGGCAAGCGCGGCCGGCACGATGCCGCAGCCCGGATGGAAGCGGGCCTTGAGATGGGAATCGTCGGTTTCGTCGCCATGGGCCGCCATGCCGTTGGCGAGCGCCGCATTGACGCTCGACGTCAACAGGCCGGTGCCGACCACGGTCGCCTGGGGCTTGCCGCCGAGACCTTCCACATAGCGGGCGGCGGCGACGCCGGCCTTGAGCCGCGCGCCCGATACCGTCGCGGCAATGGTGTCGAGCACATGCATCTTGGTCTTGGCGACCACCGGCGCCGGCAGCTCGCGATCGAGCGTTCCCGACACGTAGCTCGCCAGCGCCACGGTGACGGGAGAGAGCGGTTCCTCCTTGACGGGCTCTTCGAAGGCTTGCTTTGCCGCGCCGGGCTTGCTGGCGGGCGTGCCTTGCGCAAATGCCGGCGCGGCCGGAACCACATTCGACAACAGCGCCGCCCCACTCACGTTGATGAGCCAGCGTCGGGTGCGATCGGGATCATCCCGCATTGCGATCTCCTTTTGGGGGGCGAAAAGCGAATGGCGAATGGCGAATGGTTGAGCCCCTGCTTACTACTCACTAGGCGCTACTTGCCATTATTGCGGCTTGAAATATTTCAGATCGGGCGGCGGCTGGCCCTTCCGGGTGGGCATGAGGTTGCCGTCGCCGCCGCGGTAATAGGTCTCCTTGCCGATCTTGATCAGCTCCTGATCGCCGGAGCAATAATACTCCTGCCAGACCGGATGCTCGGATGGATCGCGCCGGTAGGTCTTCAACACCGTCCAAGGGCGGGTATAGGCATTGTCGATCAAGGTGATCTCGTCGTGCAGCAGCTTGGGATCGCGCTTGTCGAAATAGATGCGCTCCTTGACGATGGATTGATTGTCCGCGTGGGTCGGCATGCCGGCCGGGTCGAGGGCCCGGGGGCCCCTGAAGTGGCGGGTCTCGACCTCGAGCACGTTGAAGCGCCCATCGTGATTCTCATCGATCCATTTGCCGATGGAATAGCCCATGAAGGTGGGCTCGACCTCCGTCGGCCAGTCGCGGCCGTCGGTATAAATCCGGCGATGGGAATCATGGGCATGATCGATCCGCACATAGGTGGTCTCGGGCAGCACGATGATCTCCATGGCCTGAAAAGCCGTCATCATGGCCGGCATGCCGGGCGGCAGGCAGTCGGCGCCGGTGTGCCAATTGCCCTGGCCGCCGCCGGCCTGGTCGGCGACGCTCTTGTCCAGCACAGCCTGATATTCAGGCGTCAGCGGCGCCTGTTGGCCGAGCCCCCAGGGCTTGGTCGGATCGAATGCCGGCTGGCCACCGACCGGGAGCCGCACCCCCACCCACTGGCCCGAGAGATCAGGATACCGGGCGTCGTCAAAGGCCTGTGCGCAGCTCAGGCTCGCGACAAGCGCGGCCGCAAGCGTCACGGCCGCGGTGCCGATCGGGCTTCGATCAAACATGGTGTCCTCCCCGTGCGATCGATTCCATCGCCGGCCGCCCGCAGCTTGCAGCGAGCACGCCGGTGGAACACGAATGTCTTGTTGCGCCGAAAAAGAACCGGCTGAGGAGCGGTGCCTGCCGATGGCGAACCTTGCTGCCCGTTGCGTTCGAAGATCGACGCTTGAAGACTTGGTGCTCGAAGACTTGGTGATTGAAGATTCGGCGCTTGGGAGTTCCGGCACATTCCCATCGAGGGCAGCTGGAGCGACGTTACCGCAATTGCCAAAGATGCGAAAGATGGGATTGGCCCGACGCCGCTTCACCTGTCCCCGAGGCGGAGAGGTCGGACACCAGCGAAGCCCTCAAGCCGGCGCTAAGATGAAAGAGCCCCGGCCCGAGTTGGTCGTTGGGCCGAGGCTCCATTCGCGCTGTAGTGTCAGGACTATCGGCCCGCCAGATTACCAAACTCTAAACAAGCCGCCCCACGCCAGGCGGACGATGTAAGGCCCATATCCTGCAAGGAGGTAGCCTCATGGTGACCGCTCATACGAGTTCCGCGCTGCCGTCCGGTGAAATATCGCTGGAGGACCCGAACTCGCCTGTCGTCATCGTCGGCCAGGTTCTCTGCATCCTGGTTCCGCTGGCGGTGTGGTTTGCCCCGTTGCCGCTCGAGCCGGTCACGCAGCATGCGTTCGCCGTGGTCGCCTTCATGGTCGTGGCGTGGATTACCCGGGCCATGGACTATGCGCTGGCGGGATTCGTCGGCTGCTTTCTCTTCTGGGCGCTCGGCATCGAAAAATTTCCGGTGGCCTTCAGCGGCTTTTCCAATGATACGGCCTGGTTCCTGTTTGGCGCGCTGTTGCTGGGCGTCATCGCCACCCGATCCGGGGTGGCGCGTCGGATCGCCTACTTCGTCATGCTGCGCGTCGGCATTACCTATCCGCACCTATCCGCGCATCCTGCTCGGTCTGATCGTCACCGACTTCCTGCTGACCTTCATCGTCCCTTCCGGCATCGCGCGGGTCGTCATCATGGCATCGATCGCGCTTGGCCTGGCGGAGGCGTTCAAATCGCCGCCGGGACACAACGTGTCGCGCGGCATGTTTCTGATCCTCAGCTATACCGCCAACATCTTCGACAAGATGATCATCGCCGGCGCCGGCTCGATCACCGCCCGCGGACTCATCGAGAAAGGGGGCGGTGTCGAGGTGCTCTGGAGCTACTGGTTCCTCGCCTTCCTGCCGTGCAGCATCATCACGGTTCTCGCGGGAGTGCTCATCGTGGGCTATTCGTATGGCTATTTCGCAGCCCGCGACCTGATGATCATGGGTGCATGGCTTACGATCGTCGAGTTCCTCGTTCTCCTGGTGCTGGTCCCCGTCTACTGGCCGTTGATCGGTCTGCAATAGGGATGCGCCCCGGGCTGCGAGAATTGACGGCAGATGCGCCCACCCGCACGCGCGCAGAACCCTTGTCCGCCTTGGGGTTTTGAAACGCAAACGCCGGGATCCGGCGTCCAGCGCGCCCCCAGGCATGCAAAGCTTTGGAAAGCATTAAAGCGCGATTAAACGTAATAAGGAAAAATGGTTGCCGCCCGGGAGCCCCGCAACCCCATTGAAATGCGGTTCAAATATAGACTTCAGGCTCCGTCTTGGCCGTGCGTGATATCCGCATTCCGGCCCAGCGAGGCCGTTGGAATGGGGTAGGTGATGCTGCCTCGCAGCATTCGATCGAAGCTTCTGGTGCTGGTGCTCGCGACCGTCACGCCCCTCTTGGCCCTGGTCGCCGCCAGCCTATGGAGCCAATGGCGCGATAATCAGGCCGCCGCGATCGAGCGCGCGCTCAACGAGGCAAGATTGCTCGCCGCCCAGCTCGATGACCACATCAGCAAACTCGAAAACCTCCTGGTGGGCCTCAGCCGGGCGGTCTCGACCAATCCGGCCGACACCGAGGCGAACGATGCGCTGCTCCGGCAGATCAAGACCAGATTGCCGGATTTTGTCGCAAACATCCTGCTTTATTCTCCTGACGGAACCAACATCGGAACTTCGTCAGTAGGGGTCGGTCGCCCCTATGCCCGCGATCGGACATTCTTCCAACGCATATTGGCAGGCCAACGTCTCGCGATCGGCGACGTCGTCCGCACGCAACTGACCGGAGAATGGGTGCTCGCCATCGGCAACCCGGTCGAAGATCAAAAAGGACGATTGCGCGGCGTTCTCGCCGTCGGCACCCGTCTCAAGCTTTTCCAAGACGCGTTTCGGATACAGGGCCTTCCCCCCGGGAGCGTCGTTCGGATCGTCAACGAACATGGAATCGTCGTCGCGCAGAGTGAGAACGGTCCAAATTGGATCGGCCGCGACCTCTCCGGTTCGGAAGATGTCTCACGACACCTGGCGGCCAAGGAGACCAGCGCGATCGAAGTCTGGTCCGACAACGTCCAACGCATCACGGGCTCATCGACCGCCCACCAAGCCCCCTGGCTCGTTTCGGTCGGACTGCCGACGGATATAACCTTTGCCACATTGGCATCCCGCCTGCGCTGGGGCGCTTTCCTCGGCAACAGCGCGCTCATCGCTGCATTTGCCATCGCCTGGATGTTTTCAGGACGAATCGTGCGTCCGCTACAGCAACTCGAGAAAGACGCATCCGCGCTCGCGGCCGGCGCGCTCGGCCATCGCAGCGCGGTGCACACGCGGGACGAAGTTGGAAATCTCGCGGAAACCTTCAACCGCATGGCGACGTCGCTCGAACGGCGTCATTACGAGGTGCAACAGTCCAACGACACGCTCTCGGCCGTTATCGATGCCTCGCCGGTGGCCATTGTCTGCTCCGATCTGGACCGCCGGATCATGCTGTGGAGCCGTGCGGCGGAGAAGCTCTATGGCTACACTGCCGAGCAGACAATCGGCACGCCGGTAAAGATTGTGCCGCCGGAAGGACGGGCGGAGTCGCTGGCGCTCTACGAGCGGGCGCGCAATGGGGAGAGCATCCGGGACGTCGAGGCCAGGCGCCGGCGCAAAGATGGCACCTTCGTCGATGTCAAGATCGCGGCCGCTCCGATGTACCACCCCGACGGAACGGTGCGGGGCGTCGCCTGGGCGCACGAAGACATCACCGATCGCAAGCGGGCCGAGGAGCAATTGAGGCGCCTCGCGCACTACGATCCGCTCACGGGTCTGCCCAACCGGTTGTCGTTGCAGAAGGAGCTGGAAAAGCTGTTGTCCGCCGACGGCGGCCGCCGGCCGACGTCGATTGCGCTCTTCGACCTCGACGGCTTCAAGGACGTGAATGACACGCTCGGTCATTCGATCGGCGACCAGCTGCTGATCGAGGTCGGCAGCCGCTTGATCGAATCAGCCGAACGCCGCGGCGGACGCGATCAGGTGTTCCGGCTCGGCGGCGACGAGTTTGTCGTGACCGTTCCCGATTGCGGGGA
The DNA here is from genome assembly GCA_036502925.1 of Xanthobacteraceae bacterium. GTDB lineage: Bacteria > Pseudomonadota > Alphaproteobacteria > Rhizobiales > Xanthobacteraceae > VAZQ01. The sequence continues at coordinate 10,199 of DASXXS010000328.1, forward strand.
TCCCCGCGTGGTCGGTGAAATCGTCGATGCCATGCTCAAGCGGCTGGCGGAGCCCTTCAGGATAAATGATCAGGCTCTCCACCTCGGCGGCAGCGCAGGGGTCGCCATCGCACCCAACGACGGCGTGCATGTCGATGATTTGATTGCAAACGCCGACCTTGCGCTCTATCAGGCCAAATCCGATGGCGGCGGCACCTATCGGCTCTTCATGCCGGTCCTTCGTGCGCACGCCCAGGCCCGGCGAGGACTCGATCTCGAGCTCAGGCGCGCTTTCGCGGAGAACGAGCTGGAGATTTATTTTCAGCCGGAAGTCCGCCTCGCGGACCGTGCCGTCGTCGGCGCGGAAGCGCTGCTGCGATGGCGGCATCCGGAGCGCGGCGTCCTGGAGCCATGGGCGTTCATCGAGACTCTCGCAGACAGTTCCATTGCGCCGGACGTCGGCAGATGGATCATCCAAGCGGCTTGCGAGCGGGCATCGGCTTGGCGCGCCATGGGGCTGCCGCTCGGCCGCATCGGCGTCAATCTGTTTCCGATGCAGCTGCATCTGCACGGCGAGGCGCTGCTGAAGGACATCGACAACGCGCTGCGGCAGACCGGCCTGCCCGGCGAAGCGCTGGAGCTCGAGATCACGGAGAACGTCGCGCTCAACTACGGGGATACTATCGAGCTGCTGCAGAAGCTTTCCCAGCGAGGCGTGAAGCTCGCGTTCGACGATTTCGGCACCGGCTACGCCTCCCTGAGCTACCTGACACGCTTCCCGCTGTCGCGGATCAAGATCGACCGCAGCTTCGTGCGAAACATCACCGACAACGCGGAGCACGCCGCCATCGTGCGCTCGCTGATCGCCATGGCCCATAATCTCGGGCTCGGGGTCATCGCCGAAGGGGTCGAGACGGAAGCTGAAGCGGCATTTCTTCTCAAGGAGCAGTGCGAAGAGGCGCAGGGCTTTCTCTATGCCAAGCCGCTGCCGGCCGGCGAATTCACGGATTATCTGCGGACCAGGCAGCTCGCCTGCCAAACGATGGAACCGCGTGAGCACGGGCTCAACGGCGACCCTCCCGCGCGGCTGAGGACGGCGCAGTCCTCCCGGCGCGGAAGATTTCCGAAGGTATAGGTAGGCGTAGGACGCGGTCCTAGCGGGTCTTGATTACAGGCGCGGCTCGCCGACCTGGGCGCAGCGCGGATGCCGATGACGCCGGCCGAATTCGGCAATCTGCCGGTTACGTCCAGCTCGGCGAGGACCGGCGCAACGAATGCCGCAGCTACGCCGCGGCAAATGCCGGGCTCCGTTTCGCTTGTTTCTACATCAAGAGAGCGGTTTCAGATCGGCTGGGAAGCGGCGCCCGAATGATCAACGGTTTCCTGCGGAAGGACGGCAGGCGGGAAGAATGGCCCTGAGACCGGGAAGGCAGAGGATTTGCAGAAGGCCGGATGCGGGTCGAGGTTCCAGCGGCAGCGGCGGAGCCGGAGGCGGAGCGGAAGCGGGCTGGAGCGCCAGCCGAACGTCTGGAACCGGGACGTCGGTCTCTTCCCGTACATGCGGGAGAGCCGGCTCGGGTGCAATGATCCCGGCATCCGCCCTCTGGCGCAGCCCCTTGGCATCCCGGTCCATCTCCAGACAGGTGAGCACCTCGACATAGGACGCCGTACGATTCATGGTGGACATGCGGATGCAACGTGTGCGATCCGCGGATTCGAACTCGCTCCACCGCTTTGCGAGCGCATCGCGGGCCGCCCTTTCGTCTCCGATGCAGATCGCGGTGTCGTCCTTGAGTCCCAGGTTCCCGCCGGCAGCCTCCCGGCAGATCGGCTCGAAATTGAGCTCGGGAACCTTGTCCACCACCGCGATCAACAGATGCCCACCGACCATCATTGCGGGAAACAGGATCATCGCCAAACACCCTTTTGCCGGGAGGGGTAAATCATTGTTTGGCGGATCATACACCGGCTGGTGGCGGCGCACTACCGGGCCGGGCACCATGGTCAGAGCATTATCGGGGCCAGAGCAGCCAGGCCGCCCGCACCAGATAGACGGCGCTGACCGCGAAGATCACCCTGCGGGTCCACCGGCGAAAGCCGTGGTCGGTCATCCGCTCGAGCACAAAGGGAGCGAGTGAGGTCCCGGCGATCGCCAGCAGGATTGCCGGCACGCACGCCCACAGCGGCACATCGCCGATGCCCGAGACCGAGCCGAAATAGCCCGCCCGCACGACGTGGCTCAGCGACTGCACGACCGCCTTGGTGGCGTTGGTGGTCTTGCGATCGAGCGTGCTCTTCTGAAAGAAAATGTCGAGGAAGAGGCCGCCGACGCCGGCCAGGACCTGAACGATCGTAGTCAGGACGCCGGTCACGAACGGGACGCCGCGCCACTCGATATTGGGGCGCAGTGTCGCGGGCAGGACCTCGATGGCAAACGGCATCAGCCCCAAGGTGAGATAGACAATCGCCTTGTTGGGCACGAACGAAATCGCGAACATGAGCGCAAACGCGATCCCCGCGCCCAGCAAATACCAGGCGAAGATCGGCCAGAGCACATAGCGGCGCCAGTGCAGGGCACGCCAGCCGTTGGCGAAGAACTGGATGATCGAGAAGAAGATCATGCCGGCGGCGACGTCGAGATAATTCAGCAGCACGCCGAGCAGAATCATGCCCCCCGCCATGCCGAACACGCCGGAAACGAAGGAACTCAAGACGATGGTGAGGGCGAGCAGAACGAACGAAAGGGAGGTCATTTGGCGACGCCATACTAACAGCGAAAGATGACCCGATGTCCAGGCCGCGCGGTGATGCCCGAGTCCCGTGGCACCCGATTCCTGGTGGCAGGAACCCCGGTCGTGAGCTACGATCACGGCAATACCGCAAAGGCGAAAAGGGAGAGATGACATGACCAGCAATCTTGCACGGCGCGGTCTGCTGCAGGCAGGCGCGGCGATGCTCGGCATCGCGATGATGCCGGCGACGGGCCTGGCGCAAGCGCAGAAAGACCGTGACGGCAAGGCCGCCTACGAATTCATGGTCAAGGACATCGTCTATCAGCGCAACGGCGACAAGGTGCGGCTGGCGCGGCTCTACCAGCCGAGCGGCAGCGGGCCCTTTCCGGCGGTGCTCCAGATCCATGGCGGCGCCTGGTCCAACAAGAACCGCACCGATGGCCAGAATACCGCGCTCGATCTGGCGGCCGCCGGCATCGTGGTTCTGTCGATCGATTTTCGCAATTCGTCCGAGGCGCCTTACCCGGCGTCGTTGCAGGACATCAACTATGGCATCCGCTGGCTCAAGGCCCATTCGTCCGAGTTCGGCAGCAGTCCCGACCGGGTCGGCGCCTACGGCACTTCGAGCGGCGGCCATCAGGCCTTGCTCGCCGCCATCCGGCCCGACGATTCGCGCTATCGGGCGCTGCCGCTGCCGGAAGCGCCCGAGATGGACGCCAAGCTTGCCTTCGTGGTCTCGGGCTGGGGCGTGCTGTTTCCGCTCGAGCGCTACAAGCTCGCCAAGGCCCAGGACCGGCCGGACCTCGCCCAGAATCACGACACCTTCTTCGGCAACGAAGCGACCCAGCTCGAGGCCACGCCGGCCCTCATCATCGAGCACGGCGAGAAGGTTTTCCTGCCCCCGGCCCTGGTCTTCCAGGGCACCAAAGACGAATGGACCACGGTCGAGCTCGCCCAGCGCTTCGCCGCCGACTATCGCGGGGCCGGCGGCACGCTCGATTTGCAGCTGCTGGAGGGCGAGCACCACACCTTCGTCAACGAGCATCCTTTCGCGCCCAATTCGATCAAGGCGGTCGGCCTGACGATTGCCTTCATCAAGAGGTACGGCTCGCCCCGGCAGGCTGAGCGCTGAGGTGTCGGACGCCGGCGCGAGCCCGATCGACGAGCGCGATCGGCTGATCGCCAGCAAGGTCGCGTGGCGCCTCGCGCCCTTGCTGATGCTCTGCTATTTCGTGGCCTTTCTCGACCGCGTGAATGTCGCCTTCGCGGCACTCAGCATGAACGCGGATCTCGGCTTTGACAGCGCCGTTTTCGGCTTTGGCGCCGGCATCTTCTTCATCGGCTATTTCTTCTTCGAGGTGCCAAGCAACCTGGTGCTGGAGAAGCTTGGTGCGCGCAAATGGATCGCGCGCATCATGCTCAGCTGGGGCCTGGTCTCGGCCGCGATGGCGCTGGTCTGGAACGAACCAAGCTTCTATGTCGGCCGCTTCCTGCTCGGAGCCGCCGAGGCGGGATTCTTTCCCGGTGTCGTGCTCTACCTCACCTATTGGTTCCCTGCCGAGCACCGGGCCAAGATGGTCGGCCTGTTCATGGCCGCAATCCCGATCTCGGGCGTCATCGGCTCGCCGCTTTCCGGGTGGCTCCTGGGCCTCGAGGGCACGCTCGGCCTGCATGGCTGGCAATGGCTCTTTATCCTCGAGGGGCTGCCTCCGGTGATACTGAGCGTGGTTGTTTGGCGCTACCTTACCGACCGGCCGAGCCAAGCGAGCTGGCTCACGGCGAGCGAGCGCGAATGGCTCGAGACGACGCTAGCGCGCGAGCGCGCGCACCGTGATTCCGTGCGCAAGTACCGGCTCGGCGAGGCCCTTGGCAGCGGCCGCGTCCTCGCGTTGAGCGTGCTTTACCTCGGCCTCGTCACCGGCCTCTATGGGGTGACGTTCTGGCTGCCGCAGATCGTCAAGGGTTTCGGTGGGCTGAGCAATCTCGAGGTCGGCTTCATCGCGGCACTGCCGACGCTCGCCGCCGCCATCGCGATGGTGGCCTGGACGCGCCATTCGGACCGCACGCGGGAGCGGCCGTGGCACGTCGCCTTGCCGGCCTTCGCGGGCTGCTTGGGGCTCATCGGCAGCGCCTACGTGAGCAATCCCATCCTCTCGACCATCGCGCTCAGCGTTGCGCTGATCGGCATCTATGCGGCCATCGCAACCTCCTGGACGCTGCCGACCGCATTCCTGACCGGCACGGCCGCGGCCGGGGGCCTCGCGCTCATCAACTCGATCGGCAATCTCGGCGGTTTCGCCGGCCCCTACTTCATGGGCTGGATCAAGGCCGCGACCGGCGAATATTCGCTTGCGCTCCTCATCATCGGCATCGGCCTCGCGATCTCCGGGCTGATCGCGCTCGCCATGCGCCAAGCGGTGGCGAACGAGCGCCCCGCCGCCGGCGCATCTGCCGGGCAATTGGCCGGGGATCAAGTCTGGTGAGAAACCGCAATGGCGCGATCGAAGCGATCGCGCCATGCCGTGTTCGACCGTGAACCCAGTGTTCGCTTGCATTGACTTTTGGTCAGAATCGCAGACTGGCGCCCTCGTTCGGGGAAACTTGGCAAGTTTTGGATCGCTTAACTCGTTTCGCGATTCACGGGGGATACTTGATCACAAGCAACCTGACCCTCCCGTCATGGGCCAAATCGCGTGGACCAAATCGTATTAGGAGATCATGTATGAGCGTGGAAGCCGTCCGCTCCAAGCAACCTCGCGACTTCGATCCGGTCAACTTTACTGTTGTACCGCCACGAAGGTTTCAGGACCTACGCGTCGGCGACGTTTTCCGCGCCCCGAGCCGCACACTTACAGATGCACACGCCGCCGCCTTCCAAACGGTTTCGGCTGACAATCATCCTATCCACTACGATGTGGAATATGCACGACGGCATGGGCATATTGCTCCCGTAGTGCATGGCTTACAGGTTTTCGCCTTCACGGCTCCAGGTGCTACGCTCTTTCCGCAATATATCGGCGACGTTTTCGTGGCGTTTACCAGTGCGTCATGCAAATTCCTCAAGGAGGTGCACTCTGGAGATACGCTCTATCCTGCACTGGAAATTACCGCGCTTACACCGCGAGGAGACACCGGTATAGTGACCACGCGGGCGACGGTGCACAACCAACGAGGTGAACTTGTTCTCGAGGGCGAGCACCAGTACGCGCTGAAAACCTCATTCAAGGCTGGAAAGTAGCAAGTACAGCTTATGAGTGCGGGCGTAAAGTCGCCGAGACAAGTCGCGATCCGACAGCGGTGACCTTGGTCATCCGCCGCACCGTCAGAGCGGGATCGGAGAGTTGGTACGAAGCCTGGTTCAGGGAGGTCGCGGCCATCGCGCGGACCTTCCCGGCCACAGGGCGTGGGCAATTAGCCGGGGATCAAGTCTCGTGAGAAACCGCAATGGCGCGATCGAAGCGATCGCGCCATGCCGTTGCCGATATTGCGATGGGCCGCGATTCAGCGGATCGCGCTGAAGCCGTTTCTTCCGCCCATGCCCACAGCGTTCACGCGCGGGCCGATGGCGAGGCTGGGGCTCCGCACCGGGCCGGTGGTGCCGAGGTTGAGCCCGTGCCCATAGGAATTCAGGATGCTGACGTGCGGCCGCTTCCAGTTCGACCCACCGCCGTCGACGCGGCTGATCCTGCCGCCGCCACTGTCACCACCGCGGCCGCTATTGTCACCACCGCGGCGAACCTTGCCGCCACGTCCGGGTTGGGAAGGCAGATCGATCGTAAGGCCGGGATCGTTGAACACGCGCACACTGATCGGGGGCGTGTCATTGGCGGTGCGGCCCTTCGGCGGCGGCGGCGGATCGAAGTGAATCGGCGACTTCACCCTGATGTCTCTCCGCGGCGGCGGGGTGTTGTCGTCATCCGGCGGGCAGACCCGGTCGATGATGATCGTTATCAGCTTGGTGATGACCTTGATCTTCCAATGCGGCACATAGATGATGTCGACCAGAAGTCCGCCCGGAAGATTGAACAGCGACGTCCAACCGGTCTCGTAATAGGCCTGCGAGGCCGAAACCGAATTGCCGCACTCGCCGTTGAGGAACTTCCTGGCTTCCATGAAGATCCAGAGCTTGTCGTTGTTGAACGCGTCCGAGGACACCAGCTGATAGTCCTGCTCGGGCGGCATCGGCGCCCAGCCGATCCACTTGTCGCTCTTGCGCCACACCACCCAGCCCGGGCTCCAATCTTCGTCGGGCACCCAGAACCAGCCGATCTGCTCGTCGTGCGACCAGCGGCCGTAGTGATGGACGATCGAGCCCCAAGCAGTGTCGTCGTTGAAATACCAGCCGTCCTTGGTATAGGCCCACTGGCAGGCCGGATACGGATGCCAACCCGGCGGCGTCACCGTCGGCACCCAGATCGCGCCGTACTTCTCGTGCGTGCCCCACTTGCCGTAATTGGCGAGGATGGACTTGAACTCGGCCATCGTGGTGGCTTCGGCGTGGGCCTTGGAGATCGCGAACGGCGCGTTGGCGGGCAAAAGCGTCGTCACCGGCAAGGCGAGGCCGGCGATCAGCACGGCGCGCGCCAGGCGTTTGGTCATGGCGGTCATGGTTAATTCCTCTGTGTCGTGTGCCTGCTGATTTCCCGGCTCACCACGAGCCGCAGCACCCCTTAGTCGGAGCGAGACGCGATCGCGTTCGATCGCTGCCGGGGCCGGCGGAGCAAATGGCGGATGACAATATTGAGGTTGGGCAGCAGATGAAGGTTTTGTTCAGCAATGCGGTGCGGCACTTCGTGTCGTGCTGGC
>DASXXS010000329.1:0-17229 GCA_036502925.1 Xanthobacteraceae bacterium
CACCGAGCGCAAACCGGAACTCGGCCCGGTGAGGGGGCGTTTCGACAAGCTCAGACTCGCGTAAGCGCCCCCTCATCCCGACCTTCTCCCCGCACGCGGGGAGAAGGAGACCGCCGTGCGCGCGGGACACGAGCGAGGCAAGCCTCAGACTCACGAGATGAGCGGAGCGCTCAAATGTGCGGCGGCGTGACGTTAGGTCTGCTCACGTAATGGACTGGCATTAACTTCCCAGCGTCCCTAAGCTTGCATCTGCCGGTGTAACAGTAAAAGAGATTTGCACCATGCATAGACGTGCTGTGATCGCCTTGGGCCTTTCGTCGCTATCGACCGCTGCGCTGCGAGCGTTTCCCGCCTCCGCTCAGGGCAAGTATCCGGACCAGCCGATCCGGCTCATCGTTCCGCGGGCGGCTGGCGGGGTGGTCGACGTGGTTGCCCGGCTGTGGGCCGATCAGGTCAAGTCGGTGCTCGGTACCGTCGTGGTCGAAGACCAGGGCGGCGGCGGCGGAACGATCGCTGCCGCCCTGGTCGCGCGGGCGCGACCGGATGGCTACACGCTGCTCGCCGGCACCACCAGCGAGCTCGTCATCAGCCCGGTGATCATGAGCTCTCCCTCCTACGATCCGGTCAAGGACTTGGCGCCGATCGTCACCACCGCGGTCTCGATCTCGGCGCTGATGGTGCACGAGTCGCTGCCGGTCCACACGCTGCAGGAACTGATCGCCTATGCGAAGGCCAATCCCGGCAAGCTCTCCTACGGCTCCGCGGGTGTGGGCACCTCGGCACATCTGTGCGGCGAGCTGTTCAAGCAGCTCGCCGGCCTGCCGGACATTGTGCATGTGCCGTACAAGGGCGCCAATCCCGGCCTGGTCGACTTCTATGCCGGGCATCTTCCGATGTTTGCCGCCAGCATCTCGCCGCAGGTGCTCGATATGCACCGCGCGGGCAGGATTCGTATTCTGGTGGCCGGCACCGATCGACGTATCGAGGGTGCGCCGGATATTCCGATCAGCACGGATGTCGGCTTTCCCGATCTCATCACGCTGATGTTCATGGGCGTGTTCGCGCCCGCCGGCACGCCGCGCGCCATCATCGGGCAGATTGCCGCGGCAACCCATCAGGCGATGGCGGACAAGACATTCCAGCAGAGGCTGACCCTGGCCGGCTTCGAGCCGGTGACCGACTCGGGCCCCGAGCAGACCGCGAAATTCATCCGGGAGGAGCTGGTGCGCTGGACCCCGCTCTTGCAGGCCTCCGGCCTGAAGATGAATTAGGCGAATTCGCTTCCCGCGACAATCGGGAGCGGATGCGCCGGAAACGCGCGTCAGGCGCATGAACGTGGCGCTTGATCACCGCTTGACGGCCTGTGGCCGCGTTCCTATCGTCGCTCGCGCCCGCCCCGAATTCCACCCACACAACGAGCGACTTCACGATGGACGTCAACGACCAGATTCACGCGCAACTCGTCAAGGCGGGCGTCCGCCTCGCCGCGACGCTTCCTGACGATTGGGTGAACTCCCTCATCCGGCGCGTCGCCAAGGACAACGTCATCCGGCATGTATCGGTCGGCCGCGAGGCGGAGACGATCGCGGTCTGCGCGGGCGCGTTTTTCGGCGGCGTGCGCGCGGTGGCCATCATCGGCAATACCGGCCTGCTCACCTGTACCGGCGAGATGGCGACCCTGTGCCTGCGCCATGCGATTCCGGTGTTCTGCATCGTCAGCGGCCGCGGCTCGATCGACGATCACAAGGTCTACCAGGAGGTACAGGGCCGCAGGACCATCCCGCTGCTGCAGGCCTACGACTACCCGTACCGGGTCATCGACAAGCCCGATGAGATCGCGAGCATCCCCGACGCCTACGAGTGGCATCGGCTGCAGAAGCGGCCTTTCGTCCTGTTCCTGACCAAGAAGCTGCTTGGAGTGAAGAACGCATGAAAACGAATGAGGCCATGAAGGTGCTGGCCGCCCACCGCGGCGACGCGGTCGTCGTTTGCGCGCTCGGCATGGCGGCGAACGAATGGTGGGCCGTCACGCGCAGCGAGGACAGTTTCTACATGCACGGCGGAATGGGTCTCGCGTCGACCTTCGCGCTAGGCCTGGCGCTGTCGATACCCGAGACGCCGGTCTGGGTGCTCAACAGCGACGGATCGCTTTGCATGAACCTCGGTTGTCTGTTGACGGAGGCCGGGCAGCAACCCGGGAACCTGAAGCATTTCGTCGTCGACAATCAGTGCTACCAGACCGTCGAGAACATGCCGATGGTCAATCAGGACGGCGCCGACTACGCCGCCATCGCGCGCGGCGCCGGCATCGCACGGGCCGTGACCATCGACAACCTCGCGGAGCTCGATCGCAAGCTGCCGGAGATCGTCGCGGCGCCGGGCCCCTATTTCATTCAGCTGCGGGTCGAGGCCGAGCCCGACTACCAGCGGGCGCCGCCCGCCACCTATGAGGGGCCGGAGATGAAGTACCGCTTCGGCCGCGCCATGGAGAAGAAGCTCGGCATCAAGGTGTTCGGGCCGCGCGGCTACTGAAGCATCAGTCCAGCCGAGGAGTTTGGGCCGCCCTGCCAACGCGAATTAGCCCGCAGACCTCGGTTTGACGGCGTGATATCGTCTTGGCGTTCGTCAGGGGCGTGGCCATTCCGGAATCAGGTCACATTGCATGAAGAGGCGTTCGGTCTCACCTTCCCGCTTTCGCTGCTCGCCCGTGCCGATGAGGTGATCGAATGATCGGGCGCCATGCGTTCCTCACGCTGCCTGACGGCGCGGCAACGTGGCTTCTTCCAGCGCGCGCGCAGCAGCCGGCGATTCCGCTGACCGAGCGGGCTTCAATCGGCCACAGTGCTTGAGGCAATCCGCGCAGCCTCAAGGATGGCTCTGCAAATCGGGGGAGCTTAGGTACTCGGCGATCCCGATCTTCAGCTTGACCGCCTTTGCCAGGTAGTCCTCGGCGATTTCCCGCAACCGGCTCGAGAGGACAGGATCATGCCCGCCCGAGGACAGGGAAAGAAGAATTTTGGCTTGACGCACATAGTACCTCGCATCTGGCATCGGATACTCCTACACATTTCGGTCAAACTTCCGTACGCTGCCAAACAAAGTTATAGGGGCCGTAGGACTCTGAACTCCATCGGGTAATCACCCTAAGGCTGGCTGGCAATGAACTCCGCGCAGGTATCGGAGGACCGATGATGGTCAGCAAGGACTTCACCGAAATAGCGCGCATCATATCGGAGGCGGATCTGGTGATCGGCGCGTTTCCTGATCAACAAAGCCTGGACGGTATGGGGCACGTCGTGATCAAAGGGATTGCGCGTCTGCATCGAACCGAGGAACCGGGCGTGATGACGACGCTCAAACAACTGACAATTCCGTGCGACGACCGCGAGGAAGCAGAGGCCTATCGCCGCGTGTTTGGCGATGCGAAAGACACACGCTAGGACCGGGAATCACCCCTCGCTGATACAGAGGCTGCGATTGGTCATGTCACTTGTGGATGGCGCCGCGGTTTCGGTGCGTTCCCTCTCCCCGTTGGGGCCCCGTTGGGGAGAGGGTTGGGGTGAGGGGGTTCCAAACCAAACGAGACCGTAACCCCTCACCCCACCCTCTCCCTATGGGAGAGGGAGCCCACCGAGGCGGCCGATGGATCGTCGGCTCAAACACCAAGTACGACTCACGCTTCAACGATACTAGGACGATCTCGGTCAGGCGCCGTTGGCGGCGCGGACGAACGCCGCAAGCTCGCGGTTGAAGCGTGCGGCATCCTCCCAGAACGGCAAGTGCCCGATTCCGTCATACACGGACAGCTTCGCGCCGGGCACGGCCGCGGCAGTAAACTCACCCATTGTCGGCAGGACGAGGCGGTCAAGGGTGCCGTGAGTGACGAGGACCGGAAGCCTCAATTGCGCCAGAACATCTCCGGGATTGTGCGTGCGGCTGACGATGCCGGCGCGGACCTTCGCGGGGATCACCATATTGAATGCCAACATGGCCTCGAAATCATCGGCGCTCGGCTGCTCGGCGAAGCAGGCGCGAAGGAAAGCGCGCGTGGCCGCGATGTTGGTCGCAAGATCGTCGGACAGCGTTCCGGCGGTTGTCTTGATGCCGGGACCGAGGAACTCGCTGCCGCTCTTGGTGACGGCGGATACGAAGTTGATGCCCGCTATGGCGTCGCTGCCATGGACGCTCAGGTAATCCGATATCACGCGGCCGCCATAGGACCATCCTACCAGGACCGGGCGCTTGAGGCCCGCGGCGGCGATGACGGCGGCCAGCTCGTCGGCCCATAAGCGGTCGTGCGCGTAGCTTTCCTTGCCGAACGGCTTGTCCGATGCGCCATGACCGCGAAGGTCATAGGCGATCATGCGGAACTCTCGGGCGAGCCCGCTGTCGGTCAATTGCCTTGTCCAGGACAGAGAGCATTGCGAGTAGCCGTGAATGAACACGATCTCGCGACCCGTCGGGTTGCCCCATTCGGCTGCCGCGATGGTCAGTTGGTCAGGTGTCGTGACGCTGATCGGCCGCATTGCCCGGGTCCGCCGGCTCAAGGCATCTTGGCGCCTTCCTCATAAAGCTCGATCATGTTGCCGTCGGGGTCGTACACATAGATGGTCAAGCCGTAAATTCCATCGTGCAGCTCACGATCGAACCTCGCATTAGACTGCTTGAGCCGGGCCGCGACGCCGCGGACGTCCCTGGCCTTGAAAGCGATGTGATCGATCTGCGGCGATCCGGCCGGGCCGCCCGAGGTCAGCGCCAGCCCCTGCTTGAACGGGACGAAGGGCCGTCCGTCGGCGAGCGGCTTGGCCGGGCGAACCGTAAACCCGAGCAGATCGACATAGAAGCGCTCCGAGCGCTTGAGGTCGGAGACCTTGAGCAGCATGTGCGCGAAGTCGGTCGCGCCGGCCATCGTATCGGTGGACATGTCAATCCTTTCTTTCGTCGCCCATCACTCCCGCGAGCCCCCAGTTCTCTTTCGGCACTTCCTGGATGATCACGTGAAGGTTCGTGGGCTTGGCGTCGGCGTGCTGCACCATGGCGTCGGTGATGGCGCGCACCAGGGCGCGCTTCTGTTTCTGCGTCCGGCCGCTCCACATTTGTACGGTCACAACGGGCATGCGCTCTCCTCCCTGTCAAGATTCCTCCCGCACGATCGCTTCGATCCGCTCGCGGATACCGCCCCACTGGCTGGCGCCGACCGTGACCGGCGCACGGCTGCCGAGGCCGCGCCCCCAGATCGCGTTCAATCCGAGCCGCTTGGCGGCCTCGAAATCGACGCCGCCAGGCGGCGCCGCAAGGTCGACGATCAGCGCTGTTGGCGGCAGCCGCGACAGCACGTCCTCGCCGACCACGCGCGCGGGGACCGTCGAGAAGACGAGGTCGAGGCGCGGAGCGAGCGCCGGCAGGTCCGCCAGCAGGTGCGGCGTGGCGCCCGCGACATAGGCGGCGGCGCGCTGCTCGGCATTGCGGGCCGCCACATGGGTGTGCGCCCCGAGCGCTACCAGATAGCGCGCCAGCACCGCCCCGATGGTTCCCTGGCCGACCACGCAGGCATTGGCATTGTGGATGGTGACGGCGGTGTTCTCGATGACGATCTTGAGCAGTCCTTCGATGATGGCCGGTGTCCGCTGCAGCATCAGGCTGCGGTCCCATTCGTATTCGTGGAGCTTGATCGACAGCGCGGCCGCGCTCGCCTTGAGATTGGCATCGGCCCAGCCGAGGATGATGTGCGCGCGCGGCACCATGCCGGCGAGCATGGCGCGATCCGGGATGATCGGCGCCGCGGCCGCCGGCGCAAACAGGGCGCCGCTCGCGGCAATGCCGGGAATCGGAAACAGCGCGAACCGCGCGCCTTCGAGCACGGCGGCCGGATCGTTCAGATGTTGGACGCCCGGAATGCCATGCACCGGCCAGGGGAAGCCGTGGGCACGAACTTGCGCACCCGTGGCCGCGGCCAGGCGCGCGATTTCCTGCTCGCGCTTGTCGCCGCCGAGCATGCCGATCACCAGCTTCGGCCAATCCACCGCAACCCCCTCACCCGCCATGGCGCTTCGCTCCGACCAGATTCAATAAGCCGTCCCGGTCCAATCCCGCAATGCCCATGCGCTCGGCGCTGCGCCCATCCGCGGCAAAATCGGTGCCCAGCAGGGTCTGGCCGATCCGCAGCAGAGAGCTTGCGACCGGCACATCGATCCCGGCGATCGCGGCCAGGACCACGAACGGCAACAGGCCGTAGCCGAAATCCTCGCGATAATAACGGTGCCCGAGCGAGTCCGGCGCCCTGATGCGGCGATTGGCTTCGCCCGCCGCGATCGCGCCCGCGAGGTCATCGGTGTCGCGCACCGACGCCTCGACCGTGCCGATCGCCTGCATCTCGGCGACGACGGAAGGCAGCTCGTGTCCGAAGGCGCGGGCAACCGCGCGCCGCTCGTCATCGAGCGCCCGCATCACGCGCGCCACGCCCGGCGTCATGCCCGAAACGTAGAAGGTGAAATCGCCGCCCGTCGCCTCGATCCAGGCGGCGGCGAGCACCGCGCCGGGGACATGCAGAACCATGTTCACATTGGCAAGATCGCACGCGAGCACGTCGGGCATGATCTTGGCGCTGCGGAACAGCGCGCGGGCCGCCGACAGCGCGGCATGGCCGCCGGGCAACGCCGCAACCCGCACGCTCGCAGCCGCCCCCGTGATCGTCACGCGGCCGGGCGCGTATTTGCGCGCCACGTAAGTGAGCGTGGAAAATTCCGCGATCGGCGGCGGCTCGGCGCCAAGCGTGCGAAAGCCGTGCTGGAACTCCAGCGCGCCGCCGGTCTGGCCGGGGTCGAGCACAACCGGAATCGTCGCGTGCGCGTGCGCCAGGGCGTGGGCGATGTCGGCGTGGGCGAAGGTCGGCAGGCACACGAGAACGACGTCGGCGGCGTCGATCGCCGCGCCCAGGTCGCCGGTGATCAGCTTCGGGCGCGCGAGGCCGCTGCCCAGGACACCCTCGTAGGCGACGCCGCCCTGTTCCTGAAAACCCGCGAGCGTCTGCGGCGAGCGGCCCCAGAACCTGACCTCGTGACCGGCGGCAACGAGCTCCGCGACCGCGGCCGCCCCGCCTGCCCCGGCCCCCACCACCGCGACCTTGTGCATGCTGCTCCCCGTTCAGCGGCGTTCTCGCCGATTTTATCGTCGGCGTCCAATGGCATGCCGCGTGCAACACTACTTGTCCCGGGTGGAGACCCGGGACCGTTCCAGCCGCCGGAATCCGCGCAACGGTCCCGGCTCATTAGCGCGTTTACGCGCGTCTCCCACGCGCTATGGCCGGGACAGGCATGAGCGGATTGCGATGCTTGTCATCGGCACGGAGCTTGCATCATAGTCCCTCGAAGTGGTCCCTTGAAATTGGTCGCCGTTGAACCCGAGGGGGAACGAATGCGCGGACCGATCGTCGCCGTTGCTCTGGTCATTGCCGCGCTCGCGGCGTCGCGGGCGTCGGCCGAAACGGTCGAGGACTTTTATCGCGGCAAGCGGCTCACCCTGACGGTCGGCTATGGACCCGGCGGAGGCTATGACGTCTTTGCCCGTCTGCTGGCCCGCCATCTCGGCAGGTTCATCCCCGGCAATCCGCCAATCATCGTGCAGAACATGCCGGGCGCCGGCAGTCTGATCGCGGCCAACTACCTCTATGCGATCGCGCCCAGGGACGGCACCGCATTCGGCCTCTTCGCCCGCGACATGCCGCTGCTGGGTCTCATGGGCCACAACCCGAATGTCCAGTTCGACCCGCGCAAATTCAATTGGCTGGGTTCGTCGTCGAACTTCTCCGACGACGCCTATGTCATGATTGTGCGCGATGACGCCCCGGTGAAATCGATCGGCGAAATGCAGCGGCCCGGCGGCGCGGTGACGGTGCTCGGCGGCACCGCCGACGGGGCCACCGGCGGGGATGTGCCGCGCATCCTGCAGGATGCGCTGGGCCTCAATATCAAGCTCGTGCTGGGCTATCGCGACAGCGCCGCGGTCTTCCTGGCCATGGAGCGCGGCGAAGTGAGCGGCCGCACGACCGATCTCTCGGCGATCCAGTCCACCCGACCCGATTGGCTCAAGCCGAACAGCGGATTTCGCCTGCTCGTGCAGTACGCCCGCCTCACACGCCACAAGGACTTCCCCGAGGTGCCGACGGCGCGCGAGCTCGCGCGCACGGATTCGGGCCGCGCCTTGATCGAGTTCACCGAAACGCCTTTGCTTACGATGGCGCGGCCCTATGCGGCGCCACCGGGCGTGCCCGAGGACCGGGTCAAGGCGCTGCAGACGGCATTTCTCGCCGCCCACCGCGACCCGCAATATCTCGAGGAGGCTGCCAGGCTCGGCATCTATGTCAGCCCGGTGAGCGCGCAAGACATGGGCCGCAGCATCGAGCAGATGGCGCGGGCGCCGCCGGAATTGTTCGACCAGGTCAGAAAGCTGCTGGCGGGAAACAAGGGCGGCTGAGCGGCTGAACGAGCGTCGCAAGAAAGTCGATCGCCGGCAGGCCCCGCCGCGCCTGCCCGTTGCTCGCAGGAATTCTGTTTCCTTTTTTCTAAAGCATCGCACCGATATCCGAGGCGCCGGTCGGATAGGCGAAGACTCGTTGATTTCAAATCGTCGGCCGTGAGATCGCGGAGATTGCGATGCCGAACAGATTGATCACCTCGTCGGCATGCGGCCCGACAAGGTGGGCACCAAGAATCCGGCCGCTGCTATCCTCGATCAGCGTCTCGTCGCCGTACACGGATTCGCCGACGCGCCGCGCGGTATACCAATCCTCCACTCTGGCGCAATTCACAACGCAGGCTCGGTCTTTCCTGCCGATTACTTAGGGTGTTCGCTGTACGTAATTTCAAATTTCAGCGTCCAGCGGAATTAACTTTTTGTTCATCTTGCGCCTAGCGTAAGATGCGGCGTCGGGTGCGGGCCCTCTGTAGTTGTGTAGTTGTAGGCGTAGCCCAATGATTGAACCGGCCGAATGCAGGGAGCGAGCGAAGGAATGCGCCGACATTGCTCGAACCGAAGCCGACCAGAAATTGAGGTCGGTGTATTCCAACATGGCGCGCAGCTGGGTCATGCTCGCAAATCAGATCGAACGGCAGATCCAAGCAACCCTTGACAAGAAATCGGAGTGAATGGCCGCCTCGCGGCCTCAGTCATCGAGCGGAATGGCGTTCGCCATTTCCAGACTGTGCATTAGCGCGGCACGCCGCATGTAGCGTCTCGCCGCCTGCGGATCGTCGGCGGTCCGGCGCAGCTCGTCGAACATGGCTTGGCGCACCGCCAGATCACGCTCCTCCATGAGCTTCTTGTTCGCGATCGTCTGCGTCTGGATGTACTCGCGCGCCACATGCCGCCGCTGCCGATCGTAGAGATCGAGCAACTCCTCGCCGTATTCGCCGCGCATGACGCGAGATAATTTCTCCGCCAGATTGACGGCGTCGTGAATGCCGCCATTCATCCCCATGCCGCCGATCGGATTGTTCACATGCGCGGCGTCGCCGGCGAGCAGGATCCTGCCCTTGCGGAAAGTCGCCGCCACCCGCTGGCTCACGCTGTAGATATTGACGTATTCGATCTCGTAACTGCCGGGCCTCGGAAAGAACTTCTGCAGCCGCTGCTCGATGCGTTCGCGCGACAGCGCGACCCCGTCCTCCTCGCCGGGCGGCAGCGGAAAGATCGCCCGCCACAGCCCGCCGGGACTCTCGCCGCGGACCTTGAACAGGTTGCACCACTCGTCCGGGTCGGAGAAATAATTTCGGTAGACCAGATCGCGGTTGACCGTGCCAAAATCGAAGGTCGTGGCGATCTTGATGAACTTCTCCGGATAGGTGAAACCGTCGAAGGCGATCCCGGCACATCGGCGGATCGTGCTGTGGCCGCCGTCGCAGCCGATCACGTAGGCCGCCGACAATCGCTCGCGGCCCGCGGGCGAGCGGGCCTCCACCTCGACCGCGTCCGAGTTTTGGCTGATGGCGGTGACGCCCTGGCCGAAGCGGACGTCGAAATCGTCGGCATTGGCGTATTCGGCGGCAATCGCGGCGGTCAGCTTGTATTGCTCGTATTGCAGGACGAAGGGAAAGCGAAATTCGTCGCGCATCAGCGCGAGGTCGAATTCGGCGACAACCGAATTCGTCACCCGGTCATGGAACCGATATTTCTCCGAGACGAGGCCGCGCGGAATGATCTTGCCGGCAACCCCAAGCGCGTCCAGGAGCTCGAGCGTCGGCGGATGAATCGATGCCGCCCGCTGGTCCTTGACCGGCGCGCCTTCCTGCTCGAACACGGTTACCGGAATGCCGCGCTTGTTGAGCGCCAGCGCGCAGACCATCCCCACGGGTCCGGCCCCGACGATGATCACGCGTGCGTTCGGCTTGAGTCCTGCCATGCGGTGAACACGAAGTCCTACTGAACCTTCAATCCCAGGTCGCGAATGATATCGCGCCACCTTTCGTGGTCCGCCGCAATGATTCTGGCAAATTCGTCGGAACTATCGATTTCCGGATCGACCCCCAGGTCGGTCAGCCGCTTGCGGAACTCGGGGTTTCGCTCGGCCGCACCGAGCTCGCGTGACAATGCGTCGATGACGTCCGGCGGCGTGCGGGCGGGCGCCAGCAGGCCGTTCCAGGTCACCACCTCGGGAGCGGGGAACTGCTCCGCAACGGCGGGCACGTCCGGCAGATACCTCGATCGCTTTGCCCCGGTGACGGCCAGAAGCTTCACCGTGTCGGTGCCGAAATAGGGCCGCAGCTCCACCGGACTTGCGGCCAGCATCTCGACATGGCCGGCAAGCAGGTCGGTAAAGGCCGGCAGGACGCCCTTATAGGGCACATGGACCATCGAAAGCCGCGCGCTCCTGAGGAACACTTCCGACGCGAGATGGGTAAGGCTGCCGGTGCCGGCCGATCCGAATGTGAGCTGGCCGGGTCTCGACCTCACATAGACCGCAAATTCGGCGAGCGAGCTCGCCGGAAACGACTTGCCGACGGTGATGATGAACGGCGTGGTCGCCACGATGGAGATCGGCTTGAAATCCTTGAGCGGATCAAAATCGATCTTGTGGGTGAACGGCGCGATCGCAATCTGCGAAATGGTCGAGAAAAACAACGTGTAACCGTCAGGCTGTGCGCGCGCAACGCGGCTGGCGGCGAGGATGCCGGCGGCCCCCGGCTCGTTCTCGACAACAAAGCTGCGGCCGAACGCGGCCTGCAGCCGCTCCGCGGTCAGGCGCGCCAATACGTCGTTGATGCCGCCGGGCGCAAACGGCACCAGCACCACCACCGGGCGTTCCGGCCAAGCCGCCTGCGCCAGCGTCGGCAGCGCGATGCTCACGGCAAGCACGGCAAGCCTGCAGATGTGGCGAATATCGATTTCCATTTGCCGCCTATCAATGTCTCGGGCGCGAAGCCCCTGTCCGCAGGTGCGGCTTTGTTGAGACTTTCCTATCGGGAGGCTTGGGGAACGGGCAAAACGTCCTTCGCAGCGCCCTTCCAACCGCTCTCCGTCACATCGAACACGATTCCTTCCGGCGTCTTGTATTTGACCTCGTAATAGACGTTCGGATCGGTCTCCTTGCGGCCGGTGAGATAGCTGCCGCCCGCCGCTCGCACCTTCGCGTCGGTCTCATCCAGGCTGTCGACCCACATCCCGAAATGAATGAGGCCGCAGACGTTCTTGCGGTCCTCAAAGCCCGCGATCGGCTCATCGCCGAAATTCAGGAGGGCGACATTCATGACCCCGTCGGTCATATACACGCCGCGCATGGCATTGCTGGCTCGCCGCATCCCGAACGCCTTCTCGAAGAAATCCGCGGCGGCCTCGGGATCGCGGACCGAGATGGCGATGTGGCGAAGTCTTGCCATGCGAGTGCTCCTTCGACCCGGCCCCTGGGAAATCCTCGGAGCATTCCTATAGCAGCCCGGCAAGCCGCACGAAACACATTCCCCGACGCGGCTTATCCGCCTCCTGGGCGCAGCCGCTCCAATAACGAAGTGACAATCGGACGCTGTCCTTTGAGAATCTTGCGCAGCGCTTCGTCGGGCGAAAACCACGCCGCACGATCTGCCTCCGGAAATTCCTGCATCCGGCCCGACTTCGGCGGCCACTCCATGGAAAAAAGATTGCTGTGAAACTTGCTCAGATCGAAATCGCCTTCGACCGCCCATGCCGAGATGGTTTTTCCGCTGGGCTGCTTGAAGCGGCCGAGCTGGATGAAATCTCCGGTCGGCACGCGGCCGGTTTCCTCTTCAAACTCCCGACGCGCGGCGATCAGCGGATCCTCTCCGTCGTCGAACAGTCCCTTCGGAATTGACCAGGCACCATCGTCCCGTTTTGCCCAGAAGGGACCTCCCGGATGAACCAGGAGCAGCTCCGGGCCGCGATCTTTCACCCGATACATGAGAATGCCGGCGCTTTTCTGAGCCACGATCTCAGGACAGCCCGCGCTGCTTCTTCAATCCCGTCAGGATACCCTCGGCGGTGATGGGATGGCTCACCCGCACGCCCGTCGCGTTGTAGATCGCGTTGGCGATCGCACCCGGCACCCCGCCGATGCTGGTCTCGCTGAAGCCCTTGTAGCCGTAGAACCAGCGCGGCTCGAGACTCTCGATAAACACCTGCTCGATCTCCTCGGGGAATTCCATGATGGTCGGGAGCGGGAACGACAGGAACGCGAGGCTGTTGTGCATCTGGCCGGGGAATTCCTTGTCGTAGGGAATCGCGTTGGTGGCGATCTGGAAGCTCTGCATGAACGAGCCCTCCATGTCGGCGACGGCGATCACCGGGTTGACCAGCTTGCCGGTGTCGTGACTGTAGACCACGCGGGTGACCCGGAACTGGCCGGTCCAGGTATCGACCTCGACCTCGACGAAGCAGGCGCCGATGCCTTTGACCAGCGCGCGGCCATGGCCGGTGAGCTTCGTCTCGCCATGCATGCGCAGACTCTTGCCGTCGAGCAGCTCGGCCGCGGCAACCGATATCTGCGGATCGGTTTTGGAACGGATGACGCTGTCCTTGAGCGTCAGGGTGGACGCATCGACGCCGAGCTTGCCGGCGGCGCGATTGACGAGCTCGGCCTTGAGCTTCTTGGCCGCCACCAGGGCGGCACCGCCCTGTATGGTCACCGTCAGGGCGCCGTACCATTGGTCGCTGGGCGGCGCGACGTCGGAATCGCCCCACAGGAGCTTGATATCGTCGATGGAGCTGATGCCCAGCATCTCGGCGATCACGGTGGCCATGCCGGTGTCGTGATTGGTGCCGCTGTCGGGAAGCGCGCTGCGCAGGATCACCCGGCCGGTCGGGTCCATCTCGACATCGGCGCTGTAGACCGTGCCGCGCTCGGTCCGGAACGGCGCCTCCCCCTCGTGGTAGCCCATATGGCCGGCCTGGTGCATGGACATGCCGAGGCCCATCCCGCGCTTGAAGCGGCCCGGCGTGCGGTCGGGCGTCGGATTCCGTTTCTCCCACCCGAACAGTTTTGCACCCTCTTGCAGGACTTCGGCCGACGCGAAGCTGTCGAAGGTCAAGGCGCCGTTCGTGAGCTCGGGCTTCTTCATCTGGACGTGCCAGTCCACCGCCGGATAAAGCCGGTCGCCGGGGGCGGCGACATTGCGCAGCCGGAACTCGACCGGATCGAGCCCCGCGAGCTCCGCCAGCTCGTCCATCAGGTTCTCGAACCCCCATTTCAGCTCCTGCTGCGTGCAGCTGCGGGCGCAGCCGATCGCCGGCGTATTGCTCTTGTAGGCGTAGGAGATCTGCTCCCAATGCGGCACGCGCGCCGTGTAAAGAACGAAATTGTCCTTCGCGCTTTCGTTCATCACCTGCTGCGGCGGGACGTCCATCACGCCCGCGATCAGGTGAAGCTCGTGCCGCAGCGCATGGATGCGCCCATCCTTGGTGAGACCCGCCTTGAACCGCGAGAACGTCTCCGGCTTGTGCTGAACGTGATACAGCCCCTCCGAATTGGTCAGCATCGTCTTCACCGGTCGTCCCGTCACCTTCGAGATGTGCGCGACCAGGCCCCAGAAGGCGGCCAGCGGCCGAACCCCCATGCCGCCGAAGCTGCCGCCGTTCCACTTGTTGATGTAATGGATGTTGTCCTTGTCGATGTCGAGCCAGCGAGCGAGGAATCCGCGCGACGGATAGATATCCTGCCCGTGACCCCAGAAGGTCAGCTTGTCGCCCTCCCAGTAGGCGACCCCGCTGATCGGCTGCATCGGAACGACGCGGCCGCCGCCGAAATAATAGGTGAACTCGCGCACGATATCGGATTCGGCAAAGCCCTTGTCGACCTCGCCATGCCGCCAGACCGCGCTCGCGCCCGGATGGTAGTTCGGATGGTCCGCCGCGGGCTGCAGCAGGTTGCCCTTGCCCTCGCGGAGATCCGGCGCACCTTCGGATTCGGCGGCGGCGAGATTGCCGATCGACGGCAGGTCGGCATACTCGATCTCGATCGCCTCGACCGCATCCTCCGCCAGGTCCTCGCTCTCGGCGGCAACGATCGCGACCACCTCGCCCTGCATCATCAGCTCGGTGTGCAACGGATTGGTCTTGGGCGCATTGCGATAGGTCAGCACATGCGCAACGCCCGGCATGCTTTCGGCCTTGCCGGTATCGAGCCGGCGGATGGCCGCATGCGGATACGGGGAGCGCAGGAATTTCGTGTAGAGCATCTCGGGCAGCCGCACGCGGGTCGCGAACTCGGCGGTGCCGCGGTATCTCGGCTCGACCACCTCGCGCAGCGGCGGCTGCACCCTGCCGATAACGGCGAGATCGACCGGCGGGAAACCCTGCCATTTCGCGGTGACGATTTTGCCGTCGCCCTCGATCAGCGTGTCGCCCGGGCCATGCCCGCCGCCGGTCGAAAAATTCCTGACCAGAGGCTGACTGATGATCTTGGCGTGGTGCAGCGTGGGCTCGATTTTGGTCAAGCTGGCGTCTCCTCCTTGTCCGGCAGTGGTGGATTGGCGTCCGGCGTCGATGCGGTCCGGTGGCCCCAGGTCGTCACGTAGTCGCGCTGAGCGGCTTTGGGCAGATAGCGTTCCTCCAACTCGCGAATCTTGGAGTTGCCGAGGAGTGCTCGCCGGTTCACCCGTCCCCATGGGCTGCGGTCGATGCCTGCACTCCATTGCGCGAGAGCGCTGTTGCCCTTGTCGCGCAGCTCGTTGAGAAGCTGCCAAGCAGCTTCCAATCCGGCGCTCGATGTCATAGTCGGGTACAGCACGATCCTGAGCCCAAGCTCCTCGTATTCCTCAAGCGTCGGCGTCGTCTCCGCGCCGGCCCACACCGTGAGGACGGGCACCGGAAGTTCGCGGCAGGCGCGCCGCAGGTGCTCGCGGGTCTGAACCGAGTTCAGCCATACGAAATCGACACCACCTTCCTGCGCGTAGGCGATGCATCGCTTCAGCGCGTCGTCGAAGAATCCGCCCTCCGCACCGAGCACGTCGCAGCGTGCACAAATGACGAATTCCGGATCAATCTCGTTGCGGGCGGCCACGGCGGCGCGGTACTTGCCGACTGCCTCATCCAGTGAAATGCAGCGGCGGCCCGCCAGTGTGCCGGATTTCTTCGGTGCTTCCTGGTCCTCGATCTGCAAGCCCGCGACCCCGGAGCGAACACATTCCTGGACCGTGAAGTGGACATTCACGGCATTGCCGAATCCCGTATCCGCATCGATGAAGATCGGAATGTCGCACCGGGCCGCCATGTGACGCGCATGATCGACGAGATCGCGCATGCCGATGATGCCGTTGTCCGGCAATCCGTACAGGAAGGCGGAAAGTTGCGAGCCTGCCAGAAAGAAGCACTCGAAACCGGCGTCTTGCGCCAGGCGAGCGTAGAGCGGGCTAAAGCCGCCGGGCATTACGGTGAGCCGCGGGCGCGAAAGCAGCTCGCGGAATTTTCTGCGCTTGAGCCTGGTTTGGTCTTGGACGCTCATGGCACGGATTCCTCGGAATTTTGCCTAGCGAGGGTTATTCGCGGCGTCCCAATAGACAAAACCCATCGCGTTGCCCGTGCCGGCCTCCGATCTGTAGCACGGGACATAGTCGACAAGGGTCATCGCGGCGCCGATCTGCGACATGGCGCCGTAGACCGGCTTTCCTTCCGGCGTTATTCTCTCGCTGAATTTTTCGGAGCGGCGCAGCGCGACCAGCTGGTCGAAATTATACTTTTTGCCGCGATACCAGTGGTCGGAATTTTGGCGATCGGCCTCGACACGCAGATCCCAGGTATCCGGCGGGAGCGTGATCTGCGGTCCGTGGGCCGTCGCCATTCCTAACGTGATTCTCGCCATCTTCCCTTGGACGCCGTGTTTTGGCCCAGTCTCACCCAGTCAAAATCACTGTGTCGAGGAATCAGCCCTGCGATGCTTGCCTCCAAGACACCTAAATTTTCCTCCCGAAGATTTTCGCTCGTGTCGCGATCGCCTGTCGCGATCGCAGGCGCCGCGCTGCAATCGGCGCCGCACGAGCGAGGATTTTGTCAAAAGTATCCGCGAATGGAACAATCCCGTCAAGGGATTACGGGCATGGATTAAAGGTGAATGGCACCGCCGAACCAGCTCCGCCTCGTCAAGGACATCGACGGTTCGGCGGACATCAAATTCGGCCCGATAGCGCGAAAGCCTTCGAAAAGAATTGGGCCTATCCACGGGCAATCCTGGTAGAATTCCAGAACTCCGCCACCTGATCCTGCTGTCGCGTTGTCGAAACTCACCAGTGAGGCTGATATGACCACGCATCTTCAATCCGAGCAAATGGAAGAGGGCTTGAGCCGTCGCGGCTTGGTTCAGGCATTGGCCGCAGGCGCCGCGGCGGCAAGCGTCGCCACGCCGTCATTGGCGCTTGAGACGGCGGCGCTGGCCGAAGCGACGCCTGCCGACTATGCCCGCGATCCGACCCGCTGGGGCAGCCCGGAGGTCGCGGCCCTGTTCCCGGGATTCAAGCATCTCGACATGCGCACGAAGGGGGCCGTCATTCGCGTGCGCCACGGCGGCTCGGGCCCGCCCCTGCTGCTCCTGCACGGCAATCCGAACAATCACGTGCTGTGGTACGCCGTCGCCGCCCGGCTTGCCGAGCGCTATCACGTCGTTCTCGCCGACCTGCGCGGCTACGGCGACAGCTCGCTGCCCGAGCCCGGCCCCAATCTGGTCAATTACAGCTTTCGCGTCATGGCCGAAGACATGATCGAGGTCATGGAGAGCCTTGGTCACCCGCGTTTCTT
>DASXXS010000330.1:0-1717 GCA_036502925.1 Xanthobacteraceae bacterium
CCCAGCCCAGGAGCTGCGGGGTGATGCCGATATTTTCGCCGACCCGCATATGCGGAAACAGGCCGATGCCCTGGAACACATAGCCGATGCTTCGGCGCAGCGTCGGCGCATCGACAGTGCCGACCGGCACGCCCTCGATCCTTACCTCGCCGCTGTCGGGCTCCACCAGCCGGTTGATGAATTTCAGCGTGGTGGTCTTGCCCGAGCCGGACGCGCCCACCACCGCGATGAAGCTGCCGGCATCGATAGCGATGCTGGCGTCGCGGACCGCGAAGGTCTTAGCCCCGTCAAAGGACTTGCAGACCTTGTCGATCTCGATCAACGCCGGCTTCGCCAAGCCGGAGCTCGCGGAGCCGGAACGCGTCAAGCCGGCATTTGCCATATCCGCATTCGCCATGTCCCCGGCCCCCGCGCTGGCACCAACTGTTTCGGCGCACTTCCACAATGCCAGACTTGCAGCCGCACCATAACGCTATGCGCAAGATTTGACGACTGGGCGAGATCGCTCGCAGGCGATCCGTCAGCCAGCGAACGAGCTTTCGCCACGCCCACTCGATCCGAAAGGGCGGTTGCGCGCCGCCGCCCTGCACCGGTAGACGCAGGCTGCCGCATCCAATATGAAGCCTGCGAGGTCCCGCCATCGGGACCTGCCTCATGATGACTAGGAGTGCTTGGAGCCATGAAGATCGTCGGTTTTCGAACAAATGAAGGATTGCGTCTCGGCGTGGTCGAGGGCGAAGAGGTGATCGACCTGCAGGCGGTCGATGCGAGCGCGCCCGCCGATCTCGGCGAATGGCTGCGGCGCGGCAACGGCGATCTCGGGCCCCTCAAGAGCCTTGCCGCCCGGGCGCCCGCTGGCGCGCGGCGGCCGCTCAAGGGCCTCAAATACGCGCTGCCGGTGGCGCGGCCCGGCAAAATCATCTGCCTCGGGCAAAATTATCTGGAGCACGTCAAGGAACAGGCCGCCAACGTTGCGAAATTTCCCACGATCTTCATGCGCTGCCAGACCTCGCTCTTGTCGCACGGCGAGCCGATGATCCGCCCGCTCGTGACCGAGACCCTCGATTGGGAGGCCGAGATGGTGGTGATCGTAGGCAAGCGCGCCAAGCATCTCGATGTCGGCAACGCCTATTCCTGCATCGCCGGCTATTCCTGCTTCAACGAAGGCTCGGTGCGCGAGTTTCAGCGCAAGACCACCCAATGGGACATGGGCAAGAATTTCGATTCGACCGGCGCCTTCGGCCCCTGGATGGTGACGGCGGACGAATTGCCGCCCGGCGGCAAGGGGCTGAAAATCCAGGCCCGCCTCAACGGGCAGGTCATGCAGTCGGACAATACCGAGAACATGATGTTCCCGGTCGCCGAGATGATCGCCTACATCACCCAGGGCATGACGCTCGAGCCCGGCGACATCATCGTGACCGGCACGCCCTCCGGGGTCGGCTGTTGGCGCAAGCCGCCGATCTGGATGAAGCACGGCGACATCTGTGAGATCGACATCGAGCGGATCGGCGTGCTGTCGAACCCGATCCAGGACGAGAAGAAGTAAGGCCTCTGACCTTCCCTTGACGCGCGCCTTCCGGCCCTTTGCCTCAAACAACCTGCGCCACGATCGCGCGGAATTCCTGGTCCGTCACCAGCCGCTTTTCTGCCGTTCCTTTCGATTTGACCTTCTCGAGAATGGCGGCGTGTTTTTGGGCTGGCGCATCGAGACCGA
>DASXXS010000331.1:0-31054 GCA_036502925.1 Xanthobacteraceae bacterium
CCTTTCGGTACCCACATATACTGCGGCGACCGGCGCGTCAGCGCGCGGCCGAGCACCGGAAAATCCGGCGACAGGAATCCCGCCTTGCCGAGTGCGTCTTGCTGGCTTCGCCGGTTGCTGGCCGCCAGCACGACCGCCGCGCCTAACTCTGACGAGACGGCGACCGCCCGCCTGGCGAGTGCGCGAAGCACGGCCGGCTCGTCGCCCACTGCCACCATGTCGGTGATCATGGCGCCCGGAATGCGGCCTAGCTGCCTGCTGCGCCCGGGCGTCAGCCGACGCACCACCACGTAGCCGACCGGCTCGCCGGCGCGGCGGGCAAGGCAAAAATGGTAGCTTCGCTCACCGCACACCGACAAGCGCCACTGCCATTCGGATTCCCCTCGCCACATATGCGCGCTTCCATCGGACAGTCGGCTCGCCTCGATGCGATCGAGTTCCGGCCCGAGCGCGCCAAGAGCATGTCCCGGATTCAAAGGAGCGCCAAATGCACCAGAATCACCGACAGGCGCATGGTCTTGGCGGCAAACTGACGCCCGGTTCGCGCGAACACGCGCCGGTCCCGCCGGTCCGACCACCCAATCTTCGAGCTCGACCGACGAGCGCTCGGCGAAGACCGCGGCGCGGAGCTTGGCGATGCTCGGCAACGGCAGCCCCATCAGGGAAGCGCGGTGTGGTCCTGCCCAACCAAGCTTCTTGAAATTGGCGACGGCTGCATCCGACAGCGCGAACGCGTAGACGAACTTATCGATCGTTTCGAAATGCTGCAGCAGGCATTTACCCAGGCCTTTTCCGGCATGGGCCGGGGCGACATACCAGTCGCAGACCGCCAACGTCGGGGTCCTCTGACCGTCGATCACCCAGTCCGATGGGCGCGCCGAGCAGAATCCCGCCATGGCACCCGTCGCCTCGTGCACGGCAGCCACCGCACAGCGAGGGTCCGCACGACGCCACCAGCGCGCCACCAACTGGTCGGGCGGACGATTCGGCCAGACCGCGCCCGAAAATGCGATCAAGCGCGCCTCGTCGATCGACCTTGCCGGAACGAAAGCATAACCCACCGCGCGATCGATCGATATGGTCACCTTGCCGATCATCACCCTTGGATTGGCTCCGCAGACGAGGTTGACCGTTTTCCCGCACTCGCCGCCGGGGTTTGGCGACCTCGTAGCTTGAGCATCCTGCGACGCGTCATGTCGAGCGAATTGGACAGCAATATGATCGCACGTGCAAGGGCGCGCAGGACACGATCATGCGTGGTCCGCGCCCGTAGCCATGACCAGGTCGGCGCTTTCCTGCTGCACGTCGACGGCCGGCCATTCGTCCTCGGCGCGCTCGTCCCACAGCGCATCGATTGCCGGTTGGTCCAGTCCTTTCCAGCGATAGAAAGCCGCAAACCGCTCCCGCTGCGCGTCCGGCGCCACGGTGACGAAAACCGCAAGGTCCAGCATCCCGCGCAGGCTTGCGTGCATCGCGAAGCTGCCGTCGAGCAAGACGACCGATCGTTCCGAGGGATCGTAGATCACCGCCTCGCCCGCCCCGCGCGTTGCCGCGTCGTAGCCGGGGGCGCGGATGCGCGTTCCCGCGCGCAAGCCCGAGACCACGCTCGGCAGTGCAGCGAGGCGGCTTCGTCGCTCGGCCGAGGCGTGTGGCTCGCGTTCGGCGGCCGACACGATCCAATCGTCGAGCCGCACGTGAAGGCTGGCCACGCCCTCCTCGGTCAAGGACCGGATGACGGCATGCGCGATGGCGGTCTTTCCAGCCCGCGAGCGCCCGCTCACTGCGACCAGCACGGGTTTTGTTCCCCGCGCCATCGCGCGACGGATGTCGGCCATGACCGGCGCCGCGAGGGCACGGTAGCCGATGCCGAAATCGACCGCCTCCGATACGGTCTCGAACATCAGGTCGGGAATCGGCGGCACGCCGGACTCCCGCGGGTAGCGCTCGCGATCGCGGCAGCCGTAGCCGGTACGCACGCCATAAGCCCAAATTCCGATTCCGCGCGCGGCGCCGATGTCGCGCAAGCTGTCTCCGATGAGCATCGATCGGGGCCGATCGATCGGCAAATCGGCAAGCGCCTGTCGCAACAGCAGCGTTCCCGGCTTGCGGCACTCGCAGCGAATCTTCAGGGCCGCAATCTCCCCGGCGAAGCCGGGCTCGGGGTGATGCGGGCAGAAATAGATGCGGTCGAGCACGCCGCCGTCCTCCGCCAGCAGCGCTTCGAGACGACCCAGAATGTGATCGAGCCCCTCGAACGTCACCAGTCCCCTGGCGATCTGCGGACGATTCGTGACCGCCACCGTCAGCAGGCCCGCCGCCCGGGCGCGCTTGAGCGCGGCGCCGGCACCGGGGATCGTCTTCACCTCGTCGGGAACGACGACGCCCGGATCGCCCGGCTCCTCGTTCAGCACGCCGTCGCAGTCGAAGAATATCGCCGGCCGCGCGTGCGCGCGGTTGAGCGGCGCGCCTCCACCGCCCAGCTCGCCCGGCCGGCCGCTGCGGGAGCGATGGTGTAGCATCATCCTGGTTCCTGAGCCGGTTGTTGACCTGTGCGTCGGTCATCCGGCTCGTTGACGAGCCGTTGCAAATAACGCCCATATTCGGTCATGCCAAATCTGGCAGCCAGCTGGCGCAGGTCGTCGGCGGATATAAATCCTTTGGTGAAAGCGACTTCCTCCGGGCAGCCGACAAGAAGCCCCTGCCGGTGCTGGATCGATCGAACGAACTCCGCGGCTTCGAGCAGCGCATCGTGGGTGCCGGTGTCGAGCCAGGCATAGCCGCGGCCGAGCTTTACGACATGCATCTTCCCCAGCTCCATATAGCGCCGATTGACATCGGTGATCTCGAGCTCACCGCGGCCGGACGGGCGCAATTGGGCCGCGATGTCGAGCACCGAATTGTCGTAGAAATAAAGCCCGGTGATCGCCCAGTTGGACAGGAACCGAGCGGGCTTTTCGACGAAATCAACAGCCCTCCCGGTGTCGTCGAATTTCACCACGCCGTACTGGCTTGGCTCGCTGACGTAATAGGCGAACACGGTAGCGCCTTCCCGGCGCGATGCGGCATCGGCGAGTTCGGAGCTCAGACCATGGCCGTAGAACACGTTATCGCCGAGGATCAACGCGACGCGATCCTCGCCGATGAATTCCCGTCCCAGGATGAAGGCATGGGCAAGGCCGATCGGCTGTTCCTGAACCGCGTAGGTGAGCTTGACGCCCCAAGTGGATCCCTCGCCGAGCAAATGTCGATACAACGGCAGATGCTCGCGTGTCGAGATGAGCATAATGTCGCGGATGCCGGCCAGCATCAGAACCGACAGCGGGTAGTAGATCATCGGCTTGTCGTAGATCGGACAAAGCTGCTTGTTGATGGCAAGCGTCGCAGGATAGAGCCGCGTGCCAAAACCGCCGGCGAGAACGATGCCCTTCATCGGAAATCCTTGTTGGCCATCAGGCGATCGATCGTTTCTTCGAGAGCCTCACGCCATGGTCGCAGAACAACACCGAATTCGCGAACGATTGCCGTACAGTCCAGCCTGGTGTCGAGCGGGCGGGCGGCGGGCGTCGGATACTCGAATGTCCGGATCGGCACAACCTGCGGCGATCGGGGCCGTCGGCCGGCAGACATGTCGACAATGGTCGCGGCGAGTTCGAACCAACTCGCCTCCCCTGCCCCGGCGAAATGATAGACCCCATAGGGCGCGCGCTCCGGCTCCGACGCGCAACGCTTCGCGATGGCAAGGCACGCCTTGGCGATGTCGCATGCCGCGGTCGGGCAGCCGCGCTGATCCGCCACGACGGCCAGGCGGTCACGCTCGGCTGCGAGGCGCAGGATCGTCTTGACGAAATTCGTGCGATACGGGCTGTAGGCCCATGACGTTCGCAAGATCACGTGCCGCGGATTGGCGGCGCGGACGCCAGTCTCGCCGGCAAGCTTGCTGCGGCCATAGACATTGAGCGGTGCCGCTTGATCTCGTTCGATATAGGGTGCTCCCTTTCTCCCGTCGAACACATAATCGGTCGAGATATGAACGAGGGGAATTCCGCGGCGCGCTGTCTCGATCGCCAGTCGCGACGGTGCCCCGGCATTGACAGCGAACGCGACCGCCTCCTCGCTCTCGGCGCGATCGACTGCGGTATATGCGGCCGCGTTAACCACGGCGCTCCACGGCTCCGCCGCGATCACCCTCGCAATCGCGTCGGCATCCTCCAAATCGAGTGCACTGCGACCCGGCGCGACAACTTCAACGTCATCGGGTGTTGCCAAGGCCCGAAACTCCTCGCCAACCTGACCTGTTCCACCACAAAGCAGGAAGCGCATTCCTCAGCGGCTCAGCTTTGACAGGAAGGTGACTGCAGACTTCATCGCTCGGGCCTTTTCGGTTACCCGCAATCCGGAACCGTCAGGGGCGCAAGTGGATATCCGTCATACGCAAACGGGCTGGCTAATTCCTTGAGATACGGCAGCCCTCGATCCTTGTCCGAGACAATGATTTCAGCGTCCTTCAATGGCCACGGAAAAGCAATGTCAGGATCGTTCCAGAAAATTCCGCAATCATGTGCAGGCGAATAGAAATCGGAGGCCTTGTACATCACAACCACATCATCCTCCAAGGTGACGAATCCGTGGGCGAAACCTATCGGCACGTAGACTTGGAGCCCCGCTTCGGCCGAAAGCTCCGTCGAAACATGCTTCCCGAAAGTCGGCGAGCCGCGACGGACATCCACGGCCACATCCAGGATTCGCCCCCGCACGACGCTGACCAGCTTGGCCTGAGCTGCCGGCGGCACCTGGAAATGCAGACCACGCAGCGTGCCCGTCCGCTTGGAGCTCGATTGGTTGTCCTGGACGAAGCGACAGGTGATTCCGCTGTCATGCAGTCGTTTCTCATGAAAGGTTTCGCTGAACCAACCGCGGCTGTCGACATGCCGCTTGGGGACGATAATCCGAGGTAGATCTGGCGAGCGCATCGAATCGACAGCCATGCGACGAATTCCTTAAACGCACGTGCTCTTCCGGCCGAGCGCCAAGGCACAGGTGATGAAAATCGCCACGATCCGTTTGGCGCTCGTTATCCCGCGTTTGAACTCGATCGAGCTATCGATCGGAAGACGCTGGGGCATGAGGCGCTCGATCGAAGATTGAATTCAGGCTGCGGTTGCCCCGGCCGGCACCATACCCTCGGGAACGCGCAGGCCGCAGATGAAGTCGAGGATCGCGTGGCAGATGGTGAGGTGACCGATCTCCACGAAACCGTAACGGTCGGAAGCGATATAAAAATTCATGTTGCCGAGACGCCGCAGCGGATTGTCCGCCGTAAAGCCGCTGAAGGTCACGACCGCGCATTTGGCCGCGCGCGCCGCTTGCACGGCATTGAGGATATTCGCCGAGCGGCCCGAGCTGCTGATCGCGATGACGAGATCGTCGGGGCGCGCATAGAGCTCGATCTGCTTGGCGAAAACCCGATCGTAGCCGAGATCATTGCCCAGACAGGTCAGCATCGAAGTATCATTGAGCGCCATCGCACGCACGTCGCCGTTCTTGGAATAATCGGTCGCCATGTGGCTGGCGATGGCGGAGCTGCCGCCGTTGCCGACGAATACGAGCTTGTTGCCGGCGGCGTGTGTCCGGCGCGCGAGCGCCATGACTCGGTTGACGGCCTCGGCCATGTCGAGCGGCTCGCCCGACGCCGAGGTGACCGTCGTCTGCGTGAGATAACCGGACAAGGCCGCGAAATAGCGGCGGAGCTCCCGACTATCGACCCGGAAGTCGAGCTCGGACATGATCTAGTAACCTACCATCTCACAGCCCGCGGTTGCTGCCGACTCGGCGTCAGTCGCCCCGTTGCGGCTGCCGAGGTTTCTAGGAAGGGGGGCTCGCCTCGTCAACCCAATTCGACACCCGAGTTCGCGGACGCCGTCGGCGGCGATCTGTCGAAATTGCACATCGGTCAGCCGCCTGGATATCGCCAAATGCGTGCCCGACTTGCTAAAGGAGCATGTGGCTTGCGCGGCGAGGCAGAATGACCGGCGGCGACGAGGAATTGCGACTTTGGGCTGGCGCCGGCGCGCTCATCGTCGCGGCCGCGTTGAGCACCGGCTTGATCCTGCTGCTGCGGCCATTGCTGCGCCGCCATGCCCTGGCGCGACCGAATGCACGGTCCTCCCATCGCGAGCCGACACCGCAGGGCGGCGGCATTGCGGTTATCGCCGCGACCATCGTCACCACCGTCGGCTGCGTCGGCGTTCTCGGCGAAATGAGCTCCGCGGCCACCGTGGAGGTCTTTGCCGTGCTTGCCGCAAGCGTCTTCATCGCCGTGGTCGGCGGGATCGACGACTTGCGTCCGATGCCGGTCGCGCCGCGGCTCATGTTGCAGATACTCGCGATTGCGGTGGTCATCGGGGCGATGCCGATCGATTTGCGCATCGTTCCGCTGCTGCCGTGGTGGGCCGAGCGTCTGTGCCTCCTGCTCGCATTGCTGTGGTTCGTCAACCTGGTCAATTTCATGGACGGCATCGACTGGATGACGGTGGCCGAGGTCGTCCCGCTGACAGCGAGCGTGGTTCTGCTGGGTTGGCTGGCACCGATTCCGCCGCAGTCGAAGATCTTGGCCCTTGCTCTGCTTGGTGCGACGCTCGGCTTCGCGCCCTTCAACAAGCCGGTGGCCAAGCTCTTTCTCGGCGACGTCGGCAGCTTGCCCGTCGGGCTGCTGCTCGGCTGGCTGTTGCTGCAACTGGCGCGAGGCGGCCAGCCGGCTGCGGCCTTGCTGCTGCCGCTTTACTACCTCGCCGATGCGAGCGTGACGCTCATTCGTCGGGTCGCGCTCGGCGAGCCCTTCTGGCAGGCGCACCGCAGCCATTTCTATCAACGCGCCTGCGACCTGGGGTTCACCGTTCCCGCCATTGTTGCGCGGGTCTTCTTGACCAATCTCGCGCTCGCCGGACTTGCATTCCTCACGGCCGCAAAGCACGACCCGATTGTCATCGTGGTGTCGCTCCTGATCGGCGGCGCCCTGGTAGCATGGCTTCTCGCAAGCTTCGCGATCAAGAGGCATTGAGGCTTCAGCCGGCGGCGCGCCGGTGGGCGGTTTCGCTGCTAGGCGGCTTTTGCCGCTAGGCGGCCTCGCTGCTAGGCGGCCTCGCCGCCGAAGTCCGGCACCGCGTCACGCAGGACGCCATAGATCACCGAGCGATCCTCGCGGCGCAGGCCCTGCTCGAGCGCGACGAGCCATCCCCGCATCGCCTCCAACGGGGGGGCAATGGGCTTGGCGGCAACGATGCCGTCGATGCCGATGGGCGCGGTTGGCTCTTCGCGGGCAAACAGAATCTCGTGCAGGCGTTCTCCCGCCCGGATCCCGGTGAACGTGATGTCGATGTCGCGCCCGGGCTCGAGGCCCGACAGCCGGATCATCCGCTCGGCGAGATCGACGATCTTCACCGGCTGGCCCATGTTGAGAACGTAAACGGCAACGTCGGCCCGGTCGGCTGCGAGCGCATGGCTTGCCGCCGTCACCACAAGGTCGCAGGCCTCGCGGATGGTCATGAAATAGCGCACCATCTCCGGATGCGTCACGGTCAGCGGACCGCCGGCATCGATCT
This sequence comes from Xanthobacteraceae bacterium, assembly GCA_036502925.1. Taxonomy (GTDB): domain Bacteria; phylum Pseudomonadota; class Alphaproteobacteria; order Rhizobiales; family Xanthobacteraceae; genus VAZQ01. Next base: position 7,599 of record DASXXS010000331.1, read on the forward strand.
GCGCCTTGAATTTGGGGACCACCGAACCGTTGGATGCAAGGACGTTGCCGAAGCGGACGGCGATCAGCCGAAACGACCGCCGGTGGGCGTCGGCCCGCCGCGCGAAATCATTATCGAGCGCCTGGCAATACATTTCCGCGAACCGTTTCGAGGCACCGAGCACCGACACCGGCTCGATTGCCTTGTCGGTGGAAATCATCACCATCGCGGCCGCGCCGGCGGCAGCAGCGGCATCGGCGACATTGACCGAGCCGAATACGTTCGTCTTGACACCCTCATCCCAATCACGTTCGAGCAGCGGCACGTGTTTGAGAGCGGCTGCATGAAATACGATCTCCGGCCGGAATTCGCTCGTCAGTCGGAAAATTCGGTCACGGTCGCGAACGTCCGCCAGACGGCCTTCAATGGTCGCGTTCGACTGTTTGGTCGCGAGCACTTCCAGGACCGCGTGGAGGGCGGGCTCGGAGTTCTCGATCACGAGGACCCGTGCCGCACCGAATGTGACGATGCGATCGCAAATCTCGGCACCGATCGAGCCGCCCCCACCGGTCACGATGATCGACTTGCCGTGCACGAAATTCTCCAGCCGGCGGTAATCGATCTTCACTCCCGGCCGCAGCAGCAGGTCTTCGACATTCACGGGCGCCAGGCGCAGCGCCTCACCGTCTTCCTCGAGCGATGGCAGACGGCTCGTGGTAAGCCCGAGCCGCCGCGCCTTCATCAAGATCGTTTCAGGCTTAAGGTTCCGCTCGAGCGCGGAGGGGGTGAAGACCACGCGCGTCACCGGCTGCTCGCGCGCCGCGAGATCGCGCACCACGCCCTCAAGGTCATCGAGCCGGCCGAGAACCGCGATGCCGCGTATCCACTGCCCCTGATCCGCCGGCGATGGCGACAGGATGCCGACCGGCCAGATTTTCTTGACGGCGTTGCTTTCAATGGCGCGCAGCAGAACTTCGGCGTCAGCGGCCCGGCCAAGGACCAGGGTCGCGGCTTGCTCGGTGGCCATCGCATGGTGGCGCGTGCGGGCGTAGCGAAAATACCGATACGCAAGGCGCGGCCCTCCGAGAAAGAACATCTGGAGGAACCAGTAGAGCACAATCGTGATTTTGCCGAAGAAGAAGCCGCCCAGTATGTTGGGCGCGACCAGGATGTAGTCGAGCACCAGCAGCGACAAAGCCAGCACCGTCACTGCCCGGAAAATGTTGGACAAATCCGGGAGCGAGGCGAATCGCCATTTGCCGCGGTAAAGGTGAAACAGCCAATAGACCAGCCCCGCATAGAGGAGAAAGCCGGGCAGTACCGCCAAGAGCGGGCGGAGCCGATCGAGAAGGCCAGGCGCCTCGAAGCGGATATAAAAGCTTGCGACAATCGCCACCGCCGTGGCCACAAGATCGTGCACCACGATCAGGAATTGGCGTGGCGTCAGCCTCGGTACTCTAATGATCATATTCCCCCGACCGGATCGGCGGACCTGGCGCCAATTCTTACCGGTGTTTGAGAGCCGGCGCCACCCCAGTCCGCCGGAACATTCGGGTCAATTGTTACGTGCAGGGCCGGGCTCGGAGTGCGCGCAATTGTGGCAGGACCTGCCCCCTCTTAAACCACCCTTTTAGGAGCTTTTGGAGCAATTGCCTGGTCGACAGCGGCCAGTACCTGACGCACGGACAGCTCATCGAGACAACGACTGTAGCTCTGGTAATGCGCCTCGCACCCGAGCTTCTCGCATGGCAGGCAGGGCAGCGGGTTCTGCACGACCCAGACGTTTCCGCGGCGCTGAATGACACCTGCCGGCGCCCAGGGCTTGCTGAGCCCGCCGAGAGGCCAAGGTCCGATCGTATGCGGGCTCGCCGGACCATAGATCGCAACCGTCGGACAACCGGTGCCAGCGGCGAGATGGGTCATCGACGTATCGGGGCCGACATAGACGGTGGCGCCGCCGATCAGCGCCGCAAGCTGCGGCCAATCGAGCCTGCCGTCGAGCCGCTGGACCGGTGGATCGAGCGGCTCCCACAAAGCATCGAGATAGGAACGCTCAGCCGGATCCGGTCCGCCGGTCACGAGCACCGCGAGCCCGCGAGTGACGAGCGCCTGGGCGAGCGCGCGCCAGCCCGCATCGGTCCAACGCCGAAATCGATACATCGGATTGGCATGCAGGACCGCGTAGGGCATTCGCGGCACCCCTGCCTCGGCGGACGCCCCGGCCGGCATCACGAGTTCAGGCTTGCTCTCCACTCCAAGTGCGTTTGCGAGCCGCAGGAGCTCCACCACGCGATGGTTTTGCGGATCGATGGTGACCGGATAATCGAGGACGCGCCGCTTCCACCAGGCGCCGCCTCCGCGCGCCGGCACCAGGCCGACGCGCCGGCGCCCAGCGGCAAATGCCAGGAAGATCGGCCGATCCCCGCTCTGAGTCGAAACCGCGAGATCGAATCGACGCCAGACGACTTGCACCAGCGCGAGGCCGCCGGCGGTGCCGGGCGACACCGTGATCACGCCCGCCAGATCGGGGTTGCCGGCGAGGATCCCCTCCGTACCGGCAAAGACCAGAGCCTCGATGGCGGCATCCGGAAACGCCTGCTTGAGACTGCGGATCAACGGCGTCGTCAGCAGGACGTCGCCGAGGCGGCGCAGCGCGATGACGAGAATGCGCGCACGCGGGGGCAGCGCGATCATTTCGCTCCCGGAATGTCAGTTCCCGCCAGCCAGTCTTTCAGCCTCTGCCGATAGCGCCGCTTCGTCTCGCGCAGGTGCCGGAACGGCACGCCGAGAACATGCTTGCGGAAGAACTGGAATTGGCCGAACAGCCCCACGGACATGGGAAAATCATCCGGAACGTACCAGGCGTTGAGACCGGTGCGGCGGACCCACTTGTAACCGCGCGAGACCAATAATCGATGCAGGCGCAGGTCCATGGCCAGATCCTCGATCAGAATGAGGCGAGGCCGCCACTTCGCAAGATCGAGCCCGGCGATGACGTCGATCTCGTGGCTCTCCACGTCGATTGAGAGGAAATCGATCGGTATCGGCGCCTGTGCCTCGGATAGGATATCGTCGAGCGTGCGCAGAGGAACCTCTATCACCCCGGTGGTATGCGCGCCGGCGACAAAAAAGTGAGGATTGAGCGAAGAGTGGATATCCGAAAGGTGTAGCGGCAGCGTCCTCCCCGACAATTGCGGCGAGGAGCAGGCAACGGCAAATACCTTGGCGCGGCGGCGGCGGCGCAACTCCGCAGCGAGCGCCGGCTGCGGCTCGATCAGGATGCCGGTCCAACCGAGTTGCTCGAGATGCCAGGTTTGCGACATCTGTTGCGGGTCGTTGGCACCGACCTCCACGAAGAAGCCGGTGCGCGCATCGCCGAAGAACGCCTTTTTCAGCTGATCTTCCGCATCATGAGGAAACACCGCTTTCGTGTTCCAATCGAAACGCATTGAGGCCGAGACCGCGATCACGACGCGCTGTGCCGCGCCGAGCGCTGCACCAACGCGCTGGTCGAATGCCCGGGCACCAGGTCGATGAGCATGACCTGGCCGCCCGCGGCCTCCACAAGCTCGTGGCCGACCACATCCTCGCGGCGGTAGTCGCCGCCCTTCGCCAGCACTTGCGGGCGCACGCGCTCGATCAGCTTGAGCGGCGTGTCCTCGCCGAAGACGGCGACGAGATCGACCGCTTCGAGCGCCGCCAAGACCTCGGCACGGGAATGCACGTCCTGCAACGGGCGGCTGTCGCCCTTGAGCCGCCGCACCGAGGCATCGTCATTGAGACCCACCACCAGCCGGTCACAGGCCGCGCGCGCCTGGGCGAGCAGCGTGACGTGACCGCGATGCAGGAGGTCGAAACAGCCATTGGTGAAGCCGACGCGCAACCCCCGGCGCCGCCACTCCTGCAGGTGCTCATCGAGGACGGACCAATCGAATATGATCTTTTCCTCGGCCACCAGCGAGGACGCCGGCAATAGACGCGAACGCAGCTCCGCGATCGAGAGCGTCGCGGTGCCGCGCTTGCCGACCACAACCGCGGCAGCGGCATTGGCCGCGCGCACGGCAGGCTCGAATTCCTTCTCTATCGCCAGCATGGCGGCGAGCACCGCGACCACGGTGTCGCCGGCCCCCGATACGTCGCGCACCTTGACCGGATATGCCGGAACGTGAATCGGCAAACCGGCCGCAGGAACAAACGTCATGCCTTGCTCGCTGCGCGTCACCAGCACCGCTTCACTTTCGACGATCCGGTTGAGCTCGGCCGCGGCGGAAACAATCTCGGCGTCGGTCACGGCCGGCTGTCGGGCAGCCTCGGCGAGCTCGTGGCGGTTCGGCGTGATCAAGGTCGCGCCGCGATAGACCGAGAAGTCCTTCCGCTTGGGGTCGACGATGACGGGCTTGCCGAGCTTGCGCGCCGCATCGATCAAGGTTCGGATCACCAGCGGCGTGAGGACACCCTTGGCGTAGTCGGACAAGACCACGCTCGTCGCATCGGGCAGGAGCGCCAGCGCGCGATCGATGACGGCTTTTTCTATCGCCGGACTGATGGTCTTGGCCAATTCCCAATCGGCGCGCAGCAGGTGAGTCGAAAAATGCTCGGAGACGAAGCGCACCTTGCGCGTGGTCGGGCGCGTTGCATCGACCACAAGATGCGGCTCGATCAGGGGCTCGGCAGCCAGCGCCCGCATCAATTTTGCGCTGGAATCATCCTCGCCGACGACCCCGACGAAAACACAGCTTGTGCCCAGCGACGCGAGGTTGCGCGCCACGTTTCCGGCGCCGCCGATGACCAGCTCGCTGCGTGTCACCGCCAATACCGGCGCCGGCGCCTCGGGCGAAATGCGCGAGACTTCGCCATAGACGAAATCGTCGAGCATCAGGTCGCCGATGCAGAGCACCGTCGCTTGATTGAGCCGCGCGAGCTGATGATCGATATTGTGCATCGCCGGTGCCGATCCCCGATCCGTCAACGGTAGCGGTCCCTGCAGTCGAGAAACAGAGTGACGTAGCGCCCGACCGCTTCTTCGAGCGACGTGAAAGCGCCAGTGTAGCCCGCCCGGCGCAGGTTCTCCACCTCGCTTTGCGTGAAGTACTGGTACTTGTCGCGAATCGCCGCGGGCATATCGATATATTCAATGTTTGGCGCGCTGCCGAGCGCCCGAAACATGGCCAGCACCAGGTCGCGGAAGCTGCGGGCCCGACCGGTGCCAATATTGAAGATGCCCGACACCGCGGGCCGGTCGATCAGCCAGCGCAGCACGGCGACCGCGTCGTCGACATAGATGAAGTCGCGCATCTGCTCGCCATCGGCGATGCCGTCGCGATGCGACTTGAACAAGCGGACGGCCCGGCCGCTCCTGGCATCATCGAATCGCTTGGCGAGGAGGCTCATCATCTCGCCCTTGTGGTATTCGTTGGGCCCGAACACGTTGAAGAACTTCAGTCCTGCCCATTGCGGCGGCAGGGCCGCTCCCTTGGCGGCGCGGTCGGCGACCAGCTGGTCGAACAAATGCTTGCTCCAGCCATACAGATTGAGGGGCTTCAATCGCCGCAGCGCCGGGGGCGACCAGTCATCGCCGAAACCTTCCGTGCCATCCCCGTAGGTCGCCGCCGAAGACGCATAGATGAACCGAGTACCCGTGGTCGTGCACCATTCAAGCAAGCGCAGCGACAGCCGGAAATTGGTCTCAATGACGAGATCCGCATCGGTCGCCGTGGTATCGGAAACGGCGCCGAGATGGAGGACGGCATCGAGCTTGCGTCCCGCGAGCCAGGCAAACAGCTCGCGGGGCGGCACCACGTCGGCCACTTGGCGCTTGCCGAGATTGCGCCATTTCTCCCCGCTATCGAGGGAATCGTTGATCACGATATCGCTGTGGCCGACCTCGTTGAGGCTGGCCGCCACATTCGAGCCGATGAATCCGGCGCCGCCGGTGACCAGGAACATTCAGTGTGCCACCTCCCCAGCCTCCTTTGCCTTAGAGCGACCGGGCGTGCAACCTTGCGGCCCGGGTTGGCGCCCCACGTCGGATGCAGAAAGCTTGCGCGGACAACCTTCCTATTGGCATTCAGCATGGCTTCCTGGGAGGCTCGAGCCCGAGGCTGTCTGGCACCTGCCACGGGAAGGCCGTAATGAATTATAATTCATAAGTACATTAAATGAACCTAGAATCATATCATAAATGGCGGGCCGGTTCGGCGGGCCAGACCCCCGACTCACCGATTCTCCTCGTTCCCTACATGTGGATTGGCGACTTCGTGCGGTGCCATACCGTTGTGAAGCTGCTCAAGCAGCGTTTCCCCTCCCGCCCCATCGACGTGCTGACGACCGCGATGGCCTCGCCCCTGCTCGATTACATGCCCGGAGTGCGCAAGGGAATCATTGTCGACCTGCCGCGTCGGCGGATCGCGCTTGCCCAGCATCGTGCCCTGGCCCGTCGACTGCGCCGCGAAGGCTATGGCCAGGCTTTGGTGATGCCGCGCACCTGGAAATCCGCGCTCGCGCTCTATTTCGCTGGAATTCCGCGGCGCACGGGATTTGTCGGCGAAGGCCGTATCGGCCTCATCAACGATCTGCGCTGGGGCGAGCGGCGCCTGCCGCGCATGGTCGAACGGTGCGCCGTCCTGGCTTTGCCGAAAGGCGAATCCTGGCCGGCCGAGTGGCCATTGCCGGAATTGGTGGCATCCCGATCGGAAGTGACGGATTGGCGCCAGCGGCTCGGTCTGGTGCGCGACCAGCACATTGAGATTGCCTTGGCGCCCGGCGCCGTCGGCCCCTCCAAGCGCTGGCCCGCCCGCTCCTATGCCGATCTCGGCCGGCGCCTGATTGGGGAGGGCCATCGCGTGTGGATTGTCGGTGGACCGAGCGAACAGGCGCTTGCGGCTGAGATTGCCGCAACTGCGCCCGCCGAAATCCGGGACCTGACCGGACCTGATCTCCGCAACGCCATTCTGGCGCTGGCGGCGGCGGACGTTGCCGTATCGAACGATTCCGGCCTCCTGCATGTGGCCGCCGCCCTCGACACGCCGACGATCGGCATTTTCGGCCCGACCAGCGCATTGCACTGGGCGCCGCTCAATCCGCTCGCTGCCGTCATCGAGACCCCGAATGAGCTGCCCTGTCGGCCCTGCCACCAACCGGTCTGCCGCCTCGGCCATCATCTTTGCATGCGCGACATCGCGGTCGAGCAAGTGATGGCAGCGGCGCGAGCCGCGATCGGGGCGGGCCGAACAGCGCGAAGCTAACCGGATTTTCATACCAGCTGAGATACCAATGGTGGATACGGACAGGCGCACCGAGCCCATATCATGACGATCCTGGTCACCGGCGGTGCCGGCTACATCGGCAGCCACATGGTTCACGCGCTCGTCGATGCCGGCGAATCCGTCGTCGTATTGGACAATCTTTCGACCGGCTTTCAATGGGCCGTGCCCAGGATGGTGCCGCTCGTCGTCGGGGAAACCGGCGATCAAACCCTGGTGGCGGCACTGATCGCCGAGAACCGGGTCGATGCGGTCATTCATTTTGCCGCTTCGATCGTCGTGCCCGATTCGGTTGCCGATCCCTTGGGGTACTATCGCAACAACACGGTGAATTCGCGCGCCTTAATCGAGATTGCGATCAAGGCCGGCGTACGCCATTTCATCTTCTCCTCCACTGCCGCCGTCTACGGGGACCCGCGCCGCATTCCCATCAATGAGGACGACGTCACGGTTCCGATGTCGCCTTACGGCTCTTCAAAGCTGATGACGGAGATCATGCTGCGCGATGCGGGAGCCGCTCACGGACTGAGCTATCTCATTCTGCGCTATTTCAACGTCGCCGGCGCCGACCCGTTGATGCGGACCGGGCAATCCACCAAAGGGGCGACGCACCTCATCAAGGTCGCGGTCGAGACCGCGCTCGGCCTGCGCCCGATGATCGAGGTCTTCGGCACGGACTACGAGACACCGGACGGCACCTGCATCCGGGACTATATTCACGTCTCGGACCTGGTGCGCGCGCATTCAGACGCGCTGCGCCATGTGCGCGGCGGCGGCGCCTCGCTGACCCTCAATTGCGGCTACGGCCGCGGCTTCTCGGTGCTCGATGTGATCGATACCGTCAAGCGCGTTTCCGGCGTCGACTTCAAGGTCACCTCGAGCGGCCGGCGCCCCGGCGACCCCGCGGCCATCGTCGCGGATTCCGCGCGCATCCGCGCATTGCTGGGCTGGACCCCGCACTTCGATGACCTGGAGACCATCGTCGACCATGCACTGAAGTGGGAGCATCGCCGCGCCAGCGTCAAGGCAGCTGCGTTGCCGACAAGCCCATGACCCTGAAACGGCGCCCGTGTCCCGGGAGCACCAAGCCGGGCCTGCCCGAGTTGGTGATCGAAGAGGTGGCCGAGCTCGGGTAAACTCTAGTTCGACTGCCAGGGCCGTTCCAGACTCCCCCGCGAAAGCGGGATCGTTTCAGCCTCCGAACTCGGAACGATCCGGGTCAAGCCCGAGACATACGACCGGCTTTGAACCGTTCTTTTGGCTTGAATAAAATGCCCGGTCAGGGGATACGAGCTGGCGGCGCGGGACGGCAATCTGCAAGTGTGACACCATGCGCGAATTCGGCATCATCGGAGAGGTCGGCACCATGAGCGAATTCGCCACCACCCGCGAATTCGGTTCGGCGTAGCGGACGGCAGATGCTCCAATCCGTTTTTCCACCTTTGACCACCGATCCCCACAGCGCGCTTGTCGTTATTCGGCGGTTGGTCGTCGAGTTCGGGATCGGTCAATGGCGCCGCTATGCCTTGGCCTTCCTGCTGATGGGCGTCGTTGCGGCCTGCACGGCTATCCCCGCCTATTTGATCGGCGACATTGTCAATATGGCCAATGTCCAGCACAACTTTGCCGGCGTGGTCGCGATCGGGTCGGCAGCTGCCGTGATCTTCGCGATCAAAGGCGTGGCGACCTACGGGCAATCCGTGATCCTGTCGCGCATCGCCAATCACATCATCGCCGAAAACCAGCGCCGCTTGTTCAGCAAGCTCCTCAACGAAAGCATCGGTTTTTTCTCCACTCGCCACTCTTCTGAATTTGCGGCCCGGCTTATGACGGGCGCGTCCGCCGCAACGCAAATCCTCAATTTGCTCATCTCTTCGATCGGACGCGATCTCCTCTCGCTGATCGGGCTCGTCGGCGTCATGGTCTTGCAAGACCCGCTACTCTCGACGGTGACTCTCATCGTGTTCCCGCCCGCGATGTTGATCCTGCGCAAAATGATCAAGCGCGTTCGCGGCATCGCCAAGGCCCAGTTCACGGGCGGGACCCGCATCCTGGAGACATTGCAGGAGACGCTGCAAGGCATCCGCATCGTCAAGGCGTTCACCCTCGAAGATGTCCTGCGCGCACGCTTTGACGCCAACGTTGCGGCCGTCGAGCGGGAGGCCAACAAAATGGCTCGCGTCGCCAGCCGCACCTCGCCTTTGATGGAGGTCCTGGGCGGCTTCGCCATCGCGGGTGTCTTGATTTATGGAGGCTACCGGGTCGTCGAGAACGTAGCATCTGGCGGAGCGCTCGTTTCGTTCATGATGGCGAGCTTGCTGGCCATGGAGCCGGCCAAGCGGCTCGCTCGCTTCAACATCGACCTCAGCAGCAATCTGGTCGCGGTCAATATCCTGTTCGAGATCATCGACAGCGCCCCCACCGAGCCCACCGACGACGACCAGGCGCAACTTGTGCTCGCCAAGGGGCGCGTCGAGTTTTCCGGGGTCAATTTCGCCTATCGGCCCGGCGATCCCGTGATCCGCGGTTTATCATTCGTCGCCGAGCCGGCGCAGGTGACGGCGCTTGTCGGTCACTCGGGAGGTGGCAAATCGACAATTCTCAATTTGATTCCACGCTTCTGCGAGGTGGCGAGTGGCGTGATCGCCATTGACGGCCAGAATATCGCTACGGTATCGCGGCGATCGTTGCGCCGGCAAATCGCCTATGTGGGTCAGGACGTCTTCCTGTTCCACGGGACCATCCGCGACAACATCGTCTTCGGCAGACCCGGGGCGAGCGAATCCGAGATCGTGGCGGCCGCCCGGGCCGCGCACGCACATGAATTCATCATGTCGTTTTCGGCGGGCTACGACACGCCGGTGGGTGAGCGCGGCCTGCAATTGTCGGGCGGCGAGCGTCAGCGCATCGCCATCGCGCGCGCCCTCATCAAGAATGCGCCGATCATCTTGCTGGACGAAGCCACCGCCGCGCTCGATTCGGAGTCCGAGCGCTATGTCCAAGACGCAATCGCAAAACTGTGCATGGGCCGCACCACCATCGTCATCGCCCATCGATTGGCCACCGTCATGCATGCCGATCGTATTCTGGTGATCGAAGCCGGCCAAATCGTCGAGACCGGGCGCCACGACGAGTTGCTTCGCAAGGGAGGTCGCTACGCCTCGTTCTGCCGCCTGCAGCTCGAGCAGCAGGCGAGGGTCGCGGAGGTGGCGCCCGTCCCCTGAAGCGACGAGCAGCGCCGGTGCCATATCCCGTAAACGATTTCTTTTATTCTTGAAAACGCGCTAGCCGCGGTCCGTCGGCGCGTCTCTCCGTTGTTCGATGGCCCGTTGGTGTGCTACGCAAATGGAGTTTCCCGACCCGGCAATGTCCGGCCCTTTGGCTGCGCCATTGCGCAACACAGCCCCGGCGCCATGCCAGTCCTAGACGGATCGACGCCCGAGAGCGTCAGCGAAGTCGATCCGCGGCATCCGCCGCCGCAATTGGACCGCCCGCGGCCCGCTCCCGAGCTCAGCATCGTCGTTCCGACCTTCAATGAGCGGGAGAACGTTCCACGTCTCATCGACACGCTGAAGGCCGCTCTTCCCGACATTGCCTGGGAGCTCATCATCGTCGACGACAATTCTCCCGACGGGACCTCTGAGACGGCCAAGCGGATCGCCGCCGCCGATTCGCGTATACGCTGCATTCGCCGCGTTGGCCGGCGCGGCCTGGCGGGCGCCTGCCTGGAGGGAATCCTCGCGAGCCAGGCGCAATACGTCGCCGTGATGGACGGCGACCTCCAGCACGACGAAGGGCTGCTCATGCCCATGCTGCAGCGGTTGCGTAGCGACACCGCCAACCTGGTGGTGGCGACCCGCTATGCCGACGGCGGCTCGGCCGCGGCACTGTCATCGCAGCGCGCCTGGCGCAGTCGCCTGGCCACCAGGCTTGCGCATCACTTGTTGAAGCTCGACCTCAGCGATCCCATGAGCGGGTTCTTCATGTTTCGGCGCGAGCCGGTCGAGAAGATCGCCCCCAGGCTCTCCACCCAGGGCTTCAAGATTCTGCTCGACATCGTGGTCACCGCCGGCGGCAGCCTGCGGATCGCCGAGCTGCCGTTCACGTTCCGCCAAAGGCGCTACGGCGAGAGCAAGCTCGATGCCGGCGTCGCGCTCGAATACCTCGGCCTGTTATTGGCCAAGGCGACCGACGACCGTGTGTCGCTGCGATTTACTCTTTTCTGCCAGGTGGGCGCGCTCGGCATCGGCGTGCATTTCGTCACTTTATCCCTCGCCTACGACCTGCTCGGGATCCAATTCGTATGGGCGCAGACGCTGGCGACGATGGTCGCCATCGCCAGCAATTTCGTCATCAACAATGCGCTGACCTATCGCGACCGGCGCCTGCACGGCCTGACCTTCTTCAGCGGCCTCCTGCGCTTCTACCTCGTTTCGATGGCCGGCCTGGTCTCCAATATCGGCGTCAGCAATTGGCTGTTCGTCAGCGCCCAGAAATGGTGGGTGGCCGGCTTGGCCGGCGCGGTGATCGGCGTGGTCTGGAACTATGTAGTGGCATCGCATTTTGTGTGGCGCAACCGGTGATCCCGGTTCCGCTTACGGCTGCGGCGGCACGATCGCGTAGTTCACGGTCGCCGGGCTTCTCGGATAGAGCGTGTGTCGCGGCAGCGTGAGAGGCGGCTGGAGCTCGGCGCGCGGGAACGTCGCCTTGAGATTTGCCAGCATCTCGCCCGGGCCCTCCCAGAGCAGCACGGCGCCGCGCCGGGCGAGGTCGGCCGGGTCGATCCAGGGGCTCAATGCCGGTTCGCCATGCACAACGACATGCGGGCGGTCAGGCGAATAGACCGCCACCGTGTTGGCGGCAAATTCTCCAGCACCGGATGACACGATATCCGCCCCGCCCACATAGGCGAGCGGCATACCGGTCATCTCGCGCCATTGCCGGGTGACCGCCTCGGCCAATAACTTCCCGGGAAACTGCGTCGCCTTTGGCCGGTCGCGCAGAAACGGCTCGAACAGCTCGACCGCCGCGTAGGCCGCCGGCATTCCGACCAACACGACGAGGCAAGCGCGCGCGAACAGGCGCAGCCGAACCGCGTCCATCGTCGGCGCAAAATACACCGCGGCCGCAAGCGGCATGAAAGTCCACAACGGGTAGCCCCACATGGCGACGCCCAGCCGCCCCAGCAGCGCCAGGACCAGTGTGACGAAAACGAATGGACCGAGCGCCAGGGCCGTGACGTAGCGTCGCGCGAAGGCTCCTGCCGCGTCGCGCGGCGGCTCGTTGCGCCGCGACCGAGCCAGCACGATCGCGAGCAACGCGATTGTGGGTAGCAGGAAGAAGAGCTGGCTGGCGGTCCAGCGCAGCGGAAACCCGAGCCATTCGTACCAATGCATCGCCGATCTGGCGCGCACGTCGGCATACTGGAGCGGCAGGAAGTCATTCTCGAAGAGCCACACCAGATGCGGGAGGAATGTCGTCAGAGATGCGGCAGCCATCAGGTACGGGCCCGACGTCCGCCAAGCACGGCGTGCAAACGGATCAAGCAGAAGGACGAGTCCGATCGGCACCGCAAGCGCAACCACGCTATACTTGGTCCAGGCCGCGAGCGCGAGCCAGACGCCCGACAAGATCCAGTCGACGGTGCGCCCCGCCGTGATCGCCCGGTACACGAACAGGCCGGTCAAGGCCCACAACGGCAACTGCAGCACGTCATGATTGAATTTCACCGCGGTGAAATTGAAAAAATGCAGGCCCTCGAGCGCCAACACCGCGATGAGCGCATTCTGCGGGCTCGTGATCTTGAGACCGAGACGCCACACCGCATAGAGCGCGATCGCGGCAGCGAGCGGACCCAGCAGATAAACCGCGTGAACGTCGCCTGCCGCGCGATAAGCCAGGTCGTCAATCCACCACGGCAGCGGCGGGTGTTTCCAATATCCGAGCTGCCACTCCTTTCCCAATGCCAACCCCTCGACCAGATCGAGCTGGAGATTGGGGCATACCAGGACAGGCAGCACGGTCCAAACGACGAGATGCAGGCCCAGCAGCCAGATCACCACGCGGCCGGGTGCACGGCACGCGAACGCGATCACGCCGGCGATTGCGGGCTGCTTGCGTTGCACGATTGACTGTTCCATAAGGATCGAGGCTACTCGGCGCCGGGCTCGGATTCAATGCGTTCCAAGCTTCAGGAACAGAGGTGCGACTTCAGGGATGCCGCATAACTTCGATCTCGCTGCATTTCGCGCGACGCTGCTCGCAAGAGAACCGTTCGAGTATCTCGTCGTGCCGGGATTCATCAAGCAGGATGCGTTGGCGCGGATCAATGCCGACTATCCGAAGATATCCGAGCGGGGCAGCTTTCCAGCCAGCCAAGTCGCTTTCGGGCCGGCCTTTCAGGCTCTGCTCGACGACTTGGAAAGCGACGAGTTCCGCGAAGCCTTCGAGGAGAAGTTTGGCCTTGAGCTTGCCGGTCGCCCCACCACGACGACGGTCCGCGGCCGATGCGGCGTCGGCGACGGGAAGATCCACACCGACTCGGCGGGCAAGATCATCACGGTCCTGATCTACATGAATTCGCGCTGGGAGCAACCCGGAGGGCGCCTGCGCCTGTTGAGATCAGGCAGTAATCTCGACGACATCATCGTCGAAGTGCCACCGGTCGAGGGGACGCTGCTCGCGTTCAAACGCGCCGACAATTCCTGGCACGGGCACGAACCCTTCGTCGGTGAACGGCGGGTTATCCAGTTCAACTGGGTGATGTCGGAAGGGAACCGGCAGATCGTCATGCTGCGGCATCATGCCTCGGCGTGGCTCAAGCGGGTGCTCGGATCGCTGCGTAACGGATCGAGACATGCCGTCCGCCGCGAGTGGTAGGAAAGTTCGGAATCAGGACACCAAAATTTGGCATCGCCCGGCAGGAGCCGATTTGCCCCTCGATCTTGCATCACTCCGGTACCGGGACTTCCGCAGAATTCTGCTGATCAAGCTGTCGGCGGTAGGGGACGTCGTCCACACGATCCCGGTGCTGAACAAGCTGCGGCGACGTTATCCCTCGGCGCGCATCGATTGGCTGGTTACGCCCGCCATCGCCGAACTGCTCCGGCATCATCCGGCGATCACCAATGTCGTCGAGTTTGACCGCAACGAATGGTCGGCGCGGTGGCGCTGGTCGGCGTTCGCGAGCTCCGCGCGGCTCGCCACCAAGCTCAAGGCGGTCGATTACGATCTGGTGGTCGACATGCACGGCCAGTTCCGCACCGCGGTGTTTGCCCTTGCGACCGGCGCGCCTGTGCGAATCGGGTTCGATCGCCCGCGTGCCGAGGTGTGGGAGGCGTCGGGTCGTACCCTGCCGGCGGAAGCGCGGAAACACGCCTGGAAGGGAGCCCGCGAGGGATCATGGCTTGCCTATACACACCACGTCCGCGTCCCGACGCTCGATGTGCACGCGGTCGATCGCTACCTCAGCGTCGGCCCGATGCTCGGCCTCGACGAGGCGGCGGCTGATTTCTCGTTTCCGATCCCGGCCGCCGCGACCGGTCGCATCGATCGGTTGCTGCAGGAACGCAGCATCGGCGGCGCCAGTCCGCGATATCTGCTGACGATCGCACCCGGAACCATCTGGGAGACCAAGCATTGGCGCAGCGAAGGGTTTGCCGAAGTGGCGCGTCACTTCTTGCGAAAAGGCTTTACCGTCGTGCTGATCGGATCGGCCCGCGAACGCGGGGCGTGCGACGAGGTCGCCACCCTGGCGCCGGGCTCTCTCAACCTCGCGGGTGAAACGACACTTACCGAGCTTGCCGCGATCATCCGCCGCTCGACGATCTGCCTGACGAATGATTCCGGCCCCATGCATCTCGCTGTTGCGCTCGCGCGGCCCGTGGTGAGCATATTCGGCCCGACCGATTCGGTCTGGATCGGCCCCTATCGACGGCCCGAGGCCGTCCTGCAGGCCGGCTTACCTTGCGCGCCGTGCTATCTTCGCCGGCTGAGCCGTTGCCCGCACGATCATGCCTGCATGCGCGAGGTTTCGGCGTATGCCGTGATCGAACGGATCGAAATGGGCTTGGGGGACGAAGCGACCGCCGCGCTGCCGGGCGCGCTATCAATCGAGCAAACCGATTGCCTTGGCGAGACCGGCCTAGATTCCGGAACGGGCGCTCAGCGCCGATAATCCGGCAATTGCCTTGACCCGCTGACCGCGGATGAGCGCATCGAGCATGCGCTCGTTTTCGGGCAGCCGCGAACGATCGTTCTCGGGGTGCCAGAGATGCAGCACCGCGGTCGCGAACCGGCCATCCTTGCGCCGTGTTCCGATGCGCATCAAGCGAACGATGATATCGGAATCTTCGCGGCCCCAGCCGCTGAAGGTTGCATCGAAGCCGTCGACCCGATCGAGATCGCTGCGACGGATCGCCAGATTGGTGCCGCGCGCGCTCCGCCAGGCGCTGCCGCCGACACGACGCAACGGCCCAAGCGGCAAGCCCACAAGCGGCAACAGGCGATTGATCCCGCCGCTCAGCCGCGCCGATATCCACGACCAGAGGCCCCAGCGCTCCGGCTCGATGCGGTCGCGCAGGATCCGGGCCGTCATCGCCTCCGACAGCAGCACACGGTTGCCGGCGACAAACCAGCCGGGTTCGGCCAGGCGCCGATGCGCGGCGACGAAGCCCGGGCGCGGAATGCAGTCGCCGTCGAGAAAAACACAGACCCCACCCGAGCTCGCAAGGATGGCGAGATTCCTGATCTCGGCGAGGCGAAAGCCGCGATCCTCGTGCCTGACATGGATGAGGCGCTGGCCGACGCGTGAAGCCCAGGCCTCGGCCACCCGCGCGGTCGCGGGTCGGGAGCCGTCGTCGGCGACGATCGCCTCGAACTGCTGATCGGACTGCGCCGAAAGTCCGCGCAGCACGGCATCGAGCGCGTCTTCGCGATTGTACGTCGCGACGATGACGGAGATCAGGTCAGTCACGGCGCTGCGCCAGCCACACTTTCATGTAGCGGTAGTAGCTGCCCTCGGCATTGGCGACCGCGAGCAGGAATCCTTCAGCCCCATCAAGAAAGCCGGCGCGCAGCACATAGGCCCGCAGAAAGGAGGCAAGCCCATGGCCGATTCCGCTCATGAACGTGACCCGCCGGCCCGACGCCAGAATGGCTGCGGCGCTGGCGGTCGAATAGCGATCGACGCGCGACAGCGCGTCCTCCAGTTTCAGCACCGGATGATGAATCAAGGGCGGAGACAACTTTTTGACGGTGCCGTCACAGATCACGTGCTCGTGGACGATCACATCGGAAAACCGCGCCTTACCGCGCCGGAACAACCGCAGCACGTAGTCCGGGTACCATCCCGAATGTCGCATCGGCCGGCCGCAAAAGCTCGATAGTCTCGGAAACTCATAGCCATCGACCGTGTCGTCGACGAGCGCCGCCTTGATCGCCTCGGCAAGTTCCGGGCTCACCCGTTCGTCGGCATCAAGCGACAGCACCCAGTCCCCCGTGGCCAGGGAGAGGGCAAAATTCTTTTGCGGGCCGAAACCGCTCCACTCGCGAAAGACCATCCGCGCGCCCTTGCCTTGCGCGATCGCCACCGTGTCATCGCCGCTGCCGCAGTCGACCACGATCCGCTCGTCGCAGAACGCCAGAGTGTCGAGGCAATCCCCGATGTTCGCGGCCTCGTTCTTGGTGATCACAATGGCGCTCAGCCGTGGCACCGGAACCTCGTCAATTGGGGCGGATCCACCGTCGTCGGCGGCAGCATTGTCTGCATATCAGGCCTCACCGGGGCGGAATCTGCAGCAGCGCGGCGAGCTGTTCTTTGCTCAGCGGCTGCTCGAGGAATTTCAGCTTCACGGCGTCACGCTGGATGCCGTCGAGGTCCTTCATCTCGTCGGTCTGCAACGCCGACTTCGGATAGATGCTCGGGATCGATCGCCGCACGAAATCTTCGGGGCTCGCTACCTTCTGGGCATAGCGCTTGAGCGCATCGGGATCGGCATACATCCAGTCGACCGCCTCCCGATAGGCCTTCACGAAGCGAAGCACCACGTCCCTGCGGCTCTTGAGCAGATCCGCGTTGACGATCACCACCCGCACGGTCTGCTTGTCCAGGGACGCGATATCGCTGCCGCGAGCGATGATGCGGATCTTGCCCTCGTCGGCCTCCTTCAGGCCGATGGGAAACGCCCCCCAGCCGATGTCGACCTGGCCGGACATGACGGCGGTCAGCGTCGCCGCCGGCGTCCCGGTCGCGACCGGCCTGGCCTTGACGCCGAGATTGTCCACGAAAGCCACGACGAGATTGTTGGAGCTCGAGCCGCTGGTCGAATAGGCGATCGTGTTCTTCTCGGTCGTGTCGGTCAAGGCCTTGAGCGGCGATTGAGCCCTGACGTACCAGTAAAGGTCTCCGGTACCGGTAAAGGCCGGCAGCAGCACGCGAACCGGAGCGCCCTTCGCGAACACGCGCATGACGCCGGCGACGCCGACCCCGATGCCGATATCGGCGCTGCCAGCGATGATCGGCTGCATGGTCTCGCCGGCGCCCGCGGTTCCGAAATTGTCGAGGGTCAATCCGTATTTCTTGAAGATGCCGGCGTCCTGGCCGAGCGTCGGCATCTGATTTTCCCAATTGTTGATCTGCCCGATCGCGACCTTGAGCTGGTCGTCCGCCCGTGCCGACGATGAAGCGTCGAACAGCAACCCGATGAGCGCAATTGCGCCCGCCATCGTGCTCGCGCAAATCCGTTGCATGACCGTTCTCCGATGCGCCGAGAAATCGTAAATCCAATCGAGATCAAGACCTTTTACGGCGGACGGCCTTGCCCTTGGCGGCGGCCGGCCGTGCCGCACGTGTGTTGGTCGTGCGGACCGCACGGCGCGGCGGCAGCCGTCCTGCTTCGGCGAGCCGGTGCGACCAGTATTCCCATGTCCGCCCCACCACGTTCGGCAGCGCATTGAGCGAGCCCGCCAGCCTGGTCTCGCCGGGCGTCAGCGGCACGACCTTGCCGAGCAACTGCCCCTGCAATTGGTAGACCGCATTCTGGCACATGAAGATGGAACGCGAAACCAGCTCGCGCAGGTCGCCGCCGACCACGGTGGCGCCGTGATGGCGCAACAGCACCGCCGCGTGCGATCCGAGCGAACGGGCGAGCGAATGCCCCTCTTCCGGCTTCGCCACCAGGAGATTGGTATCCCCGAACTCGTCTTGCTGATCCCAGAACGGGATCGATGCTCCCGCCGCGGCGCCGAGATGAAACACCGGAACGATCGGCACGCCTGCAACGCAAAACGGCAGCACCGCGGCCGCATGATGATGGCACACCGCCATGACACCGGGCCGCGCCTGATAGATGCAGCCATGGATGACGCGCTCCGCGAACAGCGGCTCGGTCGGCGCGCGCACGGGCTGCGCGTCCAGGGTGAATTCGAGCAGGTCTCCCGGCTCGACCAGTTGCGGCGAGCGCGAGCGCGACAGCAAAAATCGGTTCGGATCGCCGGGATGGCGCAAGCTGACGTGACCGAAGGCATCCAGCACGCCTTCGTTCGCAAGCATGCGGCTCGCCAGCGCGAGCTCATAGCTGACGTCTTCGCGTCGGTCGGACATGCAGGCGCTTCCTCACTCTTTGGCATTGGCCGGATGGGCGGCTCGCAGCAAATCGCAATCCCGTGCCCTTGCCAAGGTCCCGTCGGCGCCGCCGCGATCGAGGCATCCGAGTTCCCTGCATGGTCGAAATTCGGCACGGCCGCTCGAAATCCGATCGAGGCTCCTTGCCTGCGGCGATGGATGGCGGCAGGATTCATCCGCGAGCCAATCGCGGGCCGAATCTAACCGGAGACAAGCGCCATGAATCCAGTGGTCGCCGTGATCGCGCCGGGCGCCATGGGCGCACCGGTCGGCAAGCGTCTGGTCGAGCATGGGCTCAAGGTGCTGACGTCGCTGCAGGGGCGCAGTGCCGCGACCGTCGCGCGCGCCGGCGCAGACGGGCTCACCGCCGCGAGCGATGACGAGATCGCCCGCGCCGATTTCATTCTTTCGATCCTGCCGCCTGGCGACGCGCTGCCGCTGGCGCAACGCTTCGCGCCGGCGCTCGCGGCGAGCAACAGCAAGCCGGTCTACGTGGACTGCAACGCGGTCAGCCCGCCGACGGTCGAGCGCATCGCCGCCGCGATCGCACCGACCGGCTGCCCGTTCGTCGATGCCGGCATCATCGGCGCGCCGCCACGGCCGGACTATGGGGGCCCGACCTTCTATGCGTCCGGCCGCGAGGCGCCGCGATTTGCGTCGCTCGGCCAATTCGGCCTGGTGGTGCGCGTGCTCGATGGTCCCCTGAGCGCGGCCTCGGCGTTGAAAATGTCCTATGGCGGCATTACCAAGGGAATCACCGCCATCGCCGCCGCCATGTTTCTCGCCGCCAGCCGGGGCGGATCGGCGGATGCGTTGTTCCTCGAGCTCAAGGAAAGCCAGCCGCAGCTCCTGGCCTGGTTCAGCCGCCAGATCGCCGCGATGTATCCCAAGGCCTATCGCTGGGTCGCCGAGATGGAGGAAGTCGCGGACTTCGCCGGCGAGAATGCGGCATCGAAGCATATGTATGCGGCCGTCGCGCAGTTCTACGAGCATCTGGCCGGCGACTTCGCCTCCGACCAGAAGGATGTTTCGGCGCTCAAGAATTTCGTCGGCAAGAACACGAAGAATTAGTGAACGCTCGGACATGCATCCGACTCCAGACGCAAGGGCGGCGCGGGCGCGCAATGACGGAGAAGGCGGCGCGCTGTCGACGGCGACCGCGTCCAAGGGCGGCCGGGCTCGCCGCGCTTTCCGCGAGGTCTTCCTGCAGCTGTCGATAATTATCGCCACGCTGGCCACCCTCGAATTGTTCCTGCGGGTCATCGACTTGCGCGAGCTTCGGGACGGATACGGGCATGGATACACGGTGGTGCATCGCTACGACCCGGAGCTCGGCTGGCTTCCTATCCCGAATACGATCGGGACATTCACCGGATCGCGCACGATCAGCATCCAGCACAACAGCCTCGGCTTGCGCGACATCGAGCATGAGCGCACGCAACGACCGACGATAATGTTCGTCGGCGACTCCTTCGTCTGGGGTTATGATGTGGAGGCAGGTGAGCGTTTCACCGAGCTTCTGCGCGCTCGATTTCCTGGCATGGAGATCGTCAATGCGGGGGTGAACGGATACGGCACCGACCAGGAATATTTGCTCCTCAACCGCATCTGGAGCGCATTCAAGCCCGATGTGGTGGTGTTGAATTTCACCACCTCGAACGATCGCAACGACAATACCTCGAACATGATCTCCGACGGTTATTACAAGCCTTACCTTGCGCAGGCCGCGGACGGCGCTTGGCGATTCTTCGGGCAACCGGTGCCCAAATCGCGACAAAGCTATTTCACCGACGACCCGCTGGTCAAAAACCTGTGGTTGGCGCGTCTCGCGGTCACCGGCTACATCTATGCCCGCCGTCCGCAGATCGCCGTCCCGGACCCGACCGAGCAGCTGGTCGGAATGATGCGGGACCTTGTCGAATCCAGAGGCGCCAGATTCCTGGTTGGGCTGCAATATGCCGACGCAAAATTGCAGTCATTTTTGCAGGCGCAGAAAATCCCGTACACGTCGTTCGACGGCGCGGACTCATACGTGGTGCAGGGCAATCATTGGACTGCGAAGGGCCACGCTCTGGTGGCGGACCGTCTCGCAGCCCTGCTGTCGTCAACCGGCGTCGTCAAGTAGTCATCCCGCAGTGCGTCAGGCTCCCAGCGCGCCGCGCACGCGGTCGGGCGCGAACGGCAGCTCGTGCAGCCGCACGCCGGTCAAGGCGGCGATCGCGTTGCCGACCGCGCCGGCCAATACCGGCAGCCCGTCCTCCCCCGCCCCGGTCGGCGGGTTGTCGGTCGAGACCACCTTGACCTCGATGTTGGGCACATCCGACATCCGCGCCACTTCGTAATCGGTGTAGTTCGTCTGCAGCACGTGCCCGTCCTTGATGACGATCTTCTCGCGCAGCACATGCCCGAGGCCATAGATGATGCTGCCTTCGGTCTGTGCCGCGAGATTGCGCGGCTGCACCGCGATGCCGGCATCGATCGCGCACCAGACATTGTGCACCTTGAGCTTGCCGGTCGAGCGCTCGACCGACACCTCGGCGACACCGACCGAGAGCGTATCGTCCTTGACCATGGTGGCAACCCCGAGCGCGGTACCGTCGCGGGGGCGCTTCCAGTCCGACATTTCGGCCACCGTGCGCAGCAGCGTCTGCATGCGCGGCTGGCCCTCCGACAAAGCAAGCCGGAACGCGATCGGATCCTTGCCCTGATCCTTCGCAATCTCGTCGATGAAGCTCTCGGCCGCGAACGCGTTGTGACCATTGCCGACGCCGCGCCAGGGCGACAGGCGGGCGCCGCGCGCTTCGATCACGTGCTCGGCAAGCTTGTTGGAGATCGGGTATTGTGGAATCGGCGAGCCCTTCATCACGATGCGGTCCTGCCGCGGGGTCGGATCGCCGGACATGGCCGCCAGCACCGATTCGGCGACCACGCGATGATGCCACGCGATCACCTTGCCGTTGCGATCGAGCCCTGCCTCGATGTAATGGGCGGTCGCCGGGCGGAACTTGCCGAAGGCGACATCGTCCTCGCGGCTCCAGATCAGCTTGACCGGCTTGCCGACTGCCTTGGCGAGCCGCACCGCATCGAGCACCGCCTCATGATGGCCGCGCCGGCCGTAGCCGCCGCCCAGCAGGTGCTGATGCAAGGTGATCTTCGAACGTTCGGTCTGCAACAATTGCGCGACTGCGTTCAACAGCCCGCTCGGCGACTGCGTGCCGGTCCAGACCTCGGCCGACTTGCCGTCGGGACCGACCGAGGCGGTCGCGTTCATCGGCTCCATCTGGGCGTGGTAGACGTAGCGCGTGCGATATTCGCCGCGATACACCTTGGCGGCGCCCGCCATCGCGTCCTTGGCATCGCCGACTTTCTCATAGGTGACGCCGTCACGGCTCTTGTCGCGCCCGATGGCGGCGAACTCGGCGAGCGCGTGCTCGCTGTCGAGATTGGCGCCCGGCGCCTTCGACCAGGTGACCTTGAGCAGATTCTTGGCCGCCTGCGTTCCCTCGACCGTGTCGCCGATGACGCCGACCCCATTCGGCAACCGAACCGCATCGGTGATCCCCGGCATCTTGCGGGCGGCGGCATCGTCAACGGTCTCCGGCGCACCGCCCGGATAGGGCGATTGCAGCACCGCGGCGTAGACCATGCCGGGAACCTGCACGTCCATTCCGTATTTCGCCGCGCCTGTGACCTTGAGGGGTAATTCGACCCGCGCCACATCCTTGCCGATATAGCGGAAGCTTGCCGGGTCCTTGAGGTCCTTGTCCTCGATCTTCGGCAGCTCGGCCGGAGCCCGCGCAAACGCCGCGATCTCGCCGTAGGAGATGCGCCGGCCGGAGGCCTGGTGCAGCACCACGCTCGGCTCGGTCGAAAGCTCGCCGACGGGCACGTTCCATTTCGCCGCCACCGCATCGAGCAGCACGCGGCGCGCCTGCGCGCCGGCGATGCGCAACGGCTTGAAATAGCCGCGCACCGAGGCGCTGGCCGAGGTCTGGAAATTCATGCCGTATTCCGGGTTGCCGTATTTCTTCTCCTCCCATGCGGGCGGCAGGACCGGCTTGACCTTCGACCAATCGGCATCGAGCTCTTCGGCGATGATGACCGGCAGCGTGGTGAAGGTGCCCTGCCCCATCTCGGCCGCGGGCGATGCGATGGTGATGGTGCCGTCAGGCGTGATGGTGAGCCAGGCGTTGGGCGACAGGGCTGCATCCGCGCTCGCTTCGTCCAAGCCGGCAAACGGCTCCGGAAGGATGGTCAGCGCCAAGGTGAGGCCGGCCGCGGTTCCCAGGAATTCGCGCCGGTTGAGGCTTGCATGCTGGTTCATGGCTCAGCCCTCCCGCGCCGCGCGCTGGATTGCGCTGATGATCTTGAGATAGGTGCCGCAGCGACAGATATTGCCGTCCATGTGCTCGACGATTTCGGCGCGCGAGGGGTTCTTGTTCTTCGCCAAGAGCTCCGCCGCCTGCATGATCTGGCCGGACTGGCAGTAGCCGCATTGCGGCACCTGCTCGGCGATCCAGGCCTTCTGCAGCGGATGACTGCCGTCGGTTGAAAGTCCCTCGATGGTGGTGACCGCTTTGCCCTCGACCAGC
>DASXXS010000332.1:0-6391 GCA_036502925.1 Xanthobacteraceae bacterium
TACCGGTGCCTTAATGACCGATGAGGAGCGATTAGCCTGGTTCGAAGCGCAGGCCGAGGGGGCCTACGACAAGATGTACGATGCCCGTCACAGCAGCAACGCGGCCGCCCTCTACAGCGACGCCAAGGAGGCGCTCTACGACGCGATCGGCTTGGCGCGCCGCCTCGGGCAAGATGCGGTGGCGAGCCGGCTTGAGGCCAGGCTCGCCCACATCAAGGCGGTGTTCCGCTCGCAGTTTACCTGAGCACCGTCGTGCGTCGCCCCGGCACTGCCGGCGCGCGCCCCAAAGCGGCATGACGCGGCTTTGACAACTTGAAATTTTGACAACTTGAAATAGTGACACTTGAAATAATCGCCACATCCTGACGCCCGACCGGGGCGTCAGCCAAGACGCTCGCACACAAATCGGGCGCGCCTAATGAACGCTGGCCTCCTGCTGCAGGCGCACGATCTCGTCCTTCACTTGCAGCTTGCGGCGCTTAAGCTCGGCGATCTTCAGATCGTCGGTCGCTGGATGGGTTTGGGCTTCGTAGATTTCCTGTTCCAGCGCCTGATGCCGCCTTTCGAGCTCCGCAAGGTGCGTCTGAATGGACATGCGAGATTTCTCCTCATGTCGGATGGGTGCCTGACTCGCAAAGTTTACATCAGTCCGGGCGCAAGTCGACTCCGGTTTTTTTATTGTGCATCGCAGCAATGCCCATTGACCTCAGCCAGAACCGTCATTACCGCAACGCTGTCGTGGCTTGAATGCAACGCGCCAAAGCGGGATAATTTTGCATTGGGCGGTGATGGGGAGAAGGCCGGCCTGCCCGCAAACCAGCGGTAGCAATGACCCAAGAGGAAGAACGCGACTTGCGGGAGCAATTGGCGCGCCTGCAGGAGGAACACCGCGACCTCGACGCCGCCATCGCGGCCCTGCAGGACGCACCGGGGTCGGACGTGCTTCAGATCCAGCGGCTGAAAAAGCGCAAGCTCTATTTGCGGGACCGCATCTCCTTCATCGAGGATCAGCTCACGCCCGACATCATCGCGTGAATCGGCACCAGCACCGCGTGGCATTGCCGCTGCCCGCCGCCGCCGCTCGCCTCACTCGGGCTGGATTCCCGCCCGCCG
Organism: Xanthobacteraceae bacterium; assembly: GCA_036502925.1. Lineage (GTDB taxonomy): Bacteria > Pseudomonadota > Alphaproteobacteria > Rhizobiales > Xanthobacteraceae > VAZQ01. The sequence goes on from DASXXS010000332.1 coordinate 1,114, forward strand.
GATGACGCCGGTCCAGCGCAGCGTTTCTTCCTTTACGAATTTCGCCATGTCGGCCGCGCTGCCGCCAGCCGGCAGAAGATTGAGCTCCTCGAACTGCTTCTTGGTCTCCGGCGCGCCGATGATGTCATTCACCGCCTGATTGAGCTTGTTGACGATCGGGGCGGGCGTCTTGGGGGGCGCGCTCAGCGCATTCCAGGTGTCGGACACGAAATTCGGCACCCCGGCCTCGATCATGGTCGGAATGTCGGGCAGCGAATCAAGGCGCTTGTCGGTCGCGACCGCGAGGATCCTCGCATTGCCGCCTTGGTGCAATCGGACCGCCGACGACAGTTCCATGAAGATGAAGTCGACCTGGCCGGCCATGAGGTCGTTGAGGGCGGGCGCACTGCCCTTGTAGGGCACATGGACCATCTTGGTGCCAGTGAGCGACATGAACAGCTCGGTGGTCAGATGCGAGGTCGTGCCGATGCCCTGCGAGCCATAGTTCAGCTTGCCCGGATTGGCCCTGGCATAGGCGATGAACTCCGCGGCCGTCTTGGCGGGAAAATCCTTGCGCACCAGCAGAACGTTCGGGAAACGCGACATGATCACCACCGGCTCGAACGCGGCCGGATCGAAGCCGAGCCGCTTGTAGAGCGCGATATTGGTGGTGAGCGGGGCCGGCTGCGAGGACATGAGCGTGTAGCCGTCCGGCACCGCCCCGTAGACCGTGGACGCCCCGACATTGCCGCCGGCGCCGCCCTGATTCTCGACCACGAACGCCTGGCCGAGGCGCCGCTGCAGCTTGTCGGCGAAAATTCTGGTCACGCTGTCGACGCCACCGCCGGCCGGTACCGTGACGATGATCCTGACATTCCGATTCGGATAGCTGGCGGCGACGTCCGGCTGGCCCGCAACGGGCGTCGCCAGCAACGCGCCGGTCGCGGCGAGCAGAAACAGGCGTTTGAGCATTCATCCCTCCCCGGGCTCAAAGGCGGCCGGACTTTCGGGCCAATCTAGCCCATTCGGGGGCGCTTGCGAATGTGGCAGATCGCGCCCGCACGGGAGCCCGTCCGAAATTGCGCAAATTTGAATTGAGCGCGAAGGGTGAATTTCGGTGGCGGAGTTACCTTGTGCGGCCTCCGCAGCGGCCGGCCCCGCGCCGCGGGGACGATCGAGCCGTCGTTCGGCCGCCGCCACCTGTGGTGGACACTTCGACGCCTTTCTGCTACACGCCCGCGCCAACTGCGGCCCGTCCGGCAAGCGGATGGCCGCATCCCACATCCACCCCGCCATTGGAGACCAATGCGTGCAGATTCTTGTCCGTGACAACAATGTCGACCAAGCCCTCAAGGTGCTGAAGAAAAAGATGCAGCGCGAGGGCATCTTCCGCGAGATGAAACTTCGCGGCCACTACGAGAAACCCTCCGAAAAGAAGGCGCGGGAGAAGGCGGAAGCGGTCCGCCGCGCCCGCAAGCTCGCCCGCAAGCGCGCCCAGCGCGAGGGCCTGGTGCCGATGAAGCCCAAGCCCGTCACCGGCACTCCCACCAGGGCGCCGCGCCGCGATTAAAGCCGCTGCAGGAAAGAGCTTGCCGCACCGTTGATGGGTTGGAGCCGATTTCCGACCCGGCAGGCTCTCGCCGGTTCTTGATCTCAATCGATTTGATCGCCCAGGAACGTCTTGACGGCCGCGAGCGCGCCGAACCGGTCGAGATCCTCGTGCTCGCCCTCCGGAAAGCGCACGAACCGCTTGGGTTCGCGAGCGAGCCCGAATAGCCGCTCGCCGTATTCGATCGGCACGATGCTGTCGCGGGCGCCATGCAGCACGAGCAGCGGCGCCGCGACCGAGGCGATGCGCAAGTCCGAGCGGAACTGGTCCTTCATGAGCCAGCGCACCGGCACAAACGGATAGTGACGGGCCGCCAAGTCGGCCGCGGAGGTGAACGGGGCTTCGAGCACAAGACGGCCGATGGAGCGCTCGGCCGCGAGCGCAACCGCGACGCCGGTGCCAAGGGATTCGCCCCAGACCGCGATCCGGGCAGCAGGATAGCGCGCGGCCGCAAACCCATAGGCGGTCTCGGCGTCAATCAGGAAGCCGGCTTCGGTCGGACGCCCGGTCGACCCGCCATAGCCCCGATAGTCGATCGCGACGAGCCCGGTGCCGTCGGCGGTGAGCGCGCCGAAGCGTTCGGCCCGATGGCTCAATGCGCCGCCGTTGCCATGCAGATAGAGCACGACCGCCCGATCGGCGCGCGGCGGCACATGCCAGGCGATCAACCTCTCGCCGTCCGCGGTGTCGAGCCGGATTTCTTGTGCCGCCGGCAGCCCCGCCGCGTCAGGCGGCGTGCGCTCGGTTTCGGGGAAATACATCAGCGCGCGCTGCACCACATAGAGCAGCACGACCGCGCCGACATATCCGGCCACAAAGACGATCAGCGTCCATTTCAGCAGCGCCATGGCCCGTTCATAGCATGGCTGCGTGACAGGAGTTCGGCACTCGGCTGCCGGCCTGGGACAAATAGAGCCCCGCGATGAATAGCTTGCGGCGCTACAGCGCCTTGACGATCTGCTCGGTCATCTTCTTGGCGTCGCCGAACAGCATCATGGTGTTGTCGCGGTAGAACAGCGTATTGTCGATGCCGGCATAGCCCGAGGAGAGCGAGCGCTTGCTGAACATCACAGTGCCGGCTTTCCACACTTCCAGGACCGGCATGCCGAAGATCGGCGATTGCGGGTCCTCTTTCGCCGCCGGATTGGTCACGTCGTTGGCGCCGATCACGAAGGCGACGTCGGCCTGGGCAAATTCCGAATTGATGTCCTCTAGCTCGAACACTTCGTCATAGGGAACGTTGGCCTCGGCCAGCAGCACGTTCATGTGGCCGGGCATGCGCCCCGCCACCGGATGGATGGCGTATTTCACCTCGACGCCTGCGGCCTTGAGCTTGTCGGCCATTTCGCGCAGCGCGTGCTGGGCTTGCGCCACCGCCATGCCGTAGCCCGGCACGATGATCACCTTGCTGGCGTTCTTCATGATGAAGGCGGCATCCTCGGCCGATCCCTGCTTCACCGGCCGCTGCTCGGCGCCGGCCGCCGGCCCCGCCACCTCGCCGCCGAAACCGCCAAGGATCACCGAGAAGAAGCTGCGGTTCATCCCCTTGCACATGATGTAGGACAGGATCGCGCCCGACGAGCCGACCAGGGCGCCGGTGATGATGAGCGCGGTATTTCCCAGCGTGAAGCCGATGCCGGCCGCCGCCCATCCCGAATAGGAGTTGAGCATCGAGATCACGACCGGCATGTCGGCGCCGCCGATCGGAATGATAAGCAGCCCGCCGATGGCGAACGACGTCAGCGTGAGCGCCCAGAAGGCGAGATGACGCTCGCTGTTCACGAAGTAGACGATGAGCGCGAGCAGCAGCACGGCGAGGGCGATGTTGACGGCGTGGCGCGCCGGCAGAATGATCGGCGCGCCGCTCATGCGCCCGGACAGCTTCAGAAAGGCGATCACCGAGCCCGTGAAGGTGACGGCGCCGATGGCGACCCCGAGCGACATTTCGACCAGGCTGGCGCCATGAATCGCTCCGACCACGCCGATATCGAACGCGCTCGGCGCATAGAGGGCGCCGGCTGCGACCAGAACCGCCGCCATGCCGACCAGCGAATGGAACGCGGCCACCAGCTCCGGCATCGACGTCATCGGTACGCGACGCGCGATCACCGCGCCGGTACCGCCGCCGAGCGCCATGCCGAACACCACCAGGGCCCAGGCAGCGAGGTCCGCAGGCGGATGCGCGGCGAGCGTCGTCACGATCGCGATCGCCATGCCGACCATGCCGAACAGATTGCCGCGCCGGCTCGATGTCGGGCTGGACAGGCCGCGCAGCGCAAGAATGAACAGAACTCCGGCGACCAGATAGAGCACCGCGGCGAGATTGGCGTTCACGGAAGCGCGCTCCTTATTTCTTCTTCTGGTACATGGACAGCATGCGCTGGGTGACCAGGAAGCCGCCGAAAATATTGACGGACGCAAACACCAGCGCGACAAAACCGAGCACGCGCGCCCAGATCGGCCCGGCATCGTCGCCGACGAGCGCGACCCCGACCGCCAGCAGCGCGCCCACCACGATCACCGAGGAGATCGCGTTGGTCACCGACATCAATGGCGTGTGCAAGGCCGGCGTCACCGACCACACCACGTAATAGCCGACGCATACCGCCAGCACGAAAATCGAGACCTGGAACACGAAAGGATCAACGGCGCCGCCGGTCGCCGCATGGGCGCCAGCACCGCCCGCGGCCGCGATGATGTCGAGCTGGGCCAGCACGATGTGGTCGGTGCCGGCGCCCGCGAAGGCGGCGGGCGGGATCAACGTCAGCATGGTCAAGTCTCCTCAATGGCGGAAAAACCGGACTCCGCCCCGCCCTCGCGAGGCCGGCCACCGCTTTGGCGACGGCGAGCTCATGAAGATGCTCCAGCAGCAAGCGCCAAGAACCACGTCGCAGGCCTTACGTCGCGCTCACCACGCCCGCGTTCAACATGCAGCACTCATCACGCAGCACTTTTGGGCGCGAAGCTCGGATGGGTGACGGCGCCGTCGCGGGTCAGCGCGGTCGCCTTGACGATCTCGTCGTCCCACTTCACGGCCAGGGCCTTGGATTGCTTGTCCACCAGGATTTCCAGGAACGCATAGAGATTTTTGGCGTAGAGGCTCGAGGCCGAGGCCGCGATGCGGCCCGCCACGTTGAGATGGCCGACGATCTTGACCCCGTTGATTTCGACCACCTCGCCGGGCTTGGCCAATTCGCAATTGCCGCCGCGCTCGACCGCGAGATCGATGATGACGGAGCCAGGCCGCATGGACAGCACCATGTCCTTGGAGATGAGGCGCGGCGCCGGCCGGCCCGGGATCAACGCGGTGGTGATCACGATATCCTGCTTCTTGACGTGCTCGGCGACCAGCGCGGCCTGCTTGGCCTGATACTCCTTGGACATTTCCTTGGCATAGCCGGCCTTGGTCTCGGCCTGCTTGAACTCGTCGTCCTCGACCGCGATGAACTTGGCGCCCTGGCTCTCGACCTGCTCCTTGGCGGCCGGCCGCACGTCGGTCGCGGTGACGATCGCGCCGAGACGGCGCGCCGTCGCGATCGCCTGCAGCCCGGCGACGCCCGCGCCCATGACGAACACCTTGGTCGCCGGCACCGTGCCGGCCGCCGTCATCATCATCGGGAAGCCGCGCTGAAACGCATAGGCGCCCTCGATGACAGCGCGATAGCCCGCGAGATTGGCCTGGCTCGACAG
>DASXXS010000333.1:0-17233 GCA_036502925.1 Xanthobacteraceae bacterium
CGAGATCCGGCTCTTGGCCTTGCGCAGGTTGAAGAACAGCTTCTTCTGGTTGGCGGTGGTGCCCATCTTCACCAGCGACCAGGAGCGCAGGATGTATTCCTGGATCGCCGCCTTGATCCACCACATCGCATAGGTGGCGAGACGAAAACCCTTGTCCGGCTCGAAGCGCTTGACCGCCTGCATCAGCCCGACATTGCCCTCCGAGATCACCTCGGGGATCGGCAAGCCATAACCGCGATAGCCCATGGCGATCTTGGCCACCAGGCGCAGATGGCTGGTCACGAGCCGATGCGCCGCTTCGCGGTCGCCATGCTCGCGCCAGCTCTTGGCCAGCATGTATTCCTCCTGCGGTTCCAGCAGGGGAAACCGCCGGATCCGCGCGAGATAGCGGCTGAGACCGGATTCGTCGGTGAGAACCGGCAAGGCGTGGGCCATGATAGCGCCCTCCAGATTGCGCCCGCGGATCGGCGGGCGATTGCACCTTTGCCCTTACGAAATAGGTCCGCGAGGAAGGCGACACCATTAAATTGGCTTTTAAGATTGCGGCCAGGCTGCGCCGTCCGCATAAAATCGAATTTAGTCTTTGAACGGCGATTTGACTGGCGCCGGCAGGCGGTCTGATTATCTACGAATGCGACGAATGCGATGATGGACGCCTGGACGGCGGAGGGAACACGTGATGGGCAATTGGGCACATATCGCGCCGGCGCTCACGGCAGCGTTCCTGGCCTCGCTGGTCGAGGCGGTCGAAGCGCTGACCATCGTGCTCGCCGTCGCCACCGTTCGCGGCTGGCGTCCGGCCGGGCTTGGCGCGACCGCCGGCCTTCTATCGCTGGCCCTCATCGTGGCAGGCCTTGGTCCGCTGCTCGATCGGGTCCCGCTGCATCTCCTGCAGCTCGCAATCGGCGTCCTGCTCCTGCTGTTCGGCATGCGCTGGCTGCGAAAAGCGGTCCTGCGCGCCGCCGGCGTCATTCCATTGCATGACGAGGCGGCGGCCTTCGCCACCGAAACGGCGGGGCTGCGCGAGCAGGCAAGCCGGCACGAGGCGCGACTCGATTGGCTGGCGGCGCTGGCGAGCTTCAAGGCGGTGCTGCTCGAAGGGCTTGAAGTGGTATTCATCGTCATAGCGGTCAGTGCCGGTCGCGGATTGCTGGTTCCCGCGAGCGCCGGCGCGCTTGCCGCATGTCTCATGGTGGCCGGCTTCGGCTTTGCGGTTCATCGTCCGCTGGCGCGGGTTCCCGAGAACACGCTCAAGTTTGCCGTCGGCGTGATGCTGTCGGCATTCGGCGTATTCTGGACCGGAGAGGGCCTTGGTGTGGCTTGGCCAGGCGCCGATCTCGCGATCGTGGCATTTGCGGCCCTGTTCCTGGCGGCCGGCCTTGGCGCCGTCACGCTGGCGCGCCGGCCGAGCGCGGAGGCTGTGCCATGAGCATGCCGGGAGCCGTCTTTCGGGAGTTGCTGGGACTGTTCGTCGACGATGGCTCGCTGGCGCTGGCGATCCTGGCGGTGGTCATGCTCGCCGCCATCTCGGTGGCTTTGATTCCGGACATTCCCCTGATGGCGGGAGCCATCCTGGTGTTCGGCTGCCTCGGGGTGCTCCTTGCAAACCTGGCAATCGCCGCCCGGCGGCACTGAATGCCCAAGGCCATCCTTATGCTCGTGCCGGGAATCGGATCACGACCCGCAGCCCAGGCGCATTGTCGAGCAACTCGATCGCGGCATGATGCAGCTCGACGATGGCGGCGACCGTGCTGAGACCGAGCCCGCTGCCCGGGGTCGTTCGGCTGCGCTCAAGCCGGTAGAAACGGCGGAACACCTTGGCGCGCTCGTCTGCCGGGATGCCGGTCCCGGTGTCGGCGACCTCGGCAAGCGCGCCCGCGGGTTGGCGGGAGAGCCGCAGGGTGATCGTCGTCCCGGCCGGAGTATGACGAAGAGCGTTCTCGACAAGATTGACGAAGAGCTGCGACAGGAGGCCTCGATCACCATCCGCCTGCACGCCATCCGCGATGTCGGTCCGCAGCGAGCGCCCGCTCTCCTCGACCGCCGGCACATAGGCCTCTGCAACCGTACGCAGCACATCGGAGAGATCAACCGCCCGGAAGGCCGAGCGTCGGATGCCGGCCTCGATCTGGGCGATGCGCAACAAGGCGGAAAATGTCTCGAGCAGCACATCGGCCTCCGCCACCGCGCCTTCGATCACGCGCTTGAGCTCGGGCGCGGTCAGTTCGCGCTTTTGCGCCTCCTCCAGATCCTGCCGCAGGCGGGAAAGGGGCGTGCGAAGATCGTGGGCGATGTCGTTTGAAACCTGGCGCAGATTCTCCATCAGTCCGACGATGCGATCGAGCATCACGTTGAGCGTGGCGGAGAGATGGTCGAAGTCGTCGCCCGAGCCGGTCCGCTCGATCCGCCGCGAAAGGTCGCCGTCGATGATGGCATCGGCGGTCCGCGTGATCATATCGACGCGACGGAGAAACGCTGCGCTCAATAGCAGACCGCCGCCGATGCCCAGCACCAGAACGATGCCCAGCGCGGGGACCAGGATGCCGAGAAACGTGTCCTCCATCTCACCGACCTGCTCCAGATCCTCTCCGACACCCAGCCGAAATCCGCCGTCGAGCTGCTTGATCAGGACCAGGACGCGTTCGCTTTCGCCACTCTGCTTCTCGCCGGCGGCTTCCCCGCTGTCGTACGCGACCCAGCCCAAGCGATCGGAAATAACCGGAAGATCGCCGGCCAGGCGCTTGCCCGCCGGATCGGCCACAAAGTAATCGAGATTGCCCCTGACGCGCGTGCGTTGCTGGACGGTGGCGATGAGCCGGTCGATGCCGCTCGCGCGAAACTCCTGCTCGAGCAGCATCATCTCGGCTTCGACGCGGCGCGTCAGCTGCTTCTCGAGCGCGGATCGCGTGCTCCAGAATGCAGCCGCGCCCAAGAGAAGCACGCACGCCGCAAATCCGATCGCGTAAAGCGCGGCGAGGCGAAAGCTTGCGGTGCGAACGAGTCTAGGTAGGGGCACGAAGCAGGTATCCCGAGCCGCGCACCGTTTCCAAGAGCTCCGCATCGAAGCCCCTGTCGATCTTGGCGCGGAGCCGGCTGATGTGGGTCTCGACGATGTTGGTCCTCGGCTCGAAGTGGAACTCCCATACGTGCTCGAGCAGCATCGTGCGGGTCAAGACCCGACCCGCGTTGCGCATCAGGTATTCGAGCAGGCGAAACTCGCGCGGCTGCAGCTCGATCTCGCGGCCCGCGCGCCTGACCTTCCGACCGATCAGGTCCATCTCGAGGTCGGCGACGCGCAGCACCGTCGGCACCTGCGCGATCGCGGGCCGCCGCGCCAGCGCATTGATGCGCGCCATGAGCTCGGCAAAGGCAAACGGCTTGACCAGATAGTCATCGCCCACCTCCAGCCCCTCCACGCGGTCCTCGATCCCGCCCATGGTGGTGAGAAACAGGACCGGGGTCGTCACGCCGGCGGCGCGCGCCGCTTTGACAATCCCGAGCCCGTCGAGGCCGGGCAGCATGCGGTCCACGATCATCACGTCATAACCCTCCCCGGCCGCGAGAAAGAGTCCGTCACGGCCGTTGCCGGCCGAGTCGACCACATGGCCGTGCTCCTCAAGCCCGCGCTTCACGTAAGCGGCGGTTTTGACATCGTCTTCGATCAGGAGAACTTTCATCAGCGAGCTTCGTCCTCAAAGCGGCAATAACGATCTTCTGCAATCGAGATTATCGCATCTCCCCGCGACGTTGTGAGTCGGGAACTTCATCAATTCGTGAAACAAGAGCCAACTATACGAATTCGTATAGTGCAGGAAACAAGCCCCCAATGATCGGGCGACTATCTTGCGGTCGCGGGCGGCAGATACGACAGCAGGAGATGCACGATGACAATTGGCAGAACGCTCACGGCGATCGTGGTTTGCGGCGCTATTGCGGCCGGCGCGGCGGCGCCGGCGCTTTCCCCGGCGCAAGCGTTCACGGGCGAAAAGCTGGCAACAGAGGCAAAAATCACTCTGGACGAGGCCCGGGCCATTGCGCTCAAGGCCTTTCCCGGCACGGTTGCGTCGGAGGAATTGGAGAAGGAAAAGGGCGGCAGCGGCCTGCGCTATTCCTTCGACATCAAGAACGGCGCGGTCACGCATGAAATCGGCGTGGACGCCAAGACCGGGCAAATCCTGGAGAACAGCGTCGAGCGCGGCGGCGATTAGCGCGGATTCCGGTCGATTTGATTCAGCGCCCGCGCCAACCAAAGCTGTCACCACCTTCGTTCAGCCGCCGGCGCACCCCTCCCAATAAGCCCTGAAAGGGTCATTGCCGCTCCCCGGCGATGCTCGCCCGCAGGTGCCTTGCGGACCAGATCGACGTCCCCGAAGCCGTTTCGAACCAACCACAAGGAACCATCACAATGCACGAGAGCATGAACAAAGTTGCGCAAGTCACGCTGGCCTTCTGGATCATGAAGATTTGCGCGACGACGCTCGGTGAAACGGGCGGCGACCTCCTCTCCATGACATTGAGCTTCGGCTATGCGGTCAGCACCGTGGTCTTCTTCGGCATCTTCCTGGTCACGCTCATCGCGCAAGTTTCCTCCAGGTCCTATCACCCGCTCACGTACTGGGCGGTCATCATATCGACCACGACGGCGGGTACGACGATGTCGGACTATTTGGACCGCACCGCCGGACTCGGATATATCGGCGGCTCGTTGCTGCTGGTGGCGATATTGATCTCCATTCTTGGAGTGTGGCGGCTTGCGCTCGGCTCGCTGTCGGTCGACAAGATCGACAATCCAGGCGCGGAAATGTTCTACTGGGTCACGATCCTCTTTTCCAACACGCTGGGAACGGCACTCGGCGACTTTCTGGCCGACGGGACCGGTCTCGGGCTCGGCTACGAAGGCGGCGCGCTCGTCATCTTTGCGGTGTTGGCCATCATCGCGGCCGCATATTTCGTGACCAGGGTGTCGCGCACCTTGCTGTTCTGGCTGGCCTTCATTCTGACCAGGCCGTTGGGCGCGACATTGGGCGACATCCTGACCAAGACCCACGAGCAGGGCGGGCTCGACCTCGGTACGATCGGCTCTTCAACAGTGCTCGGCATCTTCCTGGTCGGCTGCATATTGCTGGCGGCCAGGAACCGGCCGCCACGAAAGCTGCAACAAATCCCGGATCTGCGATCCGGGTCGCGTTTCCGGTGAACCTACGGCACCAGCACGGCGGCCCCTTGCAGGCGCCCGCCGCGCAGATCGGCCAGCGCCTCGTTGGCGGCGGTGAGCGGATAGGGCCTGACCTGCGTCCGCACGCCGGCCTGCGGGGCCAGCGCCAAAAATTCCCGCGCATCGGCGCGCGTGAGATTGGCGACCGAGAGCAGATGCCGCTCCTCCCACAAGAGCGCGTAGGGAAAGCTCGGAATATCCGACATGTGGATGCCGCCGCAGACCACGCGCCCGCCCTTCTTCACCGCCTTGAGGGCCAGAGGGACGAGCGCCCCGACCGGCGCGAAGATGATGGCCGCATCGAGCGGCTCCGGCGGCGTCGCGTCCGAGCCGCCGGCCCAGGCCGCGCCGAGCGAGCGCGCAAAGGCTTGCGCCGCCTCATCGCCCGGGCGGGTGAAGGCGTAGACACGGCGGCCCTGCCACACCGCCACCTGCGCCAGGATGTGGGCCGCCGCGCCGAAGCCATAAAGGCCGAGCGCGCTCCCCTCCCCGGCCATGCGGTAGCTGCGCCAGCCGATCAGGCCGGCGCACAATAACGGCGCGAGCCCGGCATCGTCCCCGTGCTCGGGCAGCGGGAAACAATAATTGGCGTCCGCGACCACATGGCTGGCATAGCCGCCGTCGCGCGTGTAGCCGGTGAACAGCGGCGTGTCGCACAGGTTTTCCCGACCGGTCCTGCAATAGGCGCAGATGCCGCAGGTGCGCCCGAGCCAGGGCACCCCGACGCGCTGGCCGAGGGCGAAACCTGCAACGTTCGCGCCGATCCCTGCCACCCGCCCGACGATCTCATGCCCGGGCACGAGCGGGAGCTTAGGGTCGGGCAGCTCGCCGTCGACCACGTGCAGATCGGTGCGGCAAACCCCGCAGGCCGCGACCGCGAGGAGGATTTCGCCGGGCAGCGGCGCCGGCGGCGGCCGCTCGCGCAAGACCAGCGGCGAGCGCGGGCGTTCCAGCGTCATGGCGCGCATCATCGGCTGACTCCAGGGTGCTTCGTTAAGCTTGTCCCGGCCATTAGCGCGTTTACGCGCGTCTTCGACGCGCTATGAGCCGGGATCGTTCCAGATTCCGGCGTTTGGAACGGTCCCGGCTCAAGGCCGGGACAGGTGGAATGCGGACCGACGTCTTGACCATTCCTTCGCCCGAGTCCACCAAGTCCGCATGCGCACCGAACAAGCTCCCCCCGTCCGCCTGCAAGATTACCGTCCGCCCGACTGGCTGGTCGAGACCGTCGATCTCGACGTCTCGCTCGATCCCAAGGCCACGCGGGTGCGCGCCCGGCTTACCCTCAAGCCCAATCCGCAGGCTGCCGCGCCCGCCCCGCTCGTCCTCGACGGCGATGGCCTCGACTTGCGCTCGCTCAAGCTCGACGGCGCCGTGCTGGCGCCCGACCTCTACGTGGCCGACACCGACCGCCTGACCATCGCGCAACCGCCGCAGCGGCCGTTCCGGCTCGAGATCGAGACCGTCCTCGATCCCTCCGCCAATACCCGGCTCATGGGCCTCTATCGCTCGGGCGCGACCTATTGCACCCAGTGCGAGGCCGAGGGCTTCCGCCGCATCACCTATTTTCCCGACCGTCCCGATGTGATGGCGGTCTACACCACCCGCATCGAGGCCGAGGCGGCCGATGCTCCCATGCTGCTCGCCAACGGCAACCTGGTCGCGTCGGGCCAAGTGCCCGGGACCTCGCGCCACTTCGCCACCTGGCACGATCCGTTTCCCAAGCCCTGCTATCTGTTCGCCCTGGTGGGAGGCAAGCTCGGCTGCGTTGAGGATCGCTTCCGCACCAGATCCGGGCGCGAGGTGGGCCTGCGCATCTACGTCGAGCCCGGCAAGGAGGAGCGCTGCGCCTACGCCATGGATGCGCTCAAGCGCGCCATGCGCTGGGATGAGGAGGTTTTCGGCCGCGAATACGATCTCGAGATTTTCATGATCGTCGCGGTGTCCGACTTCAACATGGGCGCCATGGAGAACAAGGGCCTCAATGTCTTCAACGACAAATACGTGCTGGCCAGTCCCGCGACCGCCACTGATGCGGACTTCGCCGCCATCGAGGCCGTCATCGCGCATGAATATTTCCACAACTGGACCGGCAATCGCATCACCTGCCGCGACTGGTTCCAGCTTTGCCTCAAGGAAGGCCTCACGGTCTTCCGCGACCAGGAGTTCAGCGCCGACCAGCGCTCGCGTCCGGTCGAGCGCATCAGCGATGTGCGCGGCCTGCGGGCGCACCAGTTCGTCGAGGACGCGGGACCGCTCGCCCATCCGGTGCGGCCCTCGCTCTATCACGAGATCAACAATTTCTACACCACCACGGTCTACGAGAAGGGCGCCGAAGTGGTGCGGATGCTCAAGACGCTGCTCGGCCCGGAAAAATTCCGCCAGGGAATGGATCTTTATTTCGTCCGCCATGACGGCCAGGCGGCGACCGTCGAGCAATTCGTGCAATGCTTCGCGGATGCGGCCGGCGCCAACCTCGATCAGTTCATGCTTTGGTATTCGCAGGCCGGCACGCCCGAGGTCGTGGTCAACGGAACCTATCAGGCGCCAACCAGGACCTACCGCCTGGAGATTGCTCAGACGGTGCCGCCGACGCCGGGCCAGCCCGCCAAGGAGCCGATGGTGATTCCGCTCGCGATCGGGCTGATGGGGCGCGAGGGAGCGGATTTGCCCCTCAAGCTCGCCGATGGACGGCGCATCGCGCGCGGCATCATCCCGCTTACCAGGTCGGCCGAGACGTTCGATTTCACGGATGTCGACGAAGCGCCGGTGCCCTCGCTCAACCGCGATTTTTCCGCTCCGATCCGGCTCGTCGCCAATCTCGGCGCCGATGATCTCAGGTTTCTGGCGGCCCGTGACAGCGATCCGTTCAACCGCTGGCAGGCAGTGCAGATGCTGGCGACGCGCCTCCTGGTCGACCATGTGGCGGCGCTGCGCGACGGCGCGACGGCGCGCAACGATCCGGGCTTTCTGGCTGCGCTGGGCGCAATTCTCGCCGATCCGCGGCTCGAGCCGGCCTTCGTGGCGCAGGTGCTGACGCCGCCCGGCGAAACCGACATTGCCCGCGAGATCGGCCGCGACATCGATCCCGACGCCATCTTCGCCGCGCGTTCGGCCTTGCGCGCCGCGATCGGTGCGCATCTGGCGCAGGAACTTTCCGACCGCTATCGGCACCTCGCCGACGGCGCGCCCTATCGGCCCGATGCGGCCGGCGCCGGCCGCCGCGCGCTGCGCAATGTCTGTCTCGACCTCCTGGTCGCGGCGCAACAGCCCGGCGCGGTCGCGCTCGCGGCGCGGCAGTACCAGGCCGCCGACAACATGACCGACCGTCTGGCCGCGCTGACGACCCTCTCGCTGCGCGACGTGCCGCAGCGGCCGGAGGTGCTGGCCGATTTCTACGCCCGCTACGGACACGATCCGCTGATCGTGGACAAGTGGCTGGCGCTGCAGGCCGCCATTCCGGAGCCAGCGACGCTCGATCGCGTCAAGGCGCTCACCGCGCACGCAGCCTTCTCGTTTGCCAACCCCAACCGGGTACGCGCCTTGATCGGCTCGTTCGCCATGGCAAACCAGACCCAGTTCAATCGCGCCGACGGGCGCGGCTACGGATTCCTGGTCGATACCGTGCTGGCGCTCGACCCCAAGAACCCGCAGGTGGCGGCCCGGCTGCTCTCGGCCTTGAAGAGCTGGCGCGTGCTCGAACCTTCCCGCCGCGCGCTGGCGCAGGCCGCGCTGGCGCGCGTCGCCGCCGCCCCGGCGCTGTCGCGGGACGTGAGCGACATCGCGGCGCGCGCGCTCGGCGAGGGGAAAGCTTAAGCCTACCGCGCCATCCTCATGACTCCTCTCCTGGCTCCGGTCTCCTGGCTCCGGGCGTGCTGAACCCGATCGTGATCCACCACGACCAATGACGAGCCTCGTTTCAACCGCGGAGAGCCTTTCATGTTACGCAATTCCCTCATCCCCTCAGGCGCCGCCGCGGTTTCAGCCGGTGTTGGCAAACGGGCCCGCATGGCCGCGGTGTCGCTGCTCGTCGCTGCCGGCGCGCTGCTCGGCTTGGCCGCAGCCGACACCAGAACCGCGCTGGCACAGGGCGGCCCTGCGGCCGCGGTTCTGATCGACGGCAACGCGGTGGTCACCGGTTTCTCGGGCACGCAACCGCCCTTGCCGTTCCCCCCGGATGCGGCAGATCAGGCCACGATCGATCTCAACGGCCCGGCCGCGCGTATCATGGATCTGCAGGCGCCCGGCGCACCGCCGCTGGCGCAGCTGCTGACCGCGCCAAAGCCGTTTACCGTGCTTGCGGGCCAAGTCGGACAAGTGTTCGCGGTCGCGCTCGACGGCGCGACGCCGCCGAACATCTATCTGGCGGCGACCTCGTCCTACGGATTGCCGATCGTCGTGCCGGGGCCCAACGGCGCATTCATGCGAGCCAAGCAGGGCGGCCCGGATGCGAGCTTCATGCCCGGTCTGTTTGGACCGCCGGCGCTCGGCGGCGGGCCCGGCTCGATCTGGCAGGTCGACGGCGTGACCGGCGAGGTGCGCCTGTTCGCGAACGTCACCCTCGACGGAGCGGCAAATTCGGGTCCCGCGCTCGGCGGGCTCGCCTTCGATGCCGCCTCCGAAACGCTTTTCGTCGCCGACCGGCAGACCGGCATGATCCACCGTTTCGATCTCGCCGGCAGGGAGCGCGGCCGCTTCGATCACGGCGTGCAAGGCCGCATGGCGGCCGGTCTGCCTGCGGTGCCGTACGATCCTGCAACGCGCCTGGATATCGGCAACCCGCAATTCCAGCCGGACAATCCGGCGACCTGGGGCTATGCGCCGCTCGAGCGGCTGATCTACGGCCTCGCGGTCCGGGCGGGACGGCTCTATTACGCGGTTGCCGACGGCCTGCAGATTTGGTCGGTGGCGATTTCGCCGGACGGGACGTTCGGTGCCGATCCGCGCATCGAAATCCAGGTTTCACCGTGGGACGGCGGCAGCGAGATTTCCAAGATCACCTTCGACAATCCGGGCCGCATGCTGCTCGCCGAGCGCGCCGCGCCGACCGGCGCCTACGATTTCGGTGCCTTGGCGAAGCCCGGCGTCGGCCGCGTCTTGCGCTATCGAAACGTGACCCCTCCGGCCGGCGGTGCGACCACCTGGGCGCCCGATGCCGACGAATACGCAATCGGTTTCGCCGCCGAAATGCGCAATGGCAATGGCGGCGTCGCCGTCGGCTATGGCTACAGCCCGAACGGCCAGATCGACCGCGTCGCCTGCAGCGCCTTCTTGTGGAGCACCGGCGAGCAGTTGCGCAGAGCCTTCGATCCGGCGCTCATCGCGCGGCTGGCGGCGAGCGGTCCCGCGATCGTGAACGGCCTGCAGGGCAACGCGCTTGGGCTCGTGCGTCCTGCCAATGTGCCGCCGCTGCAGAGCTACTTTGTGGATTACGACGACAGCTTCAGCGACGATAGCGCGCGCGGCCATCTCGGCGACGTTGCCATCTGGCGCATCTGCGGCCAAGCGCTTGCCCCGTTGCCGCTGGCGGTGCCGTTCGGGCTGATTGGCGGTGGCGGCGGCGGCTTCTGTCTTCGCGGCGAGTTCAGGCTGCGCGACGGCCGCTGCTGCTCGCGCGAATTTGTGCGCGAGGGCCGTTGCCTGCCGCCGCCGAACGCCTGCCCGCCCGATGAGATCAGGCTGCCCAACGGCCAGTGCTGCGATCGACGAGACGTGCGCGACGGCCGCTGCCTGCCGCCGCCCAATGCGTGCCCGCCCGGCCAGATCAAGTTGCCCAACGGCCAGTGCTGCGATCGGCGGGACGTGCGCGACGGCCGCTGCCTGCCGCCGCCCAATACCTGCCCGCCCGGCCAGATCAAGTTGCCCAACGGACAGTGCTGCGATCGCCGCGACGTGCGCGACGGCCGCTGTCTGCCGCCGCCCAATACCTGCCCGCCCGGCCAGATCAAGTTGCCCAACGGACAGTGCTGCGATCGACGAGACGTGCGCGACGGCCGTTGCCTGCCGCCGCCGCAGAACAGCTGCCCGCAGGGCGAGATCAAGCTGTCCAACGGCCAGTGTTGCCCGCGCGAGAACGTGCGCGACGGCCGCTGCGTGGAGATACCAAAGCAGACGCGGCCACCATTGCGGCGATTGAAGGTGTACGAACCACATGAGCCGGTTCGCCATGGGACCACGTTCCACCAGCGGATACCGCCTGGCGTTATCCAGGAGCCGCGGACGCCATCGCCACCCTCCCGCGGACGCGGTTCGATCTCGTCGCCGCGTTCAGGCGGAAGTGGCCTGAGACGTTGACGCTCGGCGGGGTGATCCCGGCAAGCAGAAACTGTCAAAACGGGCGAGGTCGGATTTCCGGCTTCGCCCCTTATCTATTAAGGTACACGGAGGACATTTGTCTGGTTGCAGGCTGCATGAAATGACCGACCAGGATCTGAAGGCCCTCCGAACGGCGGTTCAGCTGCTTGAAAACGCAAGCTTGGCGGCCCGCCTGACCAACATCGTCGGCAAGCCGATCGAGCTCATCGGCCTGGCGCTGCCGGAGGGCGCCTCCAAGGTCATCGCCGCCGCTACCACCAAGGGCCTGAATGCGGCCCTGCAGGTGGCGCTGCGCACGATGGAGAACAGGCCCGAGGCCGCATCGCGACTGTTGCACAAGGCGTTGGCGACCGCCTCGGGCGCGATCGGCGGCAGCCTCGGCCTGGTAACCGCTCCGCTCGAGATCCCGATCTCGACCATCATCATGCTGCGGTCGATCGCCGATATCGCGCGCAGCGAGGGCGAAAACCTCGCCGACCCGGATGCCGCTCTCTCCTGCGTGCAAGTGTTCGCACTGGGCGCCCGGACCGGCTCGGTCGACGCCGCCGAGAGCGGCTATTTCGTGATCCGCGGCATGCTGGCGAAATCGATAACGGAGGCCGCGCGCTTCATAACGGAACGCGGCATTATCGAGGAAGGCGCCCCCATCCTCGTTCGCTTCATTGCGCAAGTCGCATCCCGCTTTGGCGTGGTTGTCAGCCAGAAGCTCGCGGCGCAAACCCTCCCGGTCGTTGGCGCGCTCGGCGGAGCGGCGGTAAACTACGCCTTCATCGATCATTTTCAGGACGTCGCGCGCGGACATTTTGCGATTCGCCGGCTCGAGCGCGCCTACGGCAAGGAGACCGTTCGGGCGCAATACGAGCGGATTCGGGATGAATCCAAGGCGTCCCGATCGCCATCCGAGGTTTTGCCCACGCGAGCGGGCTGAGCTTATTGCATTACTCCCGGCCCGCCGCCGCCAGCCATAATTTCCAAAACTTTCGCCCTGGACTCTCGACAAGTCCTCGTTTCTCGATTCCAATGAAAGTGATTCGGAGAGATGCGGCACATCCTTCCGGACGAAGGTTGGTGGGGACGATCCGAAACGGAGGCCTGCAATGGCGCGCGCTGAGGCAGCGAGCGCGTCTCTACGGTCCGATTCGATCAAGGGGCTGGCGCAATCGATCGCGAAGCCGGCATATCGGCGCCTCTTGACCGCCGAGCCGGCTCTGCGACGCGCCGTTCCGGCATTGATCATCGCATTTCTTCTTACGATTTGCGTCGGCACCGTGGTCCAAATCCTCGATCATCGCCGGCAGGCGATTTTCGATATCACCAAGCAAATCGAAGCCTGCGCCGATGTGGTGGCCGAACGGCTCGACCAGAGCCTGACCGATGATTCCAGGGCGCGCATCCAAGGCGAGCTCGAGCACGCGATTCCGTCCTGGGCGCGGGCGCCCGGCCGCCAGCTGCTGGTGGCCAACGCCGACGGCGTCATCATCGCCGGCATCTCGCATGCGCTCATCAGCGATTCCGGCA
Source organism: Xanthobacteraceae bacterium (assembly GCA_036502925.1). Taxonomy (GTDB): domain Bacteria; phylum Pseudomonadota; class Alphaproteobacteria; order Rhizobiales; family Xanthobacteraceae; genus VAZQ01. Next base: position 13,049 of record DASXXS010000333.1, read on the forward strand.
GGCTGGTCATCACGCCGGCGCCGCTGGATGCCGACATATTGGGGCATCGCCTGCTCGATGTGCTCGGCCAGGCGCAGTCGCTGACGACATTCGCGGCGGCCGCCGGCATGGCGGAGCTGACGCTGTCCGGCGCGACGCCGGCCTTCGCCACGGTACGCAATTTCGCCGCCTGGAACGGCCAGCTCGCCGTGGTGGATCGGCGCGACGACGCGCTGGCGGCCTGGCGTTCCGACGTGGCGCTGACCATTACCCTCTCCGCCACCACCGGCTTCGTGGTCTTGATCCTCGGCTTCGCCTTCCACTGGCAGGCGATCCGCGCGCGCGAAGCCGATCTGATCTACGATACGGTGCGCTCGCGCATCGATACCGCGCTCAATCGTGGACGCTGCGGATTGTGGGACTGGGACTTGGCTCGCGGCCATATTTTCTGGTCGCATTCAATGTTCGCGATTCTCGGCCTGCCGGCGAAGAACGATCTCTTGAGCTTCGGCGAGGTCGTCGCCCGCGTCCACCCCGACGATCTGGAGCTCTATGAGCTCGCCCGCCAGCTGGGCGAAGCCAAAGCCGCTTCCGTCGATCACGACTTCCGCATGTGCGACGCCAACGGCAAATGGATCTGGCTGCGGGCACGCTGTGAGCTCGTTCACCAGGCCGGCGAGCAAGGACCGCACCTGATCGGGATCGCGGTCGATGTGACCGAGCAGAAGACGCTGGTGGAGAGGACCGCCGAGGCGGACCTGCGGCTGCGCGACGCCATCGAAACGATTCCGGAGGCCTTCGTGGTCTGGGACGCGCAGAATCGACTGGTGCTGTGCAACTCGAATTTCCAGGAGCTGCACAACCTGCCGCGCGCGGCGCTCGAGGCCGGGGCTTCCTACGAGTCCGTGATCGCGGCCGGGCGCAAGCCTACACTGCGCTCCCAGGTCGCCAGCGAGGGCCAGATCCCCGGCGCCCGCACCTTCGAGGCCCGCCTTGACGACGGCCGTTGGCTGCACATCAGCGAGCGACGCACCAAGGACGGCGGCTATGTCTCGGTGGGTACCGATATCACCACCATCAAACGGCACGAGCAAAAGCTGATGGACAGCGAGAAGCGCTTGATGGCGACGGTCTGCGATCTGCAGCGCTCGCAGCAGGCGCTCGAACGGCAAACCCAGGAGCTGGCCGATCTGGCCGAAAAATACGCCGAAGAAAAGACCCGCGCCGAGGAGGCAAGCCAGGCCAAGTCCAAGTTCCTGGCCAATATGAGCCACGAATTGCGCACCCCGCTCAATGCGATCATCGGGTTTTCCGAGATGATGGGCGCCGGCATGTTCGGCCCGCTCGGACCCGACAAATACCGCGAATACTGCTCGGACATCCACCAAAGCGGCCAATACCTGCTCGAGGTCATCAACGACATCCTCGACATGTCGAAGATCGAGGCCGGCCGTATCCGCCTGGAGCACGAAGAGATCGCGCTCGAGGCCTTCCTCAACGATGCCATGCGGGTGGTATCCACGCGCGCCAAGGACAAGAAGCTCAACCTTGTCGCCGACGTATCGCGAGGCGTCCGCCTGCGGGCCGATCACCGGCTGCTGAAGCAGATCGTGCTCAATCTCCTTTCCAATTCGGTCAAGTTCACTCCGGAAGGAGGCCGCGTCGTCATCCGCGGACGGGCGCGAGGCGCCGGAGTCACGATCGCCATCGCGGATTCCGGCATCGGCATTCCGCGGGATGCGCTCGCCAAGCTCGGGCGCCCCTTCGAGCAGGTCGAAAGCCAGCTCACCAAGAGCCATCAGGGCTCGGGCCTCGGGCTCGCCATCGCCAAATCGCTGACCGAGCTGCACGACGGGACGATGCGAATTCGCTCGCGGCTCGGCCGCGGCACCATCGTTCTGCTGCGCCTTCCGCTCGACGGCGGGACGCATGAAGCCGCGACGGAGGACGCGGGCGGGCGCGTATCGCCGTTTCCCCGCGGCAAACTGCGCGGCCCCGAGGGCGTGCAAGACCTCAGCCCGCGGCTGACTCAGGGCCTGCGCGCGGCGGGATAGTTCCCCATCCGACGGAGCGGTTCAGGGCGCCTGGCCCAGAATGCGCGTGAAGCATTTGCGCACCTTGGCCTGCGTCTCGATCATAAAGGCATCGAGCGTGATCCAATCCGGCACGTCGGCGGCGCGTACCAGCAACCCGACCAGGCTGGGATCCGCGGTTTTGGGATCGAACGGCCCGGGCAGGCATAGCCGCAGCAGCTGCGTCAGATCGTGATAGAGCCGCACGGCGCCGCGCAACAGTTCCGCATCTTCGGTCGCCAGCACGCCCAGATGCCAGGCCTTGTCGAGAGCGCGCGCGGTCGACGTGTCGAGGATCTCGGGTCGCTGGGCGGCGTGAAGCAGTTGCAGATATTGCGCGATGAACTCGATGTCGACGAGCCCGCCGGCGGCAAATTTGAGATCCCAGCGGTCGGCATCCCCCTTCTCCAGCGCAATCGCCCGGCGCATCTCGATCACATCGGCAGCCAGCGCATCGCGATCGCGCGGGCGGCACAATGCGGCGCGGATGACGTTTTCCACGCGCGCGCCGAATGCCCCAGTGGCCGCCACCACCCGCGCCCGCATCAGCGCCATATGCTCCCAGGTCCAGGCTTCGTTGTCCTGATAGTTGGCAAAGGCTTCGATCTGGGTCGCGAGCGGCCCGGAACGCCCCGACGGCCGCAGCCGCATATCCACGCGGTACAGCACCCCGTGATTGGTGTGCGCCGTGAGCGCGCCGATCAGGCGCTGCACCAGCCGGGCGAAATATTGGCCGCCATGAAGCGGTCGCGGCCCGTCGGAATCCGGATGCGAATGATCGAAGTCGTAGACGACGATCAGGTCGAGATCGGACGTGGCGGTCATTTCGCGCCCGCCCAGCTTGCCGAGCGCGAGGATCGCGGTCTCCTGGCCCGGCACGCTTCCGTGCAGCCGCACGAAATTTTCCTCAACCGCGGCATAGAGCGAGCGAATGAGCAGATCCGCCAGCAGGGCAAAGGCCTCGCCCGCCTGCTCCGCCGACACGGTCCCGGACAAGACCCGGGTTCCGACCAGGAACATGTGCTCTTGGGCAAAGATGCGGATGTGGTCCAGAAAGTCCTCGTGCGAGGAGGCCTGCCCGAGCGAGCGCGCAAGCCCGGCGGCAAGCTGGACCTCCTGCGGAAGCGCGCCGAAGAAGCGCGGATCGATCACCGCATCCATCACCTCCGGAAACTGCGCCAAGCCGTCCGCCAGCCGCGGCGCCGTTTCCAGCACCAGCGCGATCAGGGGGATGAGATCGGGGTTCTGCCGCAGCAGCGAGTACAGGCGACCACCGCCCTGCAGGGCGGAGACGAACCGATCGAAAGCATTCACGGCCGCGTCCGGGTCGCCGGAACGGGCGAAGTAGCGCAGCAGCAGGGGAACGAGCTCGGCCAGCTGGGCACGGGCGAAGCTGCCCCGCAAGGAGGGGGCGCCGCCGGACTGCCAGCGCCGCACCCGTGCCGACACTTCGGCGGGTTGCCGGAAGCCCATCTGGGCGAGCCGCTCGAGCGTTCCGCGGTGGTCGGCGTCCGGCGGGAACAGCAAGGCGCGCGGCTCCAGCCCATCTTGCGGCGCGTGCTCGAACAGGTCCGCGTAGTGCCGCTGAACGTTGCGCAAATGCGCCAGCAGCACATCCGCGAAGGCATCGCGGTTGCCAAAGCCGACGAAGCGGGCAAAGGATTCCAGCGCCGCCCGCTCGGACGGCAAGCTCTGGGTCTGCTCGTCCGCCACCATCTGCAATCGGTTCTCGACCAAGCGCAGGAAACGGTAGGCCGCGTCCAATTCATCGCGGGCGCGATCGTCGATCCAGCCGCCCTTGGCCAGGATCGCCAGCGTCCCCAGGGTCTGCGGCTCACGCAATTCGGGGTGGCGGCCGCCAAGGAGGAGCTGCTGGGTTTGAGCGAAGAACTCGATCTCGCGGATGCCGCCGCGCCCGAGCTTGAGATTGTGCCCTTCGACATTGATCTCGCCATGGCCCCGAAAGGCATGGATCTGCCGCTTCATGGCATGGATGTCGGTGACGGCGGCGAAATCGATATATTTGCGCCAGATGAAGGGCGCGATCGATCCGAGCAGCGCTTGGCCGGCCGCGATGTCGCCGGCGCAGGGCCGCGCCTTGATCATGGCGGCGCGCTCCCAATTCTGTCCGGTG
>DASXXS010000334.1:0-13894 GCA_036502925.1 Xanthobacteraceae bacterium
CGAGCCGGCCGCCGGCGGCGCCGCGCAGACGATCGAAGCCGACGTGGTCTTGGTCGCCATCGGCCGCGTGCCCTACACGGACGGTCTCGGGCTGGAGGCCGTCGGGGTGCAAAAGGATAATCGCGGCCGCGTGGTCGTGGATGAGCATTTCGCCACCCACGCGCCCGGCATCTACGCCATCGGGGATGTGATCGCGGGCCCGATGCTGGCGCACAAGGCCGAGGATGAAGGCGTCGCGGTAGCCGAGATTTTGGCCGGCCAGGCCGGCCACGTGAACTATGACGTGATCCCCAACGTGGTCTATACGGCGCCGGAAATCGCCTCGGTCGGCAAGACCGAGGAGGAGCTCAAGGAGGCCGGCATCGCCTACAAATCGGGAAAATTTCCGTTCACGGCCAACGGCCGCGCCAAGGTCAATCACCAGACCGACGGCTTCGTGAAGATCCTGGCCGATGCGCGCACCGACCGCGTGCTCGGCGTGCATATCATGGGGGCGGACGCCGGCAACATGATCGCCGAGGCCGCGGTCGCCATGGAGTTCGGCGCCGCCGCGGAGGACATCGCCCGCACCTGCCACGCCCATCCGACCCTCTCGGAGGCGGTGAAGGAGGCCGCCATGGCGGTCGACAAGTGGGCGATCAGCATGTGAGGCGGCTTTGTCTTAACCTCCCCCTTGCAGGGGGAGGTAACAACCGAGAGCGCGTTGGTCTGCTTGAGCTACCCTGCGTGCCCGCTTGCCGCGAACAGGTGCTGCAGCCGCTCCAGCATGTCGGGCGCGAACAGCCCGAAGCCGGTGAAGGCGAGCCCGATGACGCCAAGGCCCATGGCGCCCCAGGTCAGCGCCAGCATGCCGGTGATGACCGAGGCCGAGGCCAGCACGATGCCGATCTGAAAGGCGGCGGACGCCATCTCGTAGTTCTCGTATTTCGCAAAATCCTCATCGCGCCGGTGCTCGGTCTCCCGGGCCCGATCGGTCAATTCCTTGCGGCCCTCCTTGGACTCCGGGTCGGACTCGTAGCGATCGATGGTCTTTTTGTAGCCGTCGATCAGCTTCTGCATCGCGGATTTGGCGCTCGCATCGGTGATGCCGGCGACCTCGATCGCCTGGGTCTCGGCGGCGGTGCGCAGCACGGTCTGGCGGATGGTCTTGGCCTGGAAGAAGGCCCACAGATCGGAAGCCTCGATATTGGCGCTCAGCGCCGCCGTCTGCGCGCCCTTTCCGAGCGTCTCGGAAAACGCCAGAAACAGCGCCAGAACCGCAATGACCAGCGCGATCCGCTTGTTCGAATGCGCCGCGTGCTCGACGTGCTCCGCCTGCTCCAGCTGCTCGTGTACGTCGCTCATCGTCGACCCCTCTGGCTGATTCCGTCGAACGGACGATTGAACCAACGCCGCCGCCGGCGCAAGGGCCAAGTTGGATCAATATTTCATGGCGGCTTGATGTTGCTTGACGGCGTCGATGACGCGTTCCGGGCGCGCGGATGCGTGTTGCGATAGACCTCGAGCAGCCGTTCGCCATCGACCGCGGTGTAGACTTGCGTGGTCGACAACGAAGCGTGGCCGAGCAGCTCCTGGATGGCGCGCAGGTCGCCCCCGCGCGCCAGCAGATGGGTGGCGAACGAATGACGCAGCGCATGCGGTGTTGCGGTTTCGGCGAGGCCGAGCAGGCCGCGCAGCCGCGCCATGGCGAGCTGCACGATCCGGGGCGACAGCGGTCCACCCTTGGCGCCGATGAACAAAGGGCCGTCGGGCGCAAGCTCGCTCGGACAGAGCGCCACATAGTCGGCAACGAGCTCGAGCACCTGGGCCAGGACCGGCACCATGCGTCGCTTGTTGCCCTTGCCGGTCACCGTGATGGCATCGCCCTGGCCGGGCGCCGGCACCTCCTTGCGCTTGAGGCTGAGCGCCTCGGAAATGCGCAGCCCGGAGCCGTAGAGCAGGCCGAGCACGGCGGCATCGCGGGCGAAAATCCAGGGTGCGCGGTCCTCGCCGGCCCGCACCTCGCTTTGCGTGACGCGCCGGGCGGACGCGACCGGGAGCGGCTTGGGCAGCGTCTTGGCGATCTTCGGCGAGCGCGCCGCAAACAGCGCCGCCACTTTGCCGTTGCCGTTGCGCTCCATGAAGCGCGCGAAGGAGCGCGCGCCCGCAAGCCCGCGCGCCAGCGAGCGCCCGCTGATGCCCTCGCCCCGCCGCGCCGCCATGAAGGCGCGAATGTCCGGCGGCGCCAGGCGGGCGAGCCGCTGCAGCGTCACGCGCGCGCCCAGATGCTCCGACAGGAACGCGACAAACTGCCGGACATCGCGTTCATAGGCCTCGCAAGTCTTGGGCGACATGCGCCGCTCGGCCGAAAGGTGCGCCAGCCACCCCGCGAGCTGCGCCGCGACGTCGGCCCCCGCACCCGGCAGGCGATCGTGCGGTTCGGTGTCAGCGCTCTTGCGTGCGATTGTCGACACCCTTGCGCCCCCTGTTCGCGTCTCGCGCCGGCTGCTTGCGTCGGCTTGGCCTTGACACAAGGAGGATAATCCCACCCGCTCCCTTATGGTTTGTTAAATCTTGCAGCCTGATCCCGAAAAGAAGAATCAGCCGATCCAATGGCCTCGCGTGTCGTCGACATCCTGCTGCCGGTCGCTCTCGACCAGGCCTATTCGTACCGGGTGCCCGACGGGATGGTGCTCGCGCCCGGTGACCTCGTCAGCGTGCCGCTGGGCGCGCGCACCGCGACCGGAGTGGTGTGGGCGGAGAATCCGGCGCCCAATCCGCGGCTCGACAATCGGCTGAAATACGTCGACGAGCGGCTCGACATCCCGCCGCTCACGCCTGAGCTGCGCCAATTCGTCGATTGGGTTTCGGACTACGCGCTCGGCGCCCGCGGCATGGTCCTGCGCATGTGCCTGCGCATGGGCGAGCAGCTGGGCCCCGCGCGCGAGCGTGTCGGGGTGCGGCTCAAGGGTCCGGCACCCAAGCGTATGACGGCGGCGCGCCAGCGTGTGCTGAAGTTGTTGGCCGACGGCCTCGCGCGGGCAAAAGGCGACGCCGCGGAAGAAGCCGGCGTCTCGGCCGGCGTCATCGACGGCCTGATCGACGAGGGCACGCTCGAAACGCTGGTGCTGCCGCCCGAGCCGCTGGCGCTTGCCGTCGATCCGGACCACGCGGCGCCCGATTTCACGCCCGCCCAGCGCGCCGCCGCCGATGCCTTGCGGGCGACCGTGGCGCAGGGCGGCTATGGCGTGACCCTGATCGACGGCGTCACCGGATCAGGCAAGACGCAGGTGTATTTCGAGGCGGTCGCCGAGTCCGTGCGGCGCGGCCGGCAGGTCCTGATCCTGATGCCGGAGATCGCGCTGACCTCGCAGGTGCTCGACCGCTTTGCGGAGCGCTTCGGGGTGCGGCCGGCCGAATGGCATTCGCAGCTGTCGCCGCGCAGGCGGGCGCGGACTTGGGCCGCGGTGGCGGCCCGCGAGGTGGGCGTGATCGTCGGCGCCCGCTCGGCGCTGTTCCTGCCCTACGCGGATCTCGGCCTCATCATCGTGGATGAGGAGCACGATCCCGCCTACAAGCAGGAGGACGGCGTCCACTACCACGCCCGCGACATGGCGGTGGTGCGCGGCCACATTGCCAAGATCCCCGTGCTGCTCGCCTCGGCAACCCCGTCGGTCGAAACGGAAGTCAATGCCCGGCGCTCCCGCTATCGGCGCCTGCGCCTGCCGGAACGCTTCGGCGGCCAGCATATGCCGGCGATCGAGGCGATCGATTTGCGCCGCGAAGGTCCGCCGCCCGGCCGCTTCGTGGCGCCGCGGCTGGCGCAAGCCGTGCAGGTCGCGCTCGAACGCGGCGAGCAGGCGCTTCTGTTCCTCAATCGGCGCGGCTACGCGCCGCTGACGCTCTGCCGCCACTGCGGCTTTCGCCTGGCATGCCCGAACTGCGACGCCTGGCTGGTCGATCACCGCTTCAAGCGCCGGCTGGTGTGCCATCACTGTGGCTACGCGATGCCGCAGCCGGAGCAGTGTGCCCATTGCGCGACGCGCGCGAGCTTTGCGGCCTGCGGGCCGGGCGTGGAGCGGCTGGAGGAGGAAGCGGTGGCGCTGTTTCCCGGCAGCCGGATTCTGGTCCTCTCCAGCGACCTGGTCACGTCGGTCGAGCGCATGCGCAGCGAGCTGGCCGAGATCGAGCAGGGCCTGGTCGACATCGTGATCGGGACGCAACTGGTCGCCAAGGGCCACCACTTTCCCAAGCTCAACCTGGTCGGTGTCGTGGATGCCGATCTCGGCTTGAGCAACGGCGATCCGCGCGCCGCCGAGCACACCTTTCAGCTTCTGCACCAGGTCATCGGCCGCGCCGGGCGCGAGGAAGGCCGCGGCCTGGGCTATCTGCAGACCCATCAGCCGGACCATCCGGTGATGCGGGCGCTGGCGGCGGGCGACCGCGAAGCCTTCTATGCGAGCGAGATCGATCTGCGCGAGAAGTCGCACTACCCGCCGTTCGGACGGCTCGCCGCCCTGGTGATATCCGGCGCCGACAAGCACGCCGCCCATGCCCATGCGCGCCGCCTCGCGCTTGCCGCGCCGCGCGCGGACGCGGTGCGGGTTCTCGGTCCCGCCGAAGCGCCGCTCGCGCTCATCCGCGGCCGTTATCGCTTTCGCCTGCTGGTGAAATCGCCGCGCAACTTCGATCTGTCGGCCTATCTGCGCCAATGGATGGCGGCCGTCCCCAACCCCACCGGCAAGATCAAGCTCGAGATCGATGTCGACCCGCAGAGCTTTCTATGATTGCGCGAGCAAAGCGAGCAGGCCCTTGAGCAGTTGGGTGGGGCTCGGCGGGCAGCCGCGGATATGCAGATCGACCGGCACCACCGCATGGACGCCGCCGGCGACCGCGTAGCTTGCGGAAAAAATGCCACCGTCCACCGCGCAATCGCCGACCGCGACCACCCATTTGGGATCCGGCGTCGCGTCGTAGGTCCGTTGCAGCGCCTCGCGCATGTTCTTGGTCACCGGCCCGGTCACCATGAGCACATCGGCATGGCGCGGCGAAGCCACAAAGCGCAGCCCGAAGCGCTCCAGGTCGTAGAATGCGTTGTTGAGCGCGTGAATCTCCAGCTCGCAGCCGTTGCAGGAGCCGGCATCAACCTCGCGGATCGAGAGGCTGCGGCCGAGACGGCGGCGCGCCGCGCGCTCCACATTGGCGGCGAGCTCCGCCAGCGCCGCATCGTCCGGCCCCGGCGACGCTTCGGTGAGCGGAGATTTCACCAGACTCTCGAACAGGGTTCTGCGCATCTAAAGATCGTGTCCCGAATAGGAGCAATTGAACGATTTGTTGCAGAGCGGAAAGTCCGCCACGATATTTCCTTCGATCACGGCTTCCAGCAACGGCCATTGGAACCACGACGGATCGCGCAGATGGCAGCGTGCGATCCGGCCCTCGCCATCGAGGCGCAGCCAGGCCAGGACATCGCCGCGGAAGCCCTCGGCCAAGCCAAGACCTTCGCATGCGTTCGTAGCCTCGGCGCGAATCCGCGGCGGGCCCTCCGGCAGTCCGGCCAAAATTTGCTCGATCAAGGCGACGCTCTGCTCGATCTCGCGGATCCGGATCCAAACGCGCGCATTGACGTCGCCGCCGTCGAGCACCGGCACGTCGAACTTGAGACTGTCGTAGGGCGGATAGGCGATCGCCGCCCGCGCATCGAAGGCGCGGCCCGACGCGCGGCCCACATAGCCGCCGGCCCCGAATTGGCATGCCAATGCTGGTTTCAAGATGCCGGTGGTCACGGTGCGATCCTGCAGCGATGCCGTATTGTCATAGAGCTCCACCAGCCGGGGGAAGACGCGCCCGATCTCGGCGAGCAGCTCGCGCACCTGCGCGGCGCCAGCGGGGGCGAGATCGGCCGCGACCCCGCCCGGCACCACGCGGTCCATCATCAGCCGGTGACCGAAACCGGCAGCGGCGGCCCGCAGGGTGCGTTCGCGCAGGACTCCGGTTTGGGCATGCATGATCGAAAACGACGCGTCGTTGCAGACCGCGCCGAAATCGCCGAAGTGATTGGCAAGGCGCTCGAGCTCCGCCATCAGGGCCCGCAGCCAGGCGGCTCGCGGCGGGATCTGGAGGCCGAGCGCCGCCTCGGCGGCATGCGCGAATGCCAACCCATAGGCAACGGTGCTGTCGCCCGAGGTCCGTGCGGCCAGCCGCGCGCCACGCTCGAGGTCGGCTCCCACCATCAGGGATTCGATCCCCTTATGGACATAGCCCAGGCGTTGCTCGAGCCGCACCACCGTCTCGCCATTCGCGGTGAATCGGAAATGCCCCGGTTCGATGATGCCGGCATGCACCGGCCCGACCGGGATCTGGTGCAGGCTCTCGCCCTCGACCGGCAGAAACGAATACTTGACCGCGGCCGGCAGCGCATTCGGCTCGGCGCCGAGCGGGTGCTGCACACCCCAGCGGCCATGATCGAGCCAGGGCCGCTGGTCGGGCAGGCCCTCTGGTTCCAACCCGTAAAGATCGCGCACCGCCCGCTCGAGACGGATGGCCGGCGGGTGAACGGCGCCGACCGAAGGAAACCGTCCGTCGGCGCATGCGAGCGTGAGGACCCCGATATCGAGCGGCTCCTCGTCGAGCAGCGCCATGTTGACGGTGCTGCCGTCGCCCCAAAGTCCAAGGAGGCTCAAGCGGCCTTCGGCCAGATGCGTGCTTGCCACCTTCCAGCTGTCGCGGCTGACGATCGCATGCCGCCAGGGGCGCCGCGCTTCTATCCGCAGACCTTCAAGAAGAATGTCGATGAGCGATACCGTCATCGCGTGTTTCCGATCGACTGGCTGGACTCTATCCCAACAGCTTGGCGACGTTCTGAAACCAGATGACCAGCTGCGGCGGCAGGTAGATGCCGGCCGCGAGCACCAGCCCCAAATGGGCGAACATCGGCACGAAGGATGCCTTGGCGGGCGCGCTCTCGCCGCGCGGCTCGCCGAAGGCGATGCCGTTCAAGCGGAAGAACAACGCCCCCAGGCCGACCAGCAAGCCGATGACCAGCGGCACGGCCAAGAGCGGCGCGCGCGCAAATGTCGAGCTCACGATGAGGAACTCGCTCATGAAGATGCCGAGCGGCGGCAGGCCCGCGATGGCGACCACGCCGAGCACCAGGCCCCATCCGAGCAGCGGATTGGTTACCGTGAGCCCGCCCATATCGGCGATCTTCTGGGTGCCTTTGACCTGGGCGACGTGGCCGACCGCGTAGAAGATCGCGGACTTGGTCAGCGAATGCATGGTCATGTGCAAGAGGCCGGCAAAGTTGGCGAGCGGCCCGCCCATCCCGAACGCGAAGGTGATGATCCCCATATGCTCGATCGACGAATAGGCGAACATGCGCTTGATGTCGCGCCGCCGGTACAGCATGAACGCCGCGAACACCAGCGAGACCAGTCCCAAGGTCACCATCAGCGGGCCAGGCGCCAGCGCCAGAGGGTTGACCGCGAGCAGCATCTTGAAACGCAGCAGCGCGTAGAGCGCGACGTTGAGCAGCAGGCCCGACAGCACCGCCGAGATCGGCGTCGGGCCCTCGGCGTGAGCGTCGGGCAGCCAGGCGTGCAGCGGCGCCAAACCGACCTTGGTGCCGTAGCCGAGCAGCAGGAACACAAAGGCGACGTTGAGCAAGGCCGGGTCGAAGGCGGCCGCATGCGCCACCAGGTTGGTCCACACCATGGCGTCGAGTCCTTCGCCGACCACCGGGCGCGCCGCCATGTAGACCAGAATGGTGCCGAACAGCGCGAGCGCGATGCCGACGCTGCCCAGGATGAAATATTTCCAGGCCGCCTCGAGCGCCTCGTGGGTGCGGTAGATGCCGACCATCATCACGGTGGTCAGGGTCGCGAGCTCGATCGCCACCCACATCACCCCGATATTGTTGGCAATGAGCGCGAGGTTCATGGCGAACATCAGCACCTGGTACATCGCATGATAGAACCGTACATGCGCCGGGGTCAGGCGCCCGATCTCGATCTCGTGGCCGATATAGCTCGCGCTGAACACGCTGGTGGTGAAGCCGACGAAGGTGGTGAGAACGATGAAGACATTGTTGAGGTCGTCGACCAGCAGATAGGGCCCCGGCGGCGGCCGGTCAAAGAACAGCGCCAGCGCCGAGAGAAAGCTCGCCAGCGCGGCGAGCACATTGAGCCGCGAGGTGAGCCGGTAGCCGGGCAGGGCGGCCAGCACCGCCGCCGCCACCACGGGGATCAGCAGGACCGCCGCCGTCGGGTCGAACGCTTTGAATGCGTCGAAAGCGCCGATCATTGCCGCTCTCCGCGGAAGCGGTCGAGCGCCTGCATGTCCACCGAGTCGAAGCGCTCGCGGATGCGGAACAGGAAGATGCCGATCACGATGAATGCGATCAGGATCGAGAAGGCGATGCTGATCTCGACCACGAGCGGCATCCCCTTGGCGCCGGTGGCGGCGAGCACGAGGCCGTTCTCCAGCGACATGAACCCGACCACCTGGCTGACTGCGTTGCGCCGCGTCACCATCATCAACAGGCCGAGCAGCACCACCGACAGCGCGAAGGCCAGGTCCTCGCGCGCGAGCGGATCGGCCTCGGCGGTCACCCGCAGCATCACCACCATCGACAGGGCGACCAGCCCGATGCCCAACAGCATGGCCGGGCCGACGCCGACCACCGTCTCGATCTCGCGATGGATCCCGAGGCGCACGATGATCCGGTGCAGTACGACCGGGATGACGATCGCCTTGAAGACGAGCGCGATCGCGGCGGTGACGTAGAGATGCGGCGCATTTTGGATATAGGCCTGCCAGGCGACCGACAGCGCCAGCACCAGGGCATGCAGCGCGAAGACGTTGAGCAACGCATAGAGCCGATCCTGGTAGAGCTGCATGAAGCTCACCAGCACGAGGCCGCCGGCCAGCATATGGGCGATGTCGAAGGCAAGACCCTGCGTCTGACCGTACATTTCAAAGGCTCCGTGAGACGAAGAGGAGGAGCGTCGCCAGCAGACCCAGCATCAGCGCGGCACCCAGGAATTCCGGCACTCGGAAGACGCGCATCTTGGCGATGGAAGTCTCGAACAGCGCGAGCAGGAAGCCGCCGACCGCGAGCTTGCCCATATAGGCGACCGCCCCGCCCGCAAGAGCGGCCGCAGGCGCGCCCGGCGCCGCCATCCCCCAGGGCGCGAACAGGCAGGCGATCAGCGACATGTAGAGGGTGAGCTTGAGGGCTGCGGTGAGCTCGATCAAGGCCAGGTGGCGGCCCGAATATTCGAGCACCATCGCCTCGTGCACCATGGTGAGCTCGAGGTGGGTTGCCGGATTGTCGACTGGAATGCGCGCGTTCTCGGCGATCGCCACCATGATGATTGCGAGCAGCGCCAGGCCGAGCGAGACCCGCAACCCCACCTGGGGCGAGAGCATGTATTCGGCCATGGTGGAGAGCTGGGTCGATCCCGCGACCAGCGCCAGCGTGAACATGATCATCAGCATCGCGGGCTCGGCCAGCGACGCGATCATGACTTCGCGACTCGAGCCGATGCCGCCGAAGCTGGTGCCGACATCGAGGCCGGCCAGCGCCAGGAAGAAGCGCGCGCTGCCCAGGAGCGCGATGATGGCGATCAGATCCGCCGACCAGCTGAACAGGAGGCCGGGCTCGAAGGTCGGTACCAAGGCGGCGGCCACCCAGGTGGCCGCGAAGGTCAGGTAGGGGATGACCCGGAACAGCCAGGAGGCGTTCTCCGCCAACACGGCGTCCTTGCGCATGAGCCGCACCAGGTCGCGATAGGGCTGCAGGAGCGCAGGACCCTGCCGGCGCAGCAGGCGCGCCTTCACCTTGCGCACCAAGCCGGTCAGGGCTGGCGCCAGCAGCAGCACCAGCAGCATCTGCGCGCCCTGGATCAGGAAATCGAGCATCAGCGCCATATGGCGAGCACCAGGAGCAGCGAAACAAGGGCGGTGAAAACCAGCGTGAGATATTGCCGGATGGTCAGGAACTGCAGGTGGTTCAGCTTGTCGGCCGCGATCCCGACCCCGCCGGCGAGCGGCGCGTAGATGGTGTCCCAGATGCGATCGTGCAGCTCGACCTTAAAGCGTGCCGGGCGAAGGTCGCCGGGCGGCGGCATATCGAGGTGCTCGCGCGCGCCGAACACGAGCGTGCCGAACACGCGGCGGATCGGCTGGGCGAAGCTGCCGGCGGTATACTGCGTGGCGGGGCTTGCATCCGGATAGCCACAGTCCCAGGCCGGACCGCGGCGCAGCGCCGCGGAAGCGAGCCGGTGAATCGCGCTCGCCGCCAGCATGCCGGAAATCGCGATGAACAGGAAAACCAGAAGCCCGTTATACGAGCTGCGGCTCTCCGCGATCGGAACGATCGAAAGCCATGCGATGCCGCTCTGCACCGGCATCCGCTCGCCCACCAATGCCGTGACCACCGGGGCGAGCGCATCGATGAAAGTGCCTGGCAGAATTCCGGCCACGAGGCACAAAGCCGCCAGGATGAACATCGCGGTCAGCGACCAGCGGTCGGTTTCCGGCGCCTGCGCGGCGGCCGGCCTGCGCGGGCGGCCCAGAAAGGTGACTCCGAAGGCCTTGACGAAGCAGGCGGCGGCGAGCGCGGCCGAGAGCGCCAGCAATGCCCCCACGGCCGGCACCAGGAACTTCAATCCCCATGCCGGCAGCTGCGGGCTCAAGAGGATCGCCTGGAAGGTCAGCCACTCGGACACGAAGCCGTTGAAGGGCGGCAAGGCCGAGATGGCCACGCAGCCCACCAGGAACGCGAAGGCGGTCAGCGGCATGCGATGAATGAGGCCGCCCAAATGCTCCATGTCGCGCTCGCCGGTGCTGGTGAGCACCGCGCCGGCGCCGAAGAACAACAGGCTCTTGAACACCGAATGATTGAACACGTGAAAAAGTCCGGCGGTGAGCGCGAGCGCCGCCGCCGCCGGCATGCCATGCGCCCGGAAGGCGAGCGCCAGGCCGAGCCCGATGAAAATGATGCCGATATTCTCGACCGTGTGGTAGGCGAGGAGCCGTTTCAGGTCGTGCTGCATCAATGCGTAGAGCACGCCCATGACGGCGGTGATGCCGCCGAGCGACAGCACCACCATGCTCCACCACCAGGCCGGCGGCCCCAACAGGTCGAACACGATGCGCACGAAGCCATAGACCGCGACCTTGGTCATGACCCCGCTCATCAGGGCGGAGACGTGGCTCGGCGCGGCGGGATGCGCGAGCGGCAGCCAGACGTGCAGCGGCACCAGGCCGGCCTTCGATCCGGCGCCGATCAGCACGAGGATCAGGACAGCGGCGGCGATCCCGGCCGAGGGCGTGGCGGCCCGCATGGCCGTGAAGGTATAATTGCCGTCCGGTCCCGCCAGCATGCCGAAGGCCAGCAGCAGGCCGAGCGTGCCGAAGCCCGCCATCACCAGATAGACGTAGCCGGCATGAACATTGTCGCGGCTGCGATGGTGGGCCATCACCAGCGCCCACGACGACAGCGACATGAATTCCCAGGACACCAGGAAGGTGAAGGCGTCGTCGGCGAGCACCACGAGGTTCATGCCGGCGAGGAATGCCGGGTAGAACGGCAGCACGCGCTCCGGCGCCATCTCGTGCCGCCCATAGCCGATGGCAAAGAGGCAGGCGGCCGCCGCCCCGAGATTGACCACCACGAGAAAGAACGCCGCCAGCATGTCCAAGCGGAAATGCGCTCCCAGCCAGGGCAGGCCGAGCGGCAGCGTGACGGCCGGCGTCGTCGCTGCGCCATTCATGAGCTGAACGAGCGCGGCGGTAAGCGCCACCAGCGAGGCCAGGAGACAAAGGCCATAGACGATCGCGCCGGCCTCCCGCATCCGGCTGACCACGACGCCGAGGCACACGGTGCCAAGCAGGGCGGCCACGCACGATAATGCAATGACGAGCGCCATCGTGCCCTGCCTATGCGGCCCGCGGGCCGGGCGTTGAATCCTCCGGGCGCGCTTGCGGGCTCTTCGCTGACGTCTTCAATCTGACCCCGCGCCCCCCGCCTTGGCTCACGCTCCCATCGTTGATGAGCTCGACGCCGCTCGTTTCCAGCGCGGCAATCAGCTTCATCAGCGAGTCCACGTTGCCCCGAATCACGTCCTCGCTGGCCTCCATCCGCTGAATGGTCGGCACCGAGAGGCCGCAAAGATCGGCCAG
This sequence comes from Xanthobacteraceae bacterium, assembly GCA_036502925.1. Lineage (GTDB taxonomy): Bacteria > Pseudomonadota > Alphaproteobacteria > Rhizobiales > Xanthobacteraceae > VAZQ01. The sequence continues at coordinate 12,166 of DASXXS010000334.1, forward strand.
CTGGCGCTGATCAATGCCGAGCAGGGCGCGCGCGGCCCGCAACTGCGCAGAGGTGATCATGGTTGTCCCCAGCGATTCGGAAACATCACCTACGCTTAATAGGTGTAAAATAGATGCTCAAGTCTTATTAGAGATGTTTGAAACATCATTTTTGCTCTGTCTCCAATTATGCGAAGCGTGCCCCTTGAGGCAGGCCGGGAACAAATGTAGAACATCCTGGACCGGAATGGACCCGCACATGCCCAACCTGGTGGCGGCGCAAAAGGCGCTTCGCTCGACCTTCGGGTTCGAGGACTTTCGTCCCGGGCAGGGCGCCATCATCGAGAGCGTGCTGGCCGGCGCCGATGTGCTCGCCATCATGCCGACCGGGAGCGGCAAGTCGCTGTGCTATCAGCTGCCGGCGCTGTTGCGCGACAGCCTGACCGTGGTGGTGTCTCCCCTGATCGCGCTGATGCGCAATCAGGTGGCCCAGCTCACGAGCTACGGGGTCGCGGCCGCGAGCCTCAACTCGACCAACGATTTCGCCGCCAACCGGCAGATCAACGAGCGGGTCAGCCGCGGCGAGCTGCGGCTGATCTATGTCTCGCCCGAGCGGCTCGCCCAGCCCGATACGCTCGCGCTCTTCAAGCGCGCCAAGGTCGGGCTGCTTGCGGTCGACGAGGCCCACTGCATCTCGCAATGGGGGCATGATTTCCGGCCCGAATACCTGGCGCTCGGCGCCGCCCAGGCCCAGCTCGGCGGCGTGCAGACGGTAGCCTTCACGGCGACCGCCGACACCGCGACGCGCGCCGACATTCTGGGCAAGCTGTTCCGCCGCGATCCGACCGTGTTCGTGCACGGCTTCGACCGGCCGAATTTGCGCCTGTGCATGCGGGCCAAGACGTCAGGCCGCGGCCAGATCATGGATTTCGTGCGTGCGCACTTCGGCCAAAGCGGCATCATCTACTGCGGCTCGCGCCGCAAGACCGAGAAGATCGCTGATTTCCTGCGGGAAAGCGGCGCCAATGCGCTCCCCTACCACGCCGGGCTCGAGCCGGCGTTGCGCACGCGCCATCAGGATATGTTCCTGCAGGAGGACGGCGTCGTCATGGTGGCGACCGTCGCGTTCGGGATGGGCATCGACAAGCCCGATGTGCGCTTTGTGCTGCATGCCGATCTGCCTTCCACTATCGAAAGCTACTATCAGGAGATCGGCCGCGCCGGCCGCGACGGATTGCCGGCCGACACCTTGACGCTCTACGGCATGGGCGACATCCGGCTGCGCCGCATGCAGATCGATGAGCGTGAGGCGCCCGACGAGCAGAAGCGGGTCGAGCGCAAGCGGCTCGATGCGCTGGTGGGGTTGTGCGAATCGCCGCGCTGCCGCCGCCAGAACCTGCTCGGCTATTTCGGCGAGACGGCGCTGCCCTGCGGCAACTGCGACATCTGCCTCGATGGCGCCGAGGTGGTTGACGGCACGGTCGCGGCCCGCAAGGCGCTTTCCGCCATGGTGCGGACCGGCGAGCGTTTCGGCACCGAGCATCTGGCCAACCTGCTCTGCGGGGACGGCAGCGAGGCGATCCTCAAGTTCCGCCACGATCAGCTTCCCACCTTCGGGGTCGGCAAGGAGCACGGCAAGCCCGAATGGCGCTCGATCTTCCGCCAGCTGCACGGCGCCGGCATGATCGCGCTCGACCTCGGCGGCCATGGGGGCTGGACCATGACCCAGGAGGGCCGTGGCGTGCTCAAG
>DASXXS010000335.1:0-17010 GCA_036502925.1 Xanthobacteraceae bacterium
GTTCAGAGCGTTCCGCCATGCCGCCTTCCGGGCCCGCTTGAAGCAGCGCGATCTGGTGGCGCAGATCATGGCGCGGGACGAGGAGACCGGGCGTTGGTTCGCCTTCAAGGACGGCAAGATCACGTCGGGGGCCGGCCTGCATCCCAGCCCGGACATCAAGCTGATGTTCAAGAACGCGGCCGCCGGCGCCGCGCTGCTGATGCCGCCGATCAACTGGCTCAATCAGATCAACGCGCAGAAGGATTTCGTTCTCACCGTCGACGGCACCGAAGACCTGACCAATTGGTTCGCCCAGACCCTGATGATGAGCCAGACCGTCGGCTGGCGGATCGGCACGCGGCTGGAAGACGGCACCATGCGGTATTGCAACATGACCAATGGCGGGCCGGTCTTCGTCTACGTCAAGGACGGCAGGATCGTGCGCATGACACCGATCGATTTCGACGACGACGACCCCCCGCCCTGGACCATCGCGGCGCGCGGCATGAACTTCACGCCGCCGCGCAAGACCACGCTGGCGCCGCATGGGCAGAACGCGAAATCGATCGTCTATTCGCCCGACCGGCTGCTCTATCCGATGAAGCGCGTCGACTTCGATCCCAATGGCGAGCGCAATCCGCAGAATCGCGGCAAATCCGCCTATGTGCGCATTTCCTGGGATGAGGCGCTCGATCTGGTCGGCGGCGAGATCAAGCGGCTCAAGCGCGCTTACGGGCCGGGCGTGATGGCGGTGTCGCACGGCTCGCATCACACCTGGGGCAATATCGGCTACTACCTGAGCGCGCTCTATCGCTTCCGCAATGCGGTCGGCTACACGCAGATCCACCACAACCCGGACAGCTGGGAAGGCTGGTACTGGGGCGCCGTGCACCACTGGGGCTACACGCTGCGGGTCGGCCAATCGGAGACCTACGGCACCGTCGAGGACTGCCTGCAGAACTGCGACATGATCGTGTTCTGGGCGGCCGATCCGGAATCGACCTCCGGTTCCTACGGCGCGCAGGAAGGCACCGTGCGGCGCCAATGGCTGAAGAATCCCAAGCTCGGCATCAAGGTGGTCCACGTCGATCCATATTACAATGCGTCGGCGCAATTCCTTCCCGGCAAATGGTTCGCCCCGCGCCCCACCACCTCGGTCGCCATGGCGATGGCGATCGCCTATGTGTGGATCAAGGAAGATCTCTACGACAAGGATTATGTCGCCACCCACACGGTCGGCTTCGACAAGTGGAAGGCCTACCTCACCGGCGACGAGGACGGCACCCCCAAGACGCCCGAATGGCAGGAGCAGGAAACCGGCGTGCCGGCCAAGGACGTGCGCGCGCTGGCGCGCGAATGGGGCAGGAAGCGCGTCTATCTGGCGCCCGGCGGCTGGGGCAACGGCCATGGCGGCGCCTGCCGCAACCAGACCGGCATCCAATGGGCGCGCGTGATGGTGTGCCTCACCGCGATGCAGGGCCTCGGCAAGCCGGGCGTCAACATGGGCAATCTGCAATGGGGCTGCCCGCTCGACTTCAATTTCTATTTTCCGGGCTACGCGGACGGCGGCATGTCGGGCGACCTCGAGAACACCTCGATGCCGGTCGAACTCTATCAGCGCATGCCGCAGCTGCCCACGCTGGCGACGACCTTCCAGCGCATCCCGCGCATCTTTGCGCCGGAAGCCATCATGGACGGCAAGGCCGAAGGCTATCCGTGGATCGGCAAATCGATCGAGCACCAGTTCGCCAAGTTCTCCTACCCGGCGCCCGGCCACTCGCCGGTGCACATGCTCTACAAGTACGGCGGCTCGATCCTCTCCACCATGAACAACACCAATCGCTGGGTGAAGATGTACCAGTCGGCGAACCTGGAATTCGTGGTCAATCAATCGATCTGGTTCGAGGGCGAGGCCAAGTTCGCCGACGTCATCCTGCCGGCCTGCACCAATTTCGAGCGGGTCGACATCAGCGAATGGGCCGGGCTCGGCGGCTACGGGCATCACGGCCAGCAGCAGCTGAACCATCGCGTCATCGTGTTTCAGGCGCCGGCGATCGAACCCATGGGCGAGTCGAAATCCGATTTCTGGATCTTCAACGAGCTCTCCAAGCGGCTCGGCCTCGCCAACTACTTCTCCGAAGGCGTCAACGAGATCGACTGGGTCAAGCGCCTGTTCGAAGCCTCCGATCTGCCCAAGCGCATATCGTGGAAGAAGTTCATCCGCCGCGGCTATTTCGTGGTGCCGGCCGAGAAGGAAAAGCTGCGCGCGCCGGTCTCCTTCCGCTGGTTCTTCGAGAACCGCAAGAAGGACGTGCCGGAGGCGCAGCCGCTGCCGTCCGACTACACGCAGGAATATCTCCGCGGCCTGCAGACGCAGTCCGGCAAGCTCGAATTCGAGTGCAACAGCCTCAAGCGGTTCAACGATCCGGAGCGCCCGCCGATCGTCAAATACGAGCCGTCCTGGGAGGGGCAGCATTCGGGCGAAATGTTCGAGCGCTATCCGCTGCAGATGCTCACGCCGCATTCGAAATATTCGTTCCACACCCAGGGCGACGGCAAGGATTCGTTCCTGCTCAACATCGAGGACCACCGGGTCAAGGTCGACGGCTACTATTACTGGATCATCCGCCTGAACGCGCAGGATGCGGCCGAACGCGGCATCAACAAGCACGATCTGGTCAAGGTGCATAACGACCGCGGCGCGGTGATCTGCGCCGCGCTGCCGACGCAGCGGCTGCCGCGCGGCGTCTGTCACGGCTATGAATCCTCGGCGATCTACGAGCCCATGGGCGAGCCCGGCAAGTCGGTCGATCGCGGCGGCTGCCTCAACCTGCTCACCCCCGAGCGCTCGCAGACCAAATCGACGCATGCGCTGGCCGGGGCCAATTCACTGGTCGAGATCGAGCCCTGGGACGGGCGCACCGAGCACCTTGCGGGCGCCTTCGCGACCGCCAGGCCGGAGCCCAAGGTCAGGCAAAAGGCGAAGCCGCCGACGCTGGTGCCGGCGAAGTGACCCGGTCGTGTTCGCGCGCCGTACCGCAATGTCGTCCCTGCGAAAGCAGGGACTCATACCCCGTGTCCCATCGATGGGCTGCGGCGTATGGGTCCCGGCTCTACGGCCGGGACGACAAAGATTGGCCGAAGCATTCATAGCCGGAAGAAAGCAAGTGCCATGAAAAAATGGAACATGATCATCGATGTGGCCGAGTGCACGAACTGCAATCTGTGCACGCTGGCAACCATGGACGAATATGTCGGCAATGAATGGCCGGGCTACACCAAGCCGATGCCGCGGCACGGGCACAAGTGGATCAATATTCTGCAAAAGGAACGCGGGCAGGTGCCGATGATCGACATCGCCTACGTTCCGACCATGTGCAACCACTGCGACGACGCGCCCTGCATGGCCAAAGCCGGCGACGCGATCAAGAAGCGTCCGGACGGGATCGTCCTGATCGACCCGGAAAAGGCCAAGGGGCGAAAGGACCTGGTCGATGCCTGTCCGTATGGGCACATCTGGTGGAACGAGGAGCAAGTCGTCGCGCAGGCTTGGCCGTTCGACGCCCATCTCATCGACGACGGCTGGCAGCAGACGCGCGGCCACCAGTCCTGCCCGACCGGCGCCATGCGGGCGATCGCGCTCGAGGACGAAGAGATGGCCCGCATGGTGCGCGAGGAGGGCCTCGAGGTCATGCGGCCCGAGCTCGGCAGCAGGCCGCGGGTGTACTACCGCAACCTGTGGCGCTATTCGAAATGCTTCATCGGCGGCAGCATCGCGGCGGAGGCCAACGGCCTGGTCGATTGCGTCGAGGGCGCGCGCGTACGGCTGCTCAAGGACGGCCGCCTGATCGGCGAAGCCTTGAGCGACGGTTACGGGGATTTCAAGTTCGACAAGCTCGACGAGGATTCGGGCAAATACACCGTCGAGATATCGGCGAACGGCCGCACCCGAACGGTGGACGCGCAGCTTGGAGCGAGCGTCAATCTCGGCGAGATACGTTTGTAGCCCGCATGGAGCGAAGCGTAACGCGGGACCGACAGTCCCGGATTGCGCTTCGCTCCATCCGGGCTACAAGAAATGCCCGGCACAATGATCGATTCCACACCACTGATCTTCCCGGCCCTCGGCCCCCTCTACCAGGCGCTGGCGCCCTGGGCTGAGGCGCTCTTGCGCGCGGTGGTCGGGCTGGCGCTGGTGCCGCACGGGCTGCGGATGGCGTTCGGCTTCTTTCCCGCGACCAGCGGGCCGATCCGCGATCTGGCGATGATGGCGGAAGCGCTCGATCGGTGGGGATATCGGCCCGGCAGATTGTGGGCCCCGCTGATCGCCGGCACGCAGCTGATCGCCGGGCCGCTGTTGGGGCTCGGCCTGCTCACGCGCGCGGCCGCGCTGCCGGTGTTTCTGTTCCTGCTCGTATCCAATGTCGAGCGCTGGCGGGTGGGCGGCTATTTCTGGAACACCCAGGGCTTCGAATACACGCTGATGTGGACCGCCGGCGCTTTCTTCTTTCTGGTGCATGGCGGCGGCACCATCTCGCTTGACCATCTCATCGGCCGCGCGTTCTAGTCGGGCGAAGAGCGCATGGTGTAGGGGCGCCCCTTGTGGGCGCTCCCGGGCGGGCACAAGGCCCGCCCCTACATCGTTATCCTTATTCCCGACCGGACGAGCCCGATGAATTCCGCCACCAATAAAGTCGATGTCAGCCCGGAATTCTGGGACAATATTTTTGCCCCGAGCTCCTGCCTGGTGCTGATCACCACCGTGGATCGGGAAGGACACCCGAATGCCGCGGCCTTCGGGACCTGCACCCGCGTCTGTCACGATCCGGTCTACATCGCGTTCACCTGCGGGACCGGCAAGGACACCTATGAAAATGTGCTCGCTACCGGCGAATTCGTGGTCAATGTGGTGCCGTTCGAGCAGGCCATGCTGGATCGGGTCCTCCTCTGCGGGCTGCCGTTTCGCCCGGGCGTGAACGAGCTGGACAAAGCCGGCCTTACCGCGATCCCGGGCCGGACATTGCGGCCGCCGCGGGTTGCCGAATGCCGCAGCCATTTCGAATGCAAGGTGGCCTGGACGCAACAGTGGCTCGACCGCCTCATGGTGTGCGGCAAGGTCGAGGCGGTGAGCATCGATGCCGACTGCATCAGCGAGCAGGGTTTCATCCGCTGGGAGCAGGTGAAGCCGGCACATTATTGCGGCATGCGCTATCGCGACCGCTTCGTGCCCGCCTATGACAAGCCGACGCGCGGCGTGTGGCGCTACGACGGCGACGACGAGGAATTCCGCGCCGGCGAAAGCTGGCGCGACGCCTACAAGAGCACGGATTGACGGACCGGAAGGGAATCAAGATGGCGCGCGCCGTGGCCGTCGATATCGGCGGGACTTTCACCGACCTGGTCGGCTACGATCATGACAACCGCACGGTGGTCTATACCAAGAGCCCGACCACCTATGGGAATCTGGTCGAGGGCGTTCTCGATTGCTTCGTGAAGGCAAAGCTCGATCCGCAGGCCGCACACTTCGTCAATCACGGCACCACGCTGGTGATCAATTCGCTGATCCAGCGCAAGGGCGCCAAGGCGGCGCTGGTCACGACCGCGGGCTTTCGCGACATTCTGGAAATCGCGCGCGGCAACCGGCCCGATCCTTTCGATCTGCATTACCGCCGCGACGAGCCCTTGATCCCGCGCGAGCTGCGCTTCGAGGTCAAGGAGCGGATCGGAGCCAAGGGCGAGATCGTGACGGCGCTCGATCTTGCGGCCCTCGACGCGCTCGCCGGCAAGCTGGCCGGGCTCGGCATCGAGGCGGTCGCGATCTTCTTCATGAACTCCTACGCCAACCCGGTGCACGAGGAACAAGCTGCTGCGGCGCTGCGCTCCCGCCTGCCGGGCCTCTACGTCACCAGCTCGACCGAGCTGACGCGGGAATGGTACGAATACGAACGCACCTCTACGGTCGCCGCCAATGCCTATGTGGGACCGCAAGTGACCAGCTATATCCGCCGGCTCGAGACCGACCTGCAAGCCAAGGGCTTTGCCGGCTCGCTGTTCATGATGGGCTCGAACGGCGGGCTGCTTTCGGTCGAGCGCAGCTGCGCCCAGCCGGTGGCACTGGTCGAATCCGGACCGATCGGAGGCTGCATCGGGGCCGGCGCCTATGCGGAGGCGCTGGGCTTTGCCAACGTGATCGCCTTCGACATGGGCGGCACGACCGCCAAATGCGCGCTGGTGGAGAACGGCCGCTTTTCCGTCGATTCGGTCTATTACGCGGGCGGCTACGTGAAGGGCTTCCCGATCAAATCCTCCGTCATCGACATCGTGGAGGTCGGCTCCGGCGGCGGCTCGATTGCCTGGCTCGATCCGCAGACCCGCCTGCATGTCGGCCCGCACAGCGCCGGCTCCATGCCGGGCCCGGCCTGCTATGGCAACGGCGGCACCGAGCCGACCGTGACCGACGCCAATCTGGTGCTCGGACGCCTCCATCCCGATCGCTTCCTCGGCGGCGAGCTGCGGCTTGAGGTCGAGGCCGCCCGCAAGGCGATCGGGCGGATCGCCGGACCGCTCGGCTTTGCGGGTCGCGATGGAGCGGTCCGCATGGCGGACGGAATCCTGTCGCTCGCCACCGTCATCATGGCCGGCGCCATCAAGCAGATTTCGATCGGGCATGGCCTCGATCCGCGCGAATTCGTGTTGTTCTGCTACGGCGGCGGCGGACCCTTGCATGCCGGCGCGCTGGCGCGCGAGCTTTCGATTCCGACCGTGGTCGTGCCGCCCGAGCCCGGCAACTTCTCGGCGGTCGGCATGCTGCTGGCCGATGCGCGGCTCGATCTGTCGAAGACGTTCGTCGGCGTCCTCGACCAGAACACCGTGGCGGCCCTTAACGCGGTGTTCGCCGAGATGGAGAACGAGGCCCGCGCCGCCCTGGTGCGCGACTTCGACGCGCGCGAAGTGCTGTTCGAGCGCCACGCGGAAATGCGCTACGCCGGCCAGCGTCACAATATCAAGGTGCCGATTTCCGGGCTCGTTGATCCGCCCGGCATTCGCCAGGCTTTCGATCGCGACTACAAACGCCGCTACGGCCACGCCGATGCGAAGGCCGCGGCCGAGCTGCAGGCGCTGCATCTGTCGGCCTTCACGCGGCTGCGACGGCCCGAGCTCGCCCGGCTGCCGCGGGCGCATGCGGGATTGCGCCCGCCGGAACGACGACCGGTTTATTTTGGTACCACCGGAGGAACACTGGATGCGCAGATATTCGACCGCACCGCGCTCGCGCCGGGCTTTGAAGGAACCGGGCCGGCTTTGATCGAGGAATACGGCTCCACGACCCTGGTCTGGCCGGGCGATCGTTTCGAGATCGGAGCGCTCGGCGAAATCCGCATCCGGTGCGGGCGGGGCTGAACCTACTCTCAATGTTGTCATCGCCCGCGAAGGCGGGCGACCCAGCAACCACAGGACCTCGATTTGGGCACCGCATGAGTTCCACTGATGCTACAGCGGCGGTTGCTGGGTGCCCCGCCTCCGCGGGGCATGACACCGTGAAACCAGGCGGCGCCGCCATCGATCCGATCACCCTGGAGGTGATCCGCCATCGCCTGGTCTCGATCGCCAATCAGATCGATGCCAATATCAAGCGCACGGCGTTCAGCCCCTACATCTACGAGTACAACGATTTCGCGGTCGGCCTCACCGGAGCGCAGGGGCAGCTGGTGGCCCAATGCACCGGCGGCATGCCGCCCTTCGTCGCCGATTCGGTCGGCATGGCGGTGCGCGACGGGCTGTCGATCTACGGCCAGGAGCGGCTTCACCACGGCGACGTGGTGGTCTGCAATCACGCCGCGGTGCAGGGCCAGCACCTCAACAACACGGTGATGTACACGCCCATCTATGCGGGAGCGCGCCGCGAAAGCCTGATCGGGTTCTTCGCCATCAACGTGCACTGGATCGAGATCGGCGGGATCCAGACCGCCTCGACCGACATCTTCATGGAAGGGCTGCAGCTGCGCTCGATCAAGCTGTGGTCGAAGGGCGCGCCGATCGAGGAAGTCTATCGCATCATCGAGAACAACACGCGCATGCCGCTCGAGCTCATGGGCGACATCGCGGCGCAGCTCGCCGGCTGCCTGCTCGGGCGCGATCTCACGGCGGAGCTGGCGGACAAATATGGCGTTGCGACCTTCGGCCGCGCGGTCGAGCTCATCCTCGACCAATCGGAGGCGGCGGCCCGCGCCTTCATCGCCGCGATCCCGGACGGCGCCTATGAGACCGAGACCTATCTCGACAACGACCGCTCGGGCGACACGCCGGTGCCGATCAAGGTGAAGGTGATCGTCAAGGGCGACAAGCTGACGGTCGATTATTCCGAGCTCGCCGGTCAGGCCAAAGGACCGATCAATTCCGGCTATTTCGGCGGCGGCCAGACCACGGCCCGGGTCGCGTTCAAGTATCTGCTGGGCGCGGCCGAGATGGCCAATGAGGGAACCTTCCGCCCGATCAAGCTGATCCTGCCGCCCGGCAAGCTCCTGAGCGCCGACCCGACGGCGCCGATGTTCATGTATCCGACCCCGTTCCCGACCGTGATCGACGCCATCATCAAGGCGCTGGAAGATGCGCTGCCGGCGCGCGTGCCGGGCGGCCATTTCGGCACCCATTCCGGCGTGCGGTTCTACGGCCGGCGCCCGAACGGATCGTTCTTCGACAGTCACGACAGCGGCCACGGCGGCTGGGGCGCCTGCGCCACCCATGACGGCGCCGGCCCGTTCCGCACCATGGCGCATGGCGACACCAGGATCATCCCGTTGGAGCTGCAGGAAGCCATGCTGCCGTTCCGGATCGAGGAATTCGGGCTGCGCCAGGACTCCGCCGGCGCCGGCACGTTTCGCGGCGGATTGGGCTTCCGCAAGACCTATCGGATGCTGGCGCCCTGCAATCTGGGAACCAATCTCGACCGCACGCTGTGTCCGCCCTGGGGCGTGCAGGGCGGGGGACAGGCCAAGCCCGGCCGCTTCACCATCCGCAAGGCCGGATCGGAGCGGCCGCAGAGCATCGACAAGGAGAACGCCTATCCGCTTGCTGCGGGCGACCTGGTGTGCGTGGAAACCGGCGGCGGCGGCGGCTGTGGGCCGCCCTGCGGCCGGCAGCTGCAACAGATTCAACGGGACATCGATGCCGGTTACGTCTCGGCGGCGGCGGCCGAGCGCGATTACGGCGTCAAGATCGGGCGCGACGGAAAGGCCTATCGGCCGAAAGAATGATACGATCCGTTTGATGAACTCGTCGTCACCAAAGGAGATGACGCCGGTGGCTTCATATTCGAGGCGCCAGTGGCTGCTTCGCGTCGCGCTGGCGACCGCACTGCTGTTCAACGGCGGCGCGGCAGCCGTCGCGCAGGAGATCAATCCGGCCCTCAAGGAGCTTATCGCGGCGGCCAACCGGGAAGGCGCCGTCACGCTCAGCTGGAGCCAGTCGACACTGGGGGGCAGCCAGGGCGCGGCGCGTTTCCAGGCCGCGATGAACAAGGCGCTCGGCACCAATATCCGCATCAACTTTCTGCCCGGCCCCGACATGGCGCGGGTCATCAATCAGGTGGCGACCGAGTCCGCCGCGGGGCAGAAGGCGCATGTGGACATCCTGCTCGGCGCCGCCCCGCAGATCGCCCCGGTGGTGAAGCTGAACCTTTTCGAGCCGGTGGACTGGGCCCAATACCTGCCGGGCGGCATCACCCCCAACATGATCGAGCTCGACGGCCGGATCATCCGGATCGTGACCGGTCTCTCGGGGGTCACCTACAACGCGCGGCTCGCCCCCATGAAGCCGGCGGTGCTGGATGACTTTCTGAAAGCCGAATGGAAGGGCAAGATCGCCTCGACGCCGTACGCCGCCGGCCTCGACGTGCTGCTCGCCGAGGACGTCTGGGGCAAGCAGAAGACCGTCGCCTATGTCCAGGCGCTGTCCCGGCAGATCGCCGGCGTAATGCGTTGCGGCGAGACCGAGCGGGTGGCCACCGGCGAATATCTCGGGCTGGTGATGGACTGCACCGGACAGGACGCGCTGCTATGGCAGGAGAAGGGCGCCCCGGTCGCGCAGCTGATGCCGCTCGACGCCGCACAGCAGCGCTACTACTACTTTGCGGTTCCCAAGAATGCCCAGCATCCGAATGCGGCCAAGCTGTTCACGGTCTTTCTGCTGACGCCGGAGGGGCAGCGGCTCGCCTATGAGACCTGGAAGATCGACCTGCATTTCATGCCGGGCTCGAGGATGGGCGCCATGATCGCCGATTACCGGAAACGCGACGTCAAGTTCAAGGAAGTCACGGTGCAATGGTGGAGCGAGCATCCCGAGATCGACGCGACCCGAAGCGAGCTGATCAAGATCCTCACCACCAAGGAATGAGCTTGTCGTCGCGCCTTCGCGATCTCGGCGAGGCCATGCCGGCCATCATGCTGGTGGTGGTGGCGGGCGCAAGCGTGGTGGTGGTGTGTCCCCTGGCAGTGGTGCTGTGGTTGAGCTGGACCAACGGCAGCCCGGGCGATCCGGACCTGACCTACACGGCGCAGAATTTCGTCGAGGTGTTCTCCGACGCGCGCACCTTCGCGGTCCTGCTCGATACGATCGACTTCTCTCTCATCGCGCTGGCCGTGGCGCTCGCATTCGGCATTCCGGCGGCCTGGCTCGCCGAGCGGACCGACTTTCCGGCGAAAAGCCTCCTGTTCACCCTGATGGCGGTGGGGCTGCTCATCCCCGGCTTTGCGGCCGCCATGGGCTGGCTGTTTCTGCTGCACCCGCGGATCGGCCTCCTCAATCAGCTTCTGATGAGCAGCTTTCACCTCGCCGGGCCGCCGCTCAGCATCAACAGCATCGCGGGCATGGGCTGGGTGCAGGGACTAAATCTCGCGCCGCTCGCCTTCATCATGACGGCGGCGGTCTTCCGCTCACTGGACCCGACCCTGGAGGAAGCCGCGCAGATGCATGGCGCGGACGGCTTCACGGTCCTGCGCCGGATCACCGTGCGGCTTGCCTGGCCCGGCATCCTGGCCGCCGCCATCTACATCTTCATGACCGCGTTCGCGGCCTTCGACGTCCCGGCCATCATCGGCTGGGGCAATCGCATCTTCACCTTCACGACCTATCTCTACCTGCTGCTCAATCCGCAGGATTCGCTGCCCCGCTACGGGCTGGGAGCGGCGCTGAGCACCGTCGCCATGGTGATCGCGGCCCTGATGAGCGCCTGGTATGGCGCCATGCAGCGACGTTCGCGCCGATTTGCGGTTGTCACCGGGCGGGCGTATCGGCCGAAGATCGTCCGGCTCGGACGCCGCCGCCCGGCGGCCTGGTGCTTCGTCGGCGGCTACTTCGTGCTCGGCAAGGTGCTGCCGATCGCGCTGTTGGGGTGGAGCTCGCTGTTGCCGTTCTTTCAGCTCCCGTCCGCGCGCGCCGTCGCGACGATTTCACTCGCGCACTATCTTTCGCTGCCCTGGCAGCTGGTGCTCACCGCGCTGTGGAATACGTCCGTTCTGGCGGTGCTGACGCCATCGCTGACCCTTGTCCTCAGTCTCGCCTTCTCCTGGATCGTATTGCGCTCGAAATTTCCCGGGCGCGCCGCCTTCGATTTCATCGCCTTCCTGCCGCACGCCGTGCCGTCGATCGTGTTCGGCGTCGGGGCGCTGCTGTTGACGCTGTTCGTGATCCAGCGGGCACTGCCGATCTACGGCACGGTCTGGATCCTGCTGATCGTGTTCACGATCGCGCGGCTGAGCTACGCAACCCGCATGACCAATAGCGGCCTGATCCAGATCCACCCCGAGCTCGAGGAATCGGCGCTGATAAGCGGCGGCACCGCCTGGGATGCCTTTGCGCGGATATCGCTGCCGCTGCTCGCCCCGACGCTGCTCTATGCCTGGCTGTGGATCGCGCTGCTGATCTTTCGCGAGCTGACATTGGCGGTCATCCTGTCGACCGCCGACAACCTGACCTTTCCGGTGGTGGTCTGGAGCCTCTGGCTTGGCGGCGGGCTCGGCCAGGCCTCCGCGCTGGCGGTGGTGATGCTGCTGACGATGACGCCGATGATCGCGATCTACTGGTTGCTGGCGCGCCGGCAGGGATTGCTGGCGAGCTGATGCCCGTCAATGGAGATGCCGGTGCCGCCACTCCCATGGCGGCATGAAGCTTCCGGCCCAGATGCCGCGCCTGGCGGCATGCGCCTGCGCTTCCTGCGGCTGATAAACGGCAGAATAATAGGCCAGCGCCCAGCCCTCCTGCACCATCCAGGCGTTCACATCGGAACCGTCCGGCAACGCGCACACCGCCAGCACGCGCCGATAGCGATCGAGGCCCGACGATTCGCACTTGAGCGGCCGCCCGGCAAGATGGTCGATCAGCACGTGCGTGGCGGCCTGCCCGCACCGCCACGTTTTGTTGCCCGCATCGGTACAGGTCTGGTCCGTTTCAGGCGCATCGATCCCCTGCAGGCGGATGCGCGTGCCGGTGATGTCGATGGTGTCGCCGTCGATCACCCGTGCCTTGCCGACGATCTCGCCATGGACGTCCCCTTGGATCGGGGCCGGCCATCGGTGGTTCGTCCGTTGCAACCCGTGGATGGCGAGCACCAGCGCCAACACGATGACGAGCGCCAGCGGCGGTGCTCCGACCGGCTCGGTGCCGCTCCGGCCCAGGCCGGGTCGCGATTGCCAATGTCGCGTTTGCCAGGTTCGCATCGAGCTCGCTGCGCTCCGCGTGAATACCACGCTCGCCGACCGTACGCGCTATGGCCATCGATGCGCCGAACAGGGGGCCGAATCCGCATTCTAACCCAAAGGCTTTCGACCTTCACCCCATTTGACCGGCGTCGCCCCGGGGTTTTGGAGGAGATCCATCTATCTTCGCCCCTTGTTCCCTTGATATTAGCAAGCAAGCGAAACAGGCGGTGGGGAATAAAGATCTCCAGTCCGGCGAGAACGCTCGCAATGGCCGGCAGCTCCGCTTCCGCAATTCGAAAGCGACCTTGCGACAGGGCTCTCCGCTCCGTGCGGAGCGCGAAGCCGCCGGCCAGCGCTGGAGCTTGACGAAGCCGCAGAATGGTTAGTCGCGCCGGCACGCCTCGGGTTCACCCCGAGCACGCAACCGTGATCACGGGTGGCGCGAAAACCTGTGTTCAGACCCAGGCGCGCTCGAGCCCGCGGGCGGCCAGCAATTCGCCGATCCGCTTGCGCGCATAGAACATGCGGGTCTTCACCGTATTCGCCGGGACCCCGATGATCTCCGCGACATCATCGATCGTGCGTTCGTGATAGTAAACGAGATCGATGATCTCCCGGTGCGCCGGCGACAGCTGCTTGAGACAGTCGCGCAGAATCTCGCTTCGTTCGGTCTTCTGCAGCGTGACCTCCGGACTGTCGGAGGGGTCCTCGATGAATTCGATGACATCGTCGTCCAATTCATCGGCCGAACGCCGCCGCAGCGCCGACAACGCCTTGTGGCGGGCGATCGCCAGCAGCCAGGTCGACACTTGCGAGCGCGCCTCGAACTGGCCGGCATTGCGCCAGACCTCGATGAAAACCTCGCTCACCAGGTCCTCGGCGGTCGCTTCGTTGTCCACGAACCGCGTGAGAAACCGGAACACGCGCACATTATGGCGTCCAAACAGAACCTGCATGGCGTCCCTGTCGCCCTTTGCGATCAGGCCGACCAGCACCTCGTCGGACGTCTCCTTGTCGGTCGACCGGCGCCGGCCGGCCGCGACCGCCGCGATGGCGTCACTGTATTGCATGGCTAAACCCCGTCTCCCTGCGCACGCTTGTCGCGTGTCGTCCTGGGGTTTGGTTAACAGGATGGCGTTTCGCCACGATTGCGCCGACGGGAGAAATGGTTTCGTGGCCGGGCGAATTGTTTCGCGCGCGCCTGTCCGAAGAAACAATGGGCCGCCACCCCTGGGCCAGGCGCGGCCCGCAAGCCGCCGGGGTACGCGAATTTATGTGAATTTAGTCCTAATTGCGGCCGACCCTTCAAACGCCCTGCGGCATTTCACCCGTCATCTGCCGGATGGCAGGGCGGGCAAGACAATTCTAAGATGCGGCTTACTGGTCTATGATGCGGCTGGCGGGCGGTGCCCGGACCGGGCACCCCCGGGGGTCACGTGGGTGATATGGGGGTCTTGTCCAGATCTTTGACGGTCGGCGGAGGCGCCGCGCTGGCGATGCTGATGTCCGCGGGCTCGCCCAATGGGCTCGCCGCCCGCGAGTTTCGCGCCGCCGATATCCAGGAGGAAAGCTATCCCACCGTCCAGGCGCTTTTCTTGATGGATCAATTGGTGGCGGAACGGACCGGGGGGCGTCAGCGCATTCGGGTTTTCCATTCCCGGCAACTCGGCGAGGAAAGCCAGACCATCGAGCAGACCCGGGTCGGCGCCATCGACCTCAACCGCATCAATGTGGCGGCGATCGGCGACGTCGCGCCGGTGCTCAACATCCTGGCACAGCCCTTCCTGTTCCGCTCGATCGACCACCTCTACAAGGTGATCGACGGATCGATCGGCGACGACATCCTGGCTGCGATCGAGCCCAATGGTTTCATCGGGCTGACCTTCTACGATTCGGGGGCGCGCTCGATCTATACGAGGTCGCCGCCGGTGCGCGGCCTGCCCGATCTCAAGGGCCTGCGGATTCGGGTGCAGCAGTCCGATCTGGTGATCCGGATGATGCGGGCGCTCGGCGCCGAACCGGTCGCGCTTCCCTATGGGCAGGTGCTGACCGCCTTGTCGGCGCAGCTGGTCGACGGGGCGGAGAACAATTGGCCGTCCTACGTGACCACCGGCCATTACAAGGTTGCGCAGTTCTACACGGTGACCGAACACACGATGGGGCCGGAAGTCCTCGTCATGTCGCGCCGCGCCTGGCAGGAATTGTCGGACGCCGACCGCGCGATCTTTCGTTCCGCGGCGCGCGATTCGAGCCGGCAGATGCGCGAACAATGGCTGAGCTGGGAACAGCGATCGAGGAAGCAGGCCGCGGAGGGCGGCGCCACCATCATCGACAATTTCGACCGCAAGCCGTTCGAGGATGCGACCCGTCCGTTGCGCGATGAAATGCGCGCCGATCCCAAGTTCGGACCGTTGATCGGGCGGATTCTGGCCGTGCAATGAGCCATGGAGCCTGACCTGCACTCACGCCTGTCGTCGAACGCCGCAACCGCGAAGGCCGTCCGCGCCTCGGGCGCGTTGGACCGGCTGCGTGCGCTGCCGATTCGTTGGCGCATCCTCTCGATCGCCACGCTCAACATCGCGATCGCGATCGTGTTTACCGCCATCATCTGGAACGGCGCGCAGGTTCTCGCCTCGGCGCGCAGCGAGCTGCGCGAAAGCCGTGAATCGGACCGCCGGCTGGCGGTCCTGGAAAGCCAGGCCGGGCGCCTGCAAGGCCTCATCCACCGCTATTTCACCCAGCCTGATGGCGATGTCCTGCAGCAGATCACGGAGCTGCGCAAATCGCTGCTCGGCACGTTGCAGGATCCCGCCTTCGTCGATCCGATCCTGGCGGCCTCGGCCGCCGAGGTGGTTGCGGCCACGGAACGGTTCGTCGCCGGCTTTGACGAATTGCGCAGCGCGCAGAACGCCATCATGGACACCTATGAGAATCAGGTGCTGGCGCCGGCGCGGGAAATGTCCGGGCTCTACGCGATCGTGGAAGGCGCCACCACCGACCGCAATGCCCTGGTCTGGCCCGCGCTCTCGAAGTCGCGCGACTCGTTCTCCGAGACGCTGGTCCTGACCGACGTCTTCTATCTCCAGCATGCGGCCGGGACCGCGACCGAGGTGACGCGCAACCTGGAGCGGATCGAGAGCACCATCCCGGTCATGCTGGATCTTGCCGACAACGAGCTGCAGCGCGGGGCGCTGCGCGCCATCCAGGCGCGGGCGGCTTCCTGGCGCATGGGCATCGCGCAGCTGTCGCAAAATTTCGTCACCCGCACACGGCTCCTGAGCGAGGCCGTCGACGGCAATCAGGCCGCGATGGCAAACGTGATCGAGCGCCTCTCCAGCAGCATGCGGGAGCGGGAACGCCTGGCCTATGACCGGTTCGAGAACACGCTGGGCGACCTCTATGCCGGCATCGCGATCACGGTGGCGCTCTCGGTACTGGTCTCGATCCTGGTCGGCCTCGCCATTGCGCGCAGCATCGTTCGTCCCCTGCGCGGCCTGATGAACACCATGGAGGCGATCGTGGCGGGACACTGCACCCAAACGATCGACGATCTGGACGCGCGCGACGAGATCGGGGACATGGCGCGGGCGGTCGAGGTGTTCCGCGCCAGTGCCATTGCCAAGCGGCAGACCGAGCTCGACCTCAAGGCCGCCAAGGAGAACGCCGAGGACGCGCTGCGCGAGCTGCAGGATGCGCAGCGAAGCCTGATCGAGGCGGAGAAGTTTGCCGCGCTCGGCGGCCTGGTCGCCGGCGTCGCCCATGAGGTCAATAATCCGGTCGGCATTAGCCTCACGGTTGCGTCGAGCTTTGCGCGGCGCTGCGCCCAGTTTTCCGACGAGATCCGCGACGGGGCGGTGCGCCGTTCCAAGCTCGAGGAATTCATCGCCGGCAGCCACGAGGCGGCCAAGCAGCTCGTCACCAATCTCAACCGCGCCGCCGACCTGATCCAATCGTTCAAGCAGGTCGCGGTCGACCGCAGCGATGCGGAGCGGCGGATGTTCGATCTGCGCGAGGCGACCGAGCAGCTGGTGGTCAGCCTGCGCCCGGCGCTCAAGCATTCCTATGTCTGGCTGACGGTCGACGTGCCGGAGGGGATCACCATGAACAGCTACCCGGGTCCCTACGGCCAGGTGCTGACCAACCTGGTGCTCAACGCCCTGGCGCACGCCTTCCCGGAGCGCCGGGCGGGCGCGCTCAACCTCTCGGCCCGGCGCACCGGGGCGGACCAGGTCGAGATCGAATTCTCCGACGACGGCATCGGCATGAGCCATGACGTGCAGCGGCGCGCTTTCGAGCCGTTCTTCACCACCCGCCGCAATCGCGGCGGCACCGGGCT
>DASXXS010000336.1:0-20873 GCA_036502925.1 Xanthobacteraceae bacterium
TGCTCAACGGCGACCGCGGCACCATGCATCTCGAGCTCGATAACGTCGAGGGCGGGGCCGGCGAATACAAGATCGAGGCGAAGAGCGAGGGCGTGGCCGTGGTCGGCAACGCCGCGGCGCAAACGCTGCGGCTCGACGCCAAGGCGCGCAACTCGATCGACCTGCCGCTGACCGCGCCGGCGGCGGGCGCCTCCAGTGTAGTCGTCAAGGTGAGCGGGCCCGATGGCCTGACGCTGGCGCGCAGCTATGCGCTCAACGTGCGGCCGGCGACCCAGATCCTGGCGCGCCGCACGGTGCGGCCGATCGCCAAGGGCGAAAGCGTCACGCTGTCGAACGATATGCTTGCCGACCTGGTGCCGGGAACCGGCAGCGTCACGGTCTCGGTCGGCGTCTCGACCGCGCTCGACGCGGCCGCGCTCCTGGCCGCGCTCGATCGCTATCCGTTCGGCTGTTCGGAGCAGACCACCAGCCGGGCGCTGCCGCTGCTCTATGTCAACGAGCTTGCCAGCGAGGCGCATCTCGCCCTCGACACGGCGGTCGATCAGCGCATCCGCGACGCCGTCGACCGGCTGCTGGCCCGCCAAGGCTCCAACGGCTCGTTCGGCTTGTGGTCGGCGGGCGGCGACGACGTCTGGCTCGATTCCTATGTGACCGATTTTCTGACCCGTGCGCGTGAACGTTCGTTCGCCGTGCCCGACGTCGCGTTCAGGCTCGCGCTCGACCGGCTGCACAACTTCGTCGCCAGCGCGCAAGACCCGGGCCGCAACGGCGGGCGCGATCTCGCCTATGCGCTCTATGTGCTGGCGCGCAACGGCGCCGCACCGATCGGCGATCTGCGCTATTTCGCCGACACCAGGCTCGATGACTTCGCCACTCCGATCGCCAAGGCGCAGATCGCTGCCGCGCTCGGCATGCTCGGCGACCGCACCCGCGCCGAACGCGTCTACGGCGCGGCATTGCGCGCGCTGGCGCCGCAGCCGGTGCTGCAATACGGCCGCAGCGATTACGGTTCGGATCTGCGCGACGCTGCGGCCCTGGTCACGCTCGCGTCCGAAAGCGGCGCCCCGCGGGCCACCATCACCAGCGCGGTCGAGCGCGTGGAAGCCGCGCGCGGCGTCACTTCCTATCTTTCGACCCAGGAAGAGGCGTGGATGGTGCTCGCCGCCCGCGCGCTCGCCAAGGAGGCGTCGAGCACGACGCTCGACGTCGCCGGCGAGAAGCAGCAGGGCACGCTCAACCGCCGCTTCCGCCAGAGCGACCTGCAAGGGCCGCTCAAGGTCACCAATACGAGCGAAGGCACGCTGCAAGCGGTGGTCACCGTGTCGGGCGCGCCGCGTCTGCCGGAGCCCGCGGCCGAGAAGGGCTTCAAGATCGAGCGGCTCTATTACACGCTCGATGGCAAGCCGGCCGACGCCGCCAAGGCCAAGCAGAACCAGCGCTTTGCGGTGGTGCTCAGGATTACCGAGCCGCAGCCGCAATTGGCGCGGGTCATGGTCGCCGATTACCTGCCGGCCGGGTTCGAGATCGACAATCCGCACCTGGTCTCCTCCGGCGATACCGGCGCCCTGTCGTGGATCGAGAACGCGCTAGAGCCGGTGAATGCCGAGTTCCGCGATGACCGCTTCAGCGCCGCCTTCGACCGCAAGAGCGGAGATCCGGCGGTGTTCACGGTCGCCTATGTGGTGCGGGCGGTTTCGCCCGGCCGCTACGTGCTGCCGCAGGCCACCGTGGAAGACATGTACCGTCCCGATCGTTTCGGCCGCACCGGAACCGGCACGGTCGAGGTGAGCGCAGCGAAATGAGCGCGCGATGACCGAGGCCTCACCCAGCTCTGTGCCGTCGCCCCTGCGAAAGCAGGGGCCCATACGCCGTGCCCTATCGATGGGCTTCGGGGTAGGGGTCCCGGCTCTGCGGCCGCTGGGCGGCCTTGGCCGGGACGACGGGCAGAGACTGCGGCGCGGGCTGCGGTTGACCTTGATTACCTGTGCAGTTGGCTTTGTCGGCGTGACTATCATCGCCGCCGGATGGATCGCGTCCCTCGGCGCTGCGCCGCTCGGGGAGGGGCTTGCCTTTTCCACCCTGGTGGTCGATCGCGAGGGCCGGCTGCTGCGCCCCTATACGACCTACCAGGGCCGGTGGCGGCTGCCGGCCACGCGCGAGAATGTCGATCCGCGGTTCTTCAATCTCCTGTTCGCCTATGAGGACAAGCGATTCCTCGCCCACCACGGCGTCGATCCATTGGCGCTCGGCCGCGCGTTGGGGCAGCTCATGCGCAGCGGTCACATCGTCTCTGGCGCGTCGACGCTCAGCATGCAGGTCGCCCGCCTGCTCGAGCCGCGCAGCGAACGCAGCCTCCTGGCCAAGCTGCGCCAGATGGTGCGGGCAATCGAGCTCGAGCGCGAGCTGAGCAAGGATCAGATCCTTGCGCTCTATCTCACTCTCGCACCCTACGGCGGCAATCTGGAAGGCATCAGGGCGGCCTCGCTCGCCTATTTCGGCAAGGAGCCGCGCCGGCTGACGCTGGCGGAATCCGCGCTCCTGGTGGCGCTGCCCCAGTCGCCGGAGCAGCGCCGGCCCGATCGTGCGCTGGCGGCCGCGCACGACGCGCGCGACCGCGTGCTCGATCGCCTTGCCGCCGCCGGACTGGTGCCGCCTGACGAGGTCGCGGCGGCCAAGCTTGAGCCGGTGCCCGATGGACGCAAGCCGCTGCCGATGCTCGCGCCGCATTCCGCCGACGCGGTGGTGGCGGCCGCGCCCGGCCGCAGCCTGCATCGGCTGACCATCGATGCCACGCTGCAGAAGAATCTCGAGAATCTCGCGCGTGAACGCGCCCGCGCGCTGGGCGCCAACCTGTCGGTCGCGATCCTCGCCGTCGATCATTCAACCGGCGAGGTGCTGGCGCGGGTGGCCTCGGCGGATTATTTCGATACGAGCCGCGCCGGCCAGGTCGACATGACGCAGGCGCTGCGTTCGCCCGGCTCGACGCTCAAGCCATTCATCTACGGATTGGGCTTCGAGGACGGATTCATCCATCCCGAAACCCTGATCGAGGATCGGCCGGTCCGCTACGGCGGCTATGCGCCGGAAAATTTCGATCTCACGTTCCAGGGCACCGTGACGGTGCGGCGCGCGCTCCAGATGTCGTTGAACGTGCCGGCCGTGGCCGTGTTGGATAAAGTCGGCGCCAGCCGTTTTACTGCGCGCTTAAGCCAGGCCGGCGGCGCCCTGGTGCTGCCGAAGGGTGAAGCGCCCGGGCTCGCCATGGGACTCGGCGGCGTGGGCGTCACGCTCAACGACTTGGTGGCGCTCTATGCCGGGCTCGCTCGCCTCGGCACGACGGTGCCGCTGGTCGAGCGCATGCAGGACGATCCCGCCGCGCCGGTGCCGCGCCGCCTCCTGGATCCGGTCGCGGCTTGGTATGTGGGCAGCGTACTCATTGGCACGCCGCCGCCCGACAACGCGGTGGGCGGCCGCATCGCCTACAAGACCGGCACCTCCTATGGCTACCGCGATGCCTGGGCGATCGGCTTCGATGGCCGGCGCACCATCGGCGTGTGGGTCGGCCGGCCGGATGGCGCGCCGGTCCCGGGCCTGGTCGGACGCGGTGCCGCGGCGCCGATCCTGTTCGATGCCTTCGCCCGCACCGGCGCGTTGCCGGCGCCGCTGGCGAGCGCTCCGGGCGGCACGCTGTTCGCCGCCACCGGCAAATTGCCGCCGCCGCAGCAACGCTTCCGGCCCGGCCGGCTGCCGGGCGAGGGTGCCGAGCCGCCGTTGCGCATCATGTTCCCGCCCGATGGCGCCAGGCTTGAATTGGCCAACGCGCCTGACGGCAAGCCCGACCCGGTCGCGCTCAAGATCAGCGGCGGAGCCGCGCCGTTGACGGTGCTGGTCAACGGCATGCCGCTGCCCGCCGAGGCCGGCCGCCGCACGCTTTTCTTCGCGCCGGAAGGTCCAGGCTTCGTGCGTCTCACCGTCATGGATGCCAAGGGTGCGACCGACAGCGTCATGGTGCGGCTGCAGTGATGACGCTCCCGCCCGATCGAGCCCCGCGCGGTTGACTTGCCATGCCGGGGAGGCCCAATACTGATGCTGGCGCTCAACGCATCGCCGCAAAATCCAGAGTCCCGGGTGAGTATCCTGAAGCATCCGACGGTTAAGCGTGTACGGCGGGTCGTCATATTTGGTGCGATTTACGCTCCGGCCGTCTATTTCGCGCCCGTTCCGGCGCTGATCTTCATCCTGTGCGGCGTCATGGACGTCAGCCGGCACAGGAAAATCTCGTATGAGCTCATCGAAAGATATTTCATGGGCAACGGGATCGGGACCTGGATCCTGTCGCCGATCAATCTTCTTGCCGATCTGCTTTCCTGCCGGAACGTCGGCATTCACAAGCTGGAGGACATGCCGGCTGAGCACCGCAACGAAATCGAAATCTGCGTGCGCGAGTTCATCGCAAACCGCGACCTCATCAAGAATCATGTCGCGCGATCGCTGGCGCAAAACAAGCGATGCATGCTGACGTTCAAGTGGTACGACGCAAGGCAATCACCGGACTTGAAGATTCCGGCATTCGAGCGAAATTATCGCCACATCAAAACGATCGCAGTGTCTGTATTCAACACGCGCGAGCGAACCTCGTGGCATTTCGGCCCGCTCCGGCTCACCTTCCGCGTGCTCTTCAATCTCGAGCCGATCCACAGCAACGAAGTGTATATCGAAGTCGACGATACGGTCCACTATTGGAAGGACAATCCGCTATTCATCTTCGATGACACCAGGATGCATCGATCCATCAACGACGTGGATCACGTTCGATCGTGCCTGTTCATGGATATCGTCCGGCCCAACTATTTCCGAGCTGGTTTCGAATTCGCCGTATTCATTGCCAGCATGATCGCGGGCTCATTCAAGCGAGTGTTCTACAAGAACTGGTCGTTTATCCGATGAAGGCCTTGCGAGCGTGTGCCCCAAGAAGCTCCTCGGTGGAGGGATCACGAATTGTCCCTGCCGAACTGCGAGCCGGACGATGCTACGCGAGCCTTTCCCCTCCTGGACAATTTCTCTATTGTCCGGTCACTACTTGATCAGGGCAGGGGAAATGGCGGTTACCGCCCGCTACGACCGGCAACGGGTCGCTCCGGCGCGCAATCTGGGGGCGATCGTGGATTTTGCCACGCGCTCGCACGCGCGCGCCGCCGCCGTGCTGATTCTGGTGGCGCTGCTCAATTTCCTGCCCGGCTTCTTCGACATTCCGCCGATCGACCGCGACGAGGCGCGCTTCGCGCAAGCCACCAAGCAGATGATCGAGAACCGCGACTATGTCGACATCCGATTCCAGAACGAGGTGCGCTACAAGAAGCCGGTCGGCATCTATTGGCTGCAGGCCGGCGCGGTGACGACGGCACGCGCGCTCGGCATGACACAGGCGCTGACGACGATCTGGCTTTACCGGATTCCCTCCCTGATCGGCGCCATCGGGGCCGTTCTGCTGACCTATTGGACGGCACTCGCCTTCGTCTCCCGCCGCGCCGCGTTGCTGGCCGGCCTGATGATGGCAAGCTCGATCCTGCTCGGCCTCGAGGCGCGGTTCGCCACCACCGATGCCATGTTGCTGGCCACCGTGGTCGCCGCGATGGGAGCGCTGGCGCGCGTCTATCTGCCTGAACAGCGCGGGCGGCTCGGGGCCGGTTCGGCCTGGACGCTGCCGGCGATATTCTGGACCGCGCTCGCGATCGGGATTTTGTTGAAAGGCCCGCTCATCCTCATGGTGGTCGGCCTCGCGGTCTTGGCGCTGGTCGCCATCGACCGCCGCGCGGATTGGCTGTTGGCGTTGAAGCCGCTGATCGGGGTGCCGTGGGTTGCCGCGCTGGTGCTGCCCTGGTTCGTCGCGATCATCGGCCGGGCGGACGATGCCTTCATCGCCGAGTCGCTCGGCCACGACCTCATTCCGAAATTGTACGGCAGCCAGGAGGGTCATGGCGCGCCGCCGGGGACCTATTTCGTGCTCTTTTGGGTGATGTTCTTTCCGGGCTCGATGCTGGCCGGCTTGGCCGCGCCGGCGGTCTGGGCGGCGCGGCGCGAGCCCGGCGCGAAATTCCTGCTGGCCTGGCTGGTGCCATCCTGGCTCATGCTGGAATTGGTGGTGACGAAGCTGCCGCATTACGTGTTGCCGCTCTATCCGGCGATCGCCATCCTGATCGCCGGCATCATGGAGGCGCGCATGCTGTCGCGGAACCGGTGGCTGACGCCGGCGATCGCCTGGTGGTTCATCTTTCCGGTGCTGCTCGGCATCGCCGGCGTCGTCTGCCTGATCGCGGTCAGTCACCAACTCGGTCTCCTCGCCTGGGCTTTCGCCGGCGGTGCCATGGTGGTGGGGTTGGTGGCGTGGCGCCTCTACGAGGTCGATGGCGCCGAGCAATCCCTGCTGCGCGGCATCGCGGCCTCGGTGCTCATGGGATTTGCGCTGTTTGGCGTCATCATCCCGGCGCTCGAACCCTTGTTTCCGAGCCCGGCGCTGGCGCGCATTCTGCGCGACAGCGGATGTCCGCGGCCGGTGGTGGCCGCCAGCGTCGGCTATCAGGAGCCGAGCCTGGTGTTTCTGGCCGGCACGCCCACCCGGCTCACCGATGCCGCCGGCGCGGCCGAATTCCTGGCCGGGGGAGAATGCCGGTTTGCCTTCATCGAGGCGCGTTCCGAGCGCGGCTTTGCCCAGCAGGCGGAAGCGCTCGGGCTGCGCTATTCGCCGGGCCCGCGCATCGAGGCGATCAATCTCAGCAATGGCCAGGCCATCACGATGGCGGTCTTCCGTTCGGAAAGCCCGCTGTGAGCGTGGCCGGCGAGATCAAACCGCCAGCCGCCAAGCAGGCCCGGCCGCGGCGGCGCTGGGTTTTGGCCAATGCCCGGGACTGGCTCGCTCTGCTCGGCCGGGAGCCGCGCGCCGGCGTCGCGCGCCCGGCCTGGCGAACGCCCGCTCGGCTCGCGCTCGGTTGCCTGCTCGCGCTCGCGCTCATCGCCGGCACCATGGCGCTGCTCGATGCACGCATTATCATCGCGGTGGGAAGCCTGCCGGGATGGCTCGTCGATCTGTTCAATAGATTGACCGACTACGGCACCTCGGACTGGTTCCTGGTTCCGATCGGGTTGGTGCTCCTGACCATCGCGGCACTCGCCTCGCCGGCGCTCTCGCATCTGAGCCGACTGGTCGTGGTCGCCTGCACGGTCCGGCTCGGATTCCTCTTCGCCGCCATCGCGCTGCCGGGGCTTTTCGCGACTGTGGCCAAGCGGCTGATCGGACGGGCGCGGCCGTTCATCGGCGGCGACGCCGACCCGTTTCTCTATATGCCGTTCATCTGGCGGCCCGACTACGCTAGCCTGCCGTCCGGCCACGCCACCAACGTTTTTGCGGCTCTGGTGGCGGTCGGCCTGGTCTGGCCGCGCCTGCGCGCGATCATGCTGGTCTATGCGCTGATCATCGCGGCGAGCCGGGTCATCGTGCTGGCGCACCATCCAAGCGACGTGATTGCCGGCGCCATGGTGGGGACGCTCGGGGCGCTCCTGGTGCGCGATTGGTTCGCGGCGCGCCGGCTGGGCTTCGCGATCGATCCGAACGGCCGCGTGCGGGCGCTGCCGGGTCCTTCGCTCAAGCGCCTCAAGGCGGTTGCGCGGCAGTTCGCGGCTGCATAAGAAGCTCGCGCGATTTCATCCGGAACGGGACAGCAGAATGAGCGAAGGGCGCTCGCGCGCAGGCAGGACGCCGGCCGTCTCGATCGTGGTCCCGGTCAAGAACGAGGCCGGCAACATCGAGCCGTTGGTGGCGGAGATCGCCGCCGCGCTTGGAGCGGATCGAAACTTCGAGGTCGTCTATGTGGACGATGGTTCGAGCGACGCGACGGCGGAGCAGCTCAAGGTCCTGATGGCCAACCGTCCGTGGTTGCGCGCGATCCGGCACGCGGTGTCCTGCGGGCAATCGGCGGCGATCCGCACCGGCGTGATCCATGCCGGCGGCCCGATCGTGGTCACGCTCGACGGCGACGGCCAAAATGATCCGGCCTTCATTCCCGCGCTTATCGGGGCGCTCGAAGGCGGTGTGCCCAAGCTCGCGCTGGTCGCCGGCCAGCGCGTCGGCCGCCAGGCCACCAGCTTCAAGAAACTGCAGTCGCGCATCGCCAACGCGGTGCGCGCCGCCATCCTGCGCGACGGCACCCGCGACAGCGGCTGCGGCCTCAAGGCGTTTCGGCGCGACGTATTTCTCACGCTGCCCTATTTCGACGGGCTGCACCGGTTCCTGCCGGCGCTCATCCGGCGCGAGGGCTATGAGATCGGATATGTCGAGGTGGTCGACCGGCTGCGCCGGGCGGGCGTATCGAATTACGGCATGTGGGATCGGCTGTGGATCGGCATCCTCGATCTCGCCGGCGTCTGGTGGCTGATCCGAAGGAAGCGGCGCGTGCCACAGGTTGCGGAGGTGAACCGGAATGCTGATTGATCTATCGAATGCGCTCGGCACCTATTTTCACGACGTCTTCGTGGTGCGTCTCGACTGGTGGCTGGCGCTCGGCTTCCTGGCCCAGGCGCTGTTCACCATGCGCTTCCTGGTGCAGTGGATCGCCTCCGAACGGGCCGGCAAGAGCGTGGTGCCGATCGCCTTCTGGTTCTTCTCGATCGGCGGTGGCGCGCTGCTGCTCGTCTACGCGCTCTACCGGCGCGATCCGGTCTTCATCGCCGGCCAGGCTTTCGGGGTCTTCATCTACGCCCGCAACCTCTACTTCGAGCTGCGCGACCGTCAGCGTGGGGTGGGTTAGGCGCCCAGTCGTTATCGGCTCGGCAATCAACGGGCGGCGGCGAGGGCCGCGAAGCCGCGCTCGAGATCCGCGATCAGATCGTCGACGTCCTCGAGCCCGATATGGAATCGCACGGCCGGTCCGCCTGGCGCCCACCGGGTTGCCGAGCGCATGGCGGTGCAGTCGAACGGAATGGCAAGGCTCTCGAATCCGCCCCATGAGTAGCCCAAGCCGAACAAGGTCAGCGCGTTGAGGAATGCATGCACGGCTGCCTGCGGGACCGGCTGCAGCACGATGCTGAACAAGCCGCAGGCGCCGGAATAGTCGCGCTGCCAGATGGGATGGCCGGGGTCGCTGGCGAGCGCGGGATGCAGCACGCGGGCGACTTCGGGCCGGCCCGCAAGCCAGCGCGCCACCTTGATTCCCGACGCATAATGCTGCGCCAGCCGCACCCCCATGGTGCGAAGCCCGCGCAGGCTCAGATACATGTCGTCGGGCCCGACGCACATTCCCATCGCTTCGACGGTTTCGCGCAGGCGCGGCCAAGTCGCCCGGTTGGCCGATACGGTGCCGAGCATCAGATCGGAATGGCCGCCGATATATTTGCTGCCGGATTGGATCGACAGATCGACGCCTTTGTCGAAGGCGTGGAAATAGAGCGGTGTCGCCCAGGTATTGTCCATCAGCACGGCTGCGCCCTTGGCGTGGGCGGCGGCCGCGATCGCCGGCACGTCTTGCATTTCGAATGAAAGTGATCCCGGCGATTCCACGAATATCGCGCGTGTGCCGGGTTCGATCAGCGCGGCAATGCGCTCGCCGATGAGCGGGTCGTAATAGGTCGTGGTGATTCCATAGCGCGCGAGCACGCCGTCGCAGAATTTTCGCGTGGGCAGATACACGCTATCGGTGACCAGCACGTGGTCGCCCGCGTTGAGGACGCAGAGGAGGGCGAGCGAAGCCGCGGCCAGGCCGGAGGGCAGCAGCGCGACCCCGGCGCAATCGGCGCCCTCGAGCGCGGCCAGCGCATCGGCCAGCGCCTCCGAGGTGGGCGTGCCGCGCCGGCCATAGTGGTAGCGGCCGCGCTGGGCGAGAAGGTCCTCGGCACTGGGATAAAGAACCGTGGAGGCATGATAGACCGGCGGATTGATGAAGCCGTGATAGGCAAACGGGTCGCGGCCACCGCTCACGAGCAGGGTCGCGGGTTTGCCGGAAGGGCGGGATGATTTGCCGTGGGTGTTGCTTGCCATGATTCCTGTGCTCGATTCCGGGATTGCAGTGCGGCGATCCTGGCACAATACCGGCTACGGTTCTGCTCACCGATTGGGCAGGCGCCTCGATTTCAAGCGGCTCCGGGACGCGGGTCCTCAGCGTCAACCCCTTGACCGCCGTGCGTTATCGTTCTCAGATGGCGGGCCGACCGCGGGTGGCGCCGGGCTGCGGCCGACGGCGCGCCATTTGCCAAACGGCGGGATGCGGACAGTCTGACGACAGCGGCCCGGATGGGGCAAGTCCGCGAAACCCGCTACGGATCATCAACGCTGCAAAGGGGCGGTACCATGAAACGCGCAGTCAGGATGTTGGGGACGACGATCCTCGGCGCTGCTTTGGCCCTTGGCCTGTCGGTGGCGGCACCGAGCGCCCAGACGCTCAAGAAGGTGCAGGATCGCGGCGCGCTGATGTGCGGCGTCAGCCAGGGCCTGCCCGGATTCTCCAGCCCTGACGACAAGGGAAACTGGACCGGCTTCGACGTCGATGTGTGTCGCGCGATAGCGGCGGCGATCTTCAACGATCCGGCCAAGGTCAAGTTCCTGCCGCTCTCCGCCAAGGACCGGTTTATCGCGCTGCAGTCGGGCGAAATCGACGTGCTGGCGCGCAACTCGACCTGGACGTCGTCGCGCGATTCTTCGCAAGGAATCACTTTCACCGCTGTCAACTATTACGACGGCCAGGGCTTCATGGTGCGCAAATCGCTCAAGGTCAACTCCGCGCTCGAGCTCAACGGCGCATCGGTCTGCGTGCAAACCGGAACCACATCCGAGCTCAACCTCGCCGACTATTTCCGCGCCAACAACATGAAATACGAGGTCATCGCCTTCGTGACGGCAGATGAGACCGTGAAGGCCTACGAGGCCGGCCGCTGCGATGCCTTCGGCACCGATGTCTCGCAGCTCTATGCCGAGAAGCTCAAGCTCAGTAATCCCGGCGATCACGTGATCCTCCCCGAGATCATATCCAAGGAGCCGCTGGCGCCGGCGGTGCGCCGCGGCGACGACCAGTGGCTCGCGCTGGTGAAATGGGTGCAGTTCGCCATGCTCGATGCCGAGGAGCTCGGCGTGTCGTCGAAGACCGTCGATGAAGCCCTGAAGTCTCCGCAACCGGAGATCAAGCGGCTCCTGGGGACCGAGGGCACCTACGGCGAGCAGCTCGGCCTGACCAAGGACTGGGTCGTACGTATCGTCAAGCATGTCGGCAATTACGGCGAGGCCTACGATCGCAATGTGGGAACCGGGTCGAAGCTCGGCATCAGCCGCGGCCTCAACCGGCTCTGGACCAAGGGCGGCATCCAATATGCGCCGCCGATCCGGTAATGACGGCGTAGAGACACCGCCACTAGCCGCTGTCATCTACAACCCGCAAGTCCGCAGCGCTCTCTACCAGCTGGTGCTGGTGCTGGCGCTGGTCTGGCTCGGCTATCAATTTGCGCTGAATGCCGCCGCCAATCTCGGGGCCCGCAATATCGCCAGCGGGCTCGGCTTCTTCCACAACAGCGCGGGCTTCGGCATCAATTTCTCCCTGATCCCCTATGACGAGACCGACACCTACGGTCGCGCCTTCCTGGTCGGGCTCCTCAACACGCTGCTGGTTTCCGGCGTGGGCATCGTGCTCGCGACCTTGCTCGGCTTCATGGTCGGGATTGGGCGGCTGTCTTCCAACTGGCTGGTGGCGCGTATCGCCGGCGGCTACGTCGAGCTCATCCGCAATCTCCCGCTCCTGTTCCAAATCCTGTTCTGGTACCTGGCGGTGCTCGGTACGCTGCCGGGACCGCGTCAGAGCCTTTCGATCTTCGGCACCATCTTCATCAACAATCGCGGTTTCGTCGTGCCGGCGTTCCGATTGGAAGAGGGGTTTGTCTATGTCTGGGCGGCGCTGGTTCTCGGCGTGCTGGCGACCATCGCGCTCGGCCTTTGGGCCAGACGGGTGCGGGAGCGCACCGGACGCATGATTCCGATCCTGTGGAAGGCCGCGGCGCTCATCCTCGGCCTGCCGCTTGCGACATTTCTCGCGGCAGGCCTGCCGATCGAAGTGGACCTGCCGCGCATTCAAGGTTTCAACTTCATCGGCGGCACGCGGATCGTTCCGGAATTCGTGGCGCTGCTGATTGCACTGTCGACCTATACGGCCTCCTTCATCGCCGAAGTCGTGCGTGCGGGCATTCTCGCGGTCCCGCGCGGACAGAGCGAGGCCGGGCTGGCGCTCGGATTGCGGCGCGGACAGCTCTTGCGGCTCGTGCTGATCCCGCAGGCGCTGCGCATCATCGTGCCGCCGCTGACCAACCAATATCTCAACCTGACCAAGAATTCCTCGCTTGCGGTCGCCATCGGCTATCCGGACCTGTTCGCGGTCTTCGCCGGCACCACCCTCAATCAGACCGGACAGGCGATCGAGATCATCGCCATCACCATGGCGGTGTATCTTTCGCTTTCGCTCGTCACCAGCGTCCTGATGAACTGGTATAATTCCCGCGTGGGATTGGTCGACCGGTGAGGCGCCGATGACCAGCACCCCGGCATCCGGCTTCGTTCGCGCCGAGATCATCGCGCCGGCGCTACCGCCGCGCCTGCACGTCAGTCTGCTCGCCTTGATTCGCGGGCGGCTGTTCAACAGCATCGGCAACTCGATATTGACGGTGCTGGGGATCGTCGGCTTGGCGGCGCTGGCGTTGCCGACCGTCAGGTTTCTCCTGCTCGACGCGGTCTGGCGCGGCGCGCAGCGTACCGACTGCCTGACCGAAACGGTCGGCCGCGAGGTCGGCGCCTGCTGGCCGTTCATTGCCGCGAAGTTCGATCAGCTGATGTACGGATTCTATCCGGCAGATCAACGCTGGAGGGTCGATCTGGTCTATCTGTGCGGCGCGCTGCTGCTGGCGCCGCTGCTGGTTCCGCGCGTCCCGTACAAGACCCTGAATGCCGTCTTGTTCTTCGGCGTCTTTCCGCTGGCGGCCGCTGTCCTGCTGGTCGGCGGCGTGCTCGGGCTGACCGAGGTGGAAACCCGGCTCTGGGGCGGCTTGCTGGTCACGCTGGTCATTTCCTATGCCGGCATCGTCGGATCGCTGCCGCTCGGCATCCTGCTGGCGCTCGGACGCCGCTCCGACCTGCCGGTGGTGCGCAGCGCCAGCGTGGTCTTCATCGAGTTCTGGCGCGGCGTGCCGCTGATCACGGTCCTGTTTTTCGCGACCTATATGCTGCCGCTGTTCCTGCCGGGCAATTGGAGGATCGACGGGCTGCTGCGCGTGCTCATCGGGGTCATCCTGTTCTCAGCCGCCTATCTGGCCGAGGTGGTGCGCGCGGGGTTGCAGGCGATCCCGCGCGGGCAATTCGAAGCCGCGATGGCGCTGGGCCTCGGCTACTGGCGGATGATGGGCCTTGTCGTCCTGCCGCAGGCGCTGCGACTGGTCATTCCCGGCCTCGTCAACTCGTTCATCGCGCTGTTCAAGGACACCACGCTGGTGCTGATCGTGGCGATCTTCGACTTGCTCGGGCAGTTGCGCGCCGCTTTTTCCGACCCCAATTGGGCAACCCCGCAGACCCTGTTCACCGGTTTCGCCTTCGCCGGGATGATCTATTTCGTGGTCTCGTTCGCGATGTCGCGCTATGCCATGTTCACGGAGCGGCGGTTGAATGCGCGCTGAGCAGGATCACCGGGCAAGATGATGGTTCACGATGTTCAGCAGCCAGCGGATGGCCCGCCTGGCGCCGCCGCGGAAATCCGCACAACGCGCAATCAGGTCGCGATCGAGATCGTCGGCCTCAACAAGTGGTTCGGCGCCTTCCACGTGCTGCGCGACGTGAGCCTGCAGGTCATGCGGGGCGAGCGCATCGTGATCTGCGGTCCCTCCGGGGGCGGCAAGTCGACGCTGCTGCGCTGCATCAATCGCATCGAAAACTGGCAGCAGGGCCGCGTGATCGTCGATGGCGTGGAGCTGACCGACGACCTCAAGAGGATCGACGAAATTCGCCGCGAGGTCGGCATGGTGTTTCAACACTTCAATCTCTTTCCGCACTTGACCGTGCTGGAGAACTGCATGCTCGCGCCAACATGGGTCCGCCGCCTGCCGAGAAAGGACGCCGAGGCGATCGCCCGGCGCAATCTCGCGCGCGTGCGCATCCCCGAGCAGGCCGACAAGTATCCCTCGCAGCTTTCCGGCGGTCAGCAGCAGCGCGTCGCCATCGCGCGGGCGCTGTGCATGCAGCCGAAGATCATGCTGTTCGACGAGCCGACCTCGGCGCTCGATCCCGAAATGGTGCGCGAGGTCCTCGACACCATGATGGCACTGGCCCTGGACGGCATGACCATGCTGGTGGTGAGCCACGAGATGGGCTTCGCGCGCCAGGCCGCCACCCGCATGATCCTCATGGATGCCGGCCAGATCATCGAGATGAACGAGCCCGAAGCGTTCTTCTCAAACCCGCAAAACGAGCGCACCAAGCTGTTCCTGCGCCAGATCCTGCATTGATGCTGCAGCGTGGATGCGGGCCGGCGCTGCCGTATCCGCGGCGCGGGTCATCCGCTCGTCATTCCCTCGTCATTCGCGCCTGGGCCTGGGCTCGATCGGAAGATCGGGCCGCGCTCCCCATTCCGCCCAGGAACCGTCGTAAAGGGCCTTGGGCGGCTTGCCGAGCGAATCGAGCGCGAGCCACAGCACGGCCGCCGATACGCCCGAGCCGCAGCTCGCGATGATCGGCTTCTCGAGATCGACGCCGCCGGCGGCGAGCGCCTGCTTGAGCCGTCCGGGCGGGGCGAGCGCTCCGTTCTCGATCAGGGCGGTGTAGGGAACGTTCAATGCGCCCGGCATGTGGCCGCAGCGCAGA
Organism: Xanthobacteraceae bacterium; assembly: GCA_036502925.1. GTDB lineage: Bacteria > Pseudomonadota > Alphaproteobacteria > Rhizobiales > Xanthobacteraceae > VAZQ01. The sequence continues at coordinate 14,870 of DASXXS010000336.1, forward strand.
CCCGGCCGCGGCTCCGGCGTCTCGCCGCGAAACCGGTCCGCCGGGCGGACATCAACGACCTGGACGGCATTGCCGGCGAGCGCCGCCTGCACCTCGGCGAGCGAAGCGACCGCGGCCGGCGAACCGCGGGCGCGGAATCGGCGCGGGGCGCGGTTGACCGCGCCGGATTCGAGCGGACGGCCTTCCGCCTTCCATTTCGGCAGGCCGCCCTCGAGAATGAAGGCCTTCTGCGCGCCGAACACGCCGAAGGTCCACCACACCCGCGGCGATGCAAACATGCCGGCGCCGTCATAGACCACGATCGTGTCCTGTTCGCCGATGCCGAGCGCTCCGACCTCGCGGGCGAACTGGTCGGCATCCGGCAACATATGGGGAAGCGGGTTCGAACGATCGGCGATCGCTTCCAGATCGAAGCGCACCGCGCCCCCAATGTGGCCGGCAGGGTATTCGGCCGCCGCGTCGCGCTTCATGGCGGGAAGATAGTAGGAGCCGTCGACCACCACGAGATCAGGCGCGCCCAGGCGCGCGGCCAACCAGTCGGTGGTGACCAGCCTGCGGCTCCCTGCCGATTGTCCCGGGGCGCTACTCATAATTCGTGGGCCACCTTGTTCATGGGCCGCCTTGTTCATACGGCATCTTATACATAAGGCACCTTCCGGCTAGACCGCCGCTCCAGCCAGGGCGGCACCGGCAATCCCTTCTGGCGCAGGAAATCCACATTGAACAGTTTTGATTGATAGCGCGTGCCGTAGTCGGCCAGGATGGTGACGATGGTGTGCCCGGGACCGAGCTCGCGCGCGAGGCGGATGGCGCCCGCCACGTTGATTCCGCTCGAACCTCCCAGGCAGAGGCCCTCGTGCTCGAGCAGGTCGAAGACGAGCGGCACCGCCTCCTCGTCGGGAATCAAATACGCTTTGTCGACCTTGGTCTTTTCGATGATCGGGGTGACGCGCCCAAGCCCGATGCCTTCGGTGATGGAGCTGCCTTCCGAGACTTTGGCTTGCCCATGGGTGAAGAGGTCGTACATGGCCGCGCCTCGCGGATCGGCCACGCCGATCACGATGCCCGGATTTTTCTGCTGCAGGCAGGCGGACACGCCGGCGAGCGTGCCGCCGGTGCCGATGGAGCAGATGAATGCGTCCACCTTGCCGTCCGTCTGTTCCCAGATTTCCGGTCCGGTCGAGACCAGGTGTGCCTTGCGATTGTCGAGATTGTTCCACTGGTCGGCGAAGACGACGCCGTTGGGCTCGGTCTGGCGCAGCTCGTGCGCCAGGCGCCGCCCGATATGCTGGTAATTGTTGGGATCGCTGTAAGGTACGGCAGGCACCTCCACCAGCTCGGCTCCGCACAGCCGCAGCATGTCCTTCTTTTCCTGGCTCTGGGTCTCCGGAATTACGATCAGGGTGCGATAACCGCGGGCATTGCCGATCAGGGCAAGCCCGATGCCGGTATTGCCGGCCGTGCTCTCGACCACCAGCCCGCCGGGCCGGATCTCGCCGCGCTTTTCGGCCTCCAGAATGATCTGCAACGCCGGGCGGTCCTTGACCGACTGGCCGGGATTCATGAATTCCGCCTTGCCCAGGATGGCGCAGCCGGTCGCTTCGGAAGCACGCTTGAGCCTGATCAGCGGCGTGTTGCCGACGGCCTCGACAATTCCATTACGGGTTTGCATCAGCGGTTGCCTTCACCGGCGGCCTGCATTGGCGGCTCTCATTGCAGGAGCTCCGCCGTCTTGCTGGCGATCCCCGCCGGCGTCGCATAGACCTGCTGCACGAGCTTCTGGATGTCCGCGCCCGCGACCGGCGTGATCTCGAGGCCGGCCTTGTCGGCCTCGGCCAGGAAATCCTTGTCCTGCATGGTCTGCAGGAAGGCCCTGCGCAGGACATCCACGCGCTCGCTCGGCGTGCCGGGCGGCGCCAGGAACGGCCAGGCCATGACCAGCCGCGCGAAGACGAGCCTGAGAATGGCCCTTTCCTCGTCGGTCCCGGCGAGGTCGAGGATGAGCGGAACGCCCGGAAGGTCGCGGTGCTTGCTCAGACCCATCTGATAGAGAATGTTGATCTCCTTGCGGTCGAGCCAGGATTGATGCAGGCCCTTTACGCTGGTCCAGGACCAGCCGCAACGACCTTGCACCTCGCCGCGCTCCATCGCCAGATCCACCTCGTTGCCGCCCGGATAGCCGGTGACGATCTTGAATTTGGTGCCGAGCACGGCATTGGCGATCTTGGGGAATTGGTAGCTGTCCGTGCTTGGCCCGGTCGCGCCGACGATCAGCTCGCGCTGCCGCGCGTCCGCGAAGGTCGCGATACCGCTGTTGTGCCAAGCCACGCAGACGCTGACCTCGTTGTTGGTGCTGCCGATCCAGTTGAACCTGGTGGCGTCGAACTGAGCGGCCTTGTTGCCGAGCAGCGGCTCGAAGGGAGTGCCCCGGTTGATCGTGCCGAAGCTCGTCCCGTCCTTCGGCGCCGCGTTGTAGAGATAGTTCGCAAGCCGCATGCTGCCCGCGCCCTCCATCGTCTTGGGCACGATCGCGGGATTGCCGGGAATGTATTTGCCCATGGTGCGGGCGAGCATCCGGGCATAGGCGTCGTAAGCACCCCCGACGCTGAGCCCGATATCGAGCTCGATGGTCTTGCCCTTGTAGAAATCGGCCGGAGCCTGCGCGCCAGCGGGCGATGCGCCCAGCAGCAGCAGCGCGCCCGCGGTCCAGCGCATGAGATTCAATGCCTGCACGGTACCTCCCGCAGCCTCCCTCCTGTAGCCCGGATGGAGCGCTTGCGTAATCCGGGAACGCCGATCCCGCATTTCGCTGCGCTCCATGCGGGCTACAGGGTATTGCTCGCATGAGGCGCCGGCCGCCATGCGGTGTCAAATGCCGCCGGCGCGGGCGCAAAGCCACGAATTGACGTCAAATCCGCGACCATCTGTCAGGAGGGGCGCCACGGTTGCTATGATGGGAGGAGCCAGCCACGCAAATCCCAGGCAGCCTCCATGCAGCGCAGCACCGAGCGAATCCTCACGACCCATGTGGGCAGCCTGATCCGCCCGCCGGCCCTGCAGGAGTTCCTCCGCCTCAAGCAGGCGGGCAGGGCCTTCGACCGCGACGCCTATGATGAATGCCTGGCGAATGCGGTCGCCGAGGTCGTGCGCCGGCAGGCGGCGGCCGGCATCGACGTGGTCAGCGACGGGGAATTCGGAAAATCCATCAGCTGGTCGCAGTATGCGCTCGAGCGGCTGAGCGGCTTCGAGCGCCGCCCGGTCGCGCCGGGCGCCAATCCGTTTCAGCGCGGCGGCGACCGCGAGCGGTTCGCCGATTTCTACGCCGAGCTCGATGCGCGTGAAGGCGTAGCCACGACGGCCGATGCGGTCTGCGTCGGACCCGTCGCCTATACGGGCCAAGCCGAGCTCCGGCGCGACATCGACAATTTCGCTGCCGCTTTGCGCGAGACCAAGGTCACCGAAGCTTTCCTGCCGGTGGCGGCACCCGCCAGCGTCATCCCGGACCGCAAGAACGAATACTATGCGGGCGAGGAGGACTGCCTGCGCGCGATCGGCCAAGCCATGCGCACCGAATATCGCATGATTGTCGAGGCGGGCTTGCTGCTGCAGCTCGACGACGCGCGCGCCGCCGTCACCTATGACCGGATGGTGCCGCCGGCGAGCTTTGCCGACTACCGCGACTGGGTCGCGTTGCACGTGGAGGTGCTCAATCACGCCATAGCGGGCATTCCGCCCGAGCGCATCCGCTACCACGTATGCTGGGGCAGCTGGCCCGGCCCGCACACCACCGACGTGCCGTTGCGCGACATCGTCGATCTTATCCTCAAGGTGCAGGTGGGGGCCTATGTCATCGAAGGCGCCAATCCGCGCCACGAGCATGAATGGAAGGTGTGGCAGGACGTGAAGCTCCCGCCCGGCAAGGTGCTGATCCCGGGCGTGATCAGCCACGCCACCAACATCGTCGAGCATCCCGAGCTGGTCGCCGATCGCATCGTGCGGCTGGCACGGCTGGTGGGCAACGAGAATCTGATCGCCGGAACCGATTGCGGCTTTGCGCAGGGTCCCTTCCACCGTCGCGTCCATCCCTCGATCATGTGGGCCAAGCTGGAGGCGCTGGCGGCGGGCGCGCGGCTGGCGAGCCAAGCGCTGTGGAGGTGACGAAACCACCGCGCTCTCAGCCTTACCTCCCCTGCAAGGGGAGGAGTCGGGGCCAGGCTTTTTTCTAAAATATGCTCTATCGTGCGCGGCAGCCGATTGGCTCGCCCGGAGGCATTGGGATGAGAGTATTTCTGCGCGTGTCCGCGGTTCTGGCACTGGCTTTCGCCGTTTCCATCCCGGCCGCCATGGCGCAGAGCTATCCGGCCCGGCCGGTCAAGATCATCGTGCCGTTCGCGCCCGGCGGCCCGGCCGATATCTTTGCCCGCGAGCTCGGCCAATATCTGTCCGAATCCCTCAAGCAATCGTTCGTGATCGAGGACCGTCCGGGCGCCGGCTCGATCCTGGGCACCGAGGCGGTCGCGCGATCGGCGCCCGATGGCTACACGCTGCTGCTGATGTCGAACACCCACACCACCAACGAGTCGCTGATCCCCAACAAGCCGTTCGTGCTGATGCGCGACTTCGTGGCGGTGGCGCCGATCAACTATTCCGATCTGCTCATGGTGGTCCATCCCTCGGTTGCGGCGAAGGATATCAAGGAATTCATCGCGCTCGCCAAGTCCAAGCCCGGGCAGCTGAACTATGCATCTTCGGGGCCCGGCACGCCCTATCACATGGCGGGCGAGCTGTTCAAAGCGATGAGCGGCACCGACATCGTGCACGTGCCGTACAAGGGCTCCGGTGAGGCCCGCAACGCCGTCATCGGCGGCCACGTGCAGATGATGCTGGATGCGATCACCACCATGGCGGCCAACGCCCGCGCCGGGCAGGTGCGGGCGCTCGGCACCACCGGCGCCAGGCGCTCGAGCGTGCTGCCGCACGTGCCGACCATCGCGGAGGCGGGCGTGCCCGGCTATGAGGCGACGATCTGGCTCGGCCTGATGGCGCCGGCCGCAACGCCCAAGCCGATCGTCGACAAGCTCAATGCCGAGGTGGTCAAGATCATCAGCCGGCCGGATCTGCAGAAAGCCTGGGCCGCGCAGGGCGCCGTCTCGATGATCATGGAGCCGGCCGCCTTCGACGGATATCTGCGCGCCGACATCGCCAAATGGGCGCATGTGGTCGAAGTGTCGGGCGCCAAGGTGGAATGAGGCCGGCCGCGTCGCGCCGGCCAGGCTGGTCTTGAGGTCAGGCCGGCGGTAAATAACCGAACCGCGCCATCTGCTCGCCGTGATCGCGTACGACGCGATCGATCTGCCGCGGCGTCAGGATATCCTTCCATTGGCCGGCGCGCCCTTCGCGGAAGAACCGCTCGGCGTCCTTGGGCTTTTCGCGAAATCCTTTTTGATCCTCCTGCGCGCGCAACCGCTCGAACGAAGCGCGATCGATCGCTTGCCCGATCTGATCGGACGTGACATCGAGCAGCAAATGCCGCGCGAGTCCGCCGAAAATCCCGGCCGGCTCCGCCAGCATGTCCTCGTAGCGCATGACGTAGATCGCCTGGTGCGGCTTGCGGGTCCAGCTCAGGACGTGCTGGCTCCAGGAGCCGTAGACCTCGTAGACCGCCTCATCGCCGACCGAGGTCTCGAAATTCTCGATCGCCATCGCCTCGATCGTATCGTCGATCGAGCGGCCGAGGTGGTGGGCGTAGGAGATCGCCACATCGAGCGGATTGCGCACGATGTAGACGGCGCCCGACGTCACCGCGGAATTGATCGTCGTCGAGCCGCGGTCGGTGACCAGGGCGTGATGAGTCTTGACGAAGACCAGGCCCTCGAATGCGTCAGCGATCTGCTGCTGGACCCGATGGCGGACGCCGGCGATCTCCTTTCGATTCCGGTCGGTCGGCTCGAAGCCGAGCGCGGCGGTATAGAACGGCTTGGCGATGTCCCAGACCGAGAACCGC
>DASXXS010000337.1:0-2945 GCA_036502925.1 Xanthobacteraceae bacterium
CCCACCCGTCTCGCTTCGCTCGCCGACCTCCCCCTTGCAGGGGGAGGTATCGCTGAGAGCGCGGCGATTTCGTCATATGCAATCACCCTGCGGCCGTGCGCAATTCGGACGCATCTCAATACACATCTTGCTGATAGCGGCCGTTCTTCTTCAGCTCGGCCACGAAGGTGATGGCGTCGTTGGTCGAGCGCAGGCCGAATGCGGCGACGATCTCGATCAGCGCCGCCTCCACATCCTTGGCCATGCGCTTGGCGTCGCCGCAGACGTAGACGTGCGCCCCCTCGGCGAGCCACGCCCAGAGATCGCGGCCGACGTCGCGCATGCGATCCTGGACATAGATTTTCCCGGCGCTGTCGCGCGACCAGGCGAGCGTCAGGCGGGTGAGCACGCGCGCCGCCTTCATTCCGGCAAGCTCGTCCTCGTAGAAGAAGTCATGCGCGCTGTGCTGATGCCCGAAGAACAGCCAATTGCGCCCGGGCGCCTTGGTGGCCATGCGCTCGTAGAGGAAGGCGCGGAACGGCGCGATCCCGGTGCCTGGACCGATCATGATGATCGGCACGGATGGATCAGCTGGCAGCGCGAAATGTTGGGCCCGCTGCACATAGGCCCGCACCTTGGCGCCGGGCGCGATGCGATCGGCGAAAAACGTCGAGGCGACCCCCAGCCGCGTGCGCTTGCCGACCGGATAACGGACCGCGTCGATGGTGAGCGCGACCCGCCGGGGATCGATCTTCGGCGAAGAGGCGATCGAGAAAAGCCGCGGCTGCAACGGATCGAGCGCCTCGATGAAGGCCTCGGGGTCTGGGCGCGTGCCGGGGAATTTCTCGATCGCCGCCAGCACGTCGAGCGTGTCGGCATCGCCGTCGGGATTTTCCCCGCTCGCAAGCGCTCTCGCGACTTGCCGCCGCGCCCCGCCGGTGATGTAGGAGTAGAGCTGGAACAGCATATCGGGCGCCGGTCCGAGCGAAACGCTGTCGATGAGAACCTCGCGCAGCGTGCGGCCGCCGATCGGAAAATCCGCCGGCGCGGCGAATGCCGCAAGCACCGCGTCCGCGAGGCCGGGATCGTTGGCCGGATAGATGCCAAAGGAATCGCCCACCACGTAGTCGATGCCGGAGCCCTCGAGGTCGAGCTCGACGTGCCAGGTCTCCTTGGCGGAGCCGGGCTTGTTGAGCCGCGTGCGGGACAGAAAGGTGGCAACCGCCGGATTGTCGCGCGAGCGGCCGGCCTGCGGGGGCGGAGCCTTGATGGCCGGCGCGACGGCTCCTGCGACCACCGCCGGCGGCGCACCGAGCTCCGCATGGAGCGTCTTGAGCATGCGGGCGGTTTCCTTGCCGCCCGGCACACACAGGTTCAGCCGCTCCTCGGTCTTGCGCGCAACGGCGTCGGAATAATCCTGGCAATTGTAGCCGCACTGCCCGCAGTCCTGCTGCGCCATGGCGGCCATCAGGCGCCGGCGCAGCGGGCGGCCTTCGGCAAGCTTCATGCGCTCGGCCAAGGGCAAGGTCTGATCGTGCCAAGGCGCCTCACCATCGTCGCCGTCATTGACCGCATCTTGGGCCGGATCTTGCGGCCCCGCCGAGGCTCCCGGCATCAGCGCGGCCGACTCTGCCGGCGACAAGGGCGTCACAGCGCTGCCGTCGAGCGAGATCAGGCCGGCAAAGAATCCGTTGAGCCAGGCGCGCTGCTCCGGCGTGAACGGCGCGCTTTCCGGCAGCAGCGCCGGCGGTTGCGGCGGCGGCGCGAAATTCATGACACCGGCTCCCGGCTCGCCATCCGCTTGATCGCCGCGTCGTCGTGGCGGCGCGTGAAACCCAGAAAGGTTTCATCCTTCGATGCGCGCCCCGCCAGGTAGGCCTTGAGCAGGCGTTCGATGGTCGCCGGCACGTCCGCCGCCTTGACGTCGCGATAGATCTCGCGCGCCAGCGTCGCATCGGGCCCGAAACCGCCGCCGACCAGGACGTGGTAGCCCTCGATCTGCTCGCTCTCCTCGGTTTCCTGCACCTTGCAGGCAAGCAGCCCGATGTCGCCGACATAATGCTGTGCGCAGGAATTGGGACAGCCGGTCAGGTGGATGTTGATCGGTCCGTCGAGCGCGACGCGCGCCTCGCACCAGCGCGCGATCTCTTCGGCATGACGCTTGGTGTCGGCGGCGGCGAACTTGCAGCCCATGTTTCCGGTGCAGGCGACCAGGCCGGCACGGATCGCGGTGGCGCTGGTGAAGAGCCCGAGCGCCTCGATCCCGCGCACTGCTTGCCCGATCCGCTCCGAGGCAACGCCGGAGATCAGCAGGTTCTGCCACACCGTGAGGCGCAGCTCGCCGTCACCGAAGTCGCGCGCGATAGCGGCGAGCCCGCGCATTTGCGCGGCCGTGAGCTTGCCGACCGGCAGCACCACCCCGATCCAATTGAGCCCCGTCTGCTTTTGCGCGTGGACGCCGATATGGGCGGCCCGATCGAAGGCGGGGCGCGGTTCCAGCGCCTCGGCTTGAACGCGCGTCAATTGGCGCGCGAGCTTCTCCTCGACCAAGGTGAGGAATTTCTCCATGCCGAACCGGTCGAGCACGTATTTGAGCCGCGCCTTGAGCCGGTTGGTGCGGTCGCCGTGGTCGATGAAGACGCGCACCACCGCGTCCGCCACCTGCGTGGCTTCCTCAGGCGTTACGACGATGCCGGTCTCGTGGGCGAAATCCTTGTGGCCGGTGATGCCGCCGAGCAGCAGGCGGAACCACACGCCGGGCTTGAGCCCGAAGCCGTCCTTCACGGTGACGGCCTGGAAGCCGATATCGTTGGTGTCCTCCAGCACCGGAATGATGCCGCCGCCGTCGAAGCCGACATTGAACTTGCGCGGTATGCCGTAAAGCGCGCGCTCGTTGAGAATGTGGAAATGCCATTCGCGCGCATAGGGCCTCGTGTCGATCAGCTCCTGCGGATCGATGCCCGCGG
>DASXXS010000338.1:0-4182 GCA_036502925.1 Xanthobacteraceae bacterium
GGCGCGCCCAGCTCATCCGGGTGCTCTATTGCGAGATCGGCCGGCTGCTCTCGCATCTGCTCAACGTCACCACCCAGGCCTTGGATGTGGGCGCGCTCACGCCCCCGCTGTGGGGCTTCGAGGAGCGCGAGAAGCTGATGGTGTTCTACGAGCGCGCCTCGGGCAGCCGCATGCATGCCGCCTACTTTCGCGTCGGCGGCGTGCATCAGGATCTGCCGGAAAAGCTGATCGACGACATCTCCGCCTTCTGCGATCCGTTCCTGAAGGTTTGCGACGATCTCGAAGGGCTGCTCACCGACAACCGCATCTTCAAGCAGCGCAACGTCGATATCGGGGTGGTGAAGCTTGCCGATGCCTGGGCCTGGGGATTTTCCGGCGTGATGGTGCGCGGTTCCGGCGCCGCCTGGGACCTGCGCAAGGCGCAACCCTACGAATGCTATGCCGAGCTCGACTTCGACATCCCGATCGGCAAGAACGGCGATTGCTACGATCGCTACTGCATCCGCATGGAGGAGATGCGGCAATCTATTCGCATCATGCGCCAGTGTATCGAGCGCTTGCGCCTATCCGAAGGACAAGGCCCCGTCGCGGTCCTGGACAACAAGATCGTGCCGCCGCGGCGTGCCGAGATGAAGCGCTCGATGGAGGCCCTCATCCATCATTTCAAGCTCTACACCGAAGGCTTTCATGTGCCTGCCGGGGAGGTCTACGCCGCGGTGGAGGCCCCGAAGGGGGAATTCGGCGTCTACCTGATCGCCGACGGCACCAACAAGCCCTATAAGTGCAAGATTCGCGCGCCCGGCTTCGCGCATCTGCAGGCCATGGACTTCATCTGTCGCGGCCACATGCTGGCCGACATATCGGCCGTGCTCGGCTCGCTCGACATCGTGTTCGGGGAGGTGGACCGGTGACCGTCGCTGTGACAACCATGTTGGATCACGCCCCGCGCCCGCGTCTGCGAGTAAAAGCAGAAATAGAGCACACGTAGAAATAGTCATGTCCGTCCGCCGCCTCGCCGAGCCGCATCTCCAGCCGAAGGAGTTTTCCTTCACGGCGGAAAACCTCGCATGGGCAAACGAGCAGATCGCCAAATACCCGGACGGCCGCCAGGCTTCGGCGGTCATCCCGCTGCTCTGGCGCGCCCAGGAGCAGTCCGGCGGATGGCTGCCGCAGAAGGCGATCGAGCATGTCGCCGAGCTGCTCGGCATGGCCAGAATTCGCGTGCTCGAGGTCGCCACTTTCTACACCATGTTCAACCTTGCGCCGGTCGGGAAATTCCATGTGCAGCTCTGCGGGACGACCCCGTGCATGCTGCGTGGCTCCGACGAGCTCAAAAAAATCTGCCACGACCGGATCGGCGAGCAGCTGCACGTCACGGCCGACGGAAACTTCTCCTGGATCGAGGTCGAGTGCCTGGGCGCCTGCGTGAACGCGCCGATGGCGCAGATCAATTACGACTATTACGAGGATCTCGACCGCGCGAGCTTCGAGAGAATTCTCGACGAGCTTGCCGCCGGCCGTACTCCCAGGCCCGGCCCCCAGATCGACCGCCAGCTCTCGGCGCCGGTCGGCGGGCCGAGCACCCTGACAACCTTTTCCAAGAGCTGACAACGATGCTCGACGACAAGGACCGCATCTTCCGCAACCTCTACGGCCAGGGCGACTGGGGCCTTGCCGGCGCGCGCGCGCGCGGCGCCTGGGACGGCACCAGGGCGATCCTCGACAAGGGCCGCGATTGGCTCGTCAACGAGGTGAAGGCGTCCGGGCAGCGTGGGCGCGGCGGCGCCGGCTTTGCCACCGGCTTGAAGTGGTCGTTCATGCCCAAGCAGGTCGGCGACCGGCCGCATTATCTCGTGGTCAATGCCGACGAATCCGAGCCCGGCACCTGCAAAGACCGGGAGATCATGCGGAACGATCCGCACCTCCTGGTCGAGGGCTGCCTGATCGCCGGTGCCGCCATGGCGGCAAACACCGGCTACATCTATATCCGCGGCGAATTCGTCCGCGAGCGGGAGAACCTGCAGGCCGCGATCGACCAGGCCTACGACGCCAAGCTCATCGGCAAGAACAACGTCCATGGCTTCGATTTCGACCTGGTGCTCCACCACGGCGCCGGCGCCTATATCTGCGGCGAGGAGACGGCGCTGCTCGAGAGTCTCGAAGGCAAGAAGGGAATGCCGCGGCTCAAGCCGCCGTTTCCGGCCAATGTGGGGCTCTATGGCTGCCCGACCACGGTCAACAATGTCGAGACCATCGCCCAGGTGCCGGACATCTGCCGGCGCGGCGCCGCCTGGTTCGCGGGCATCGGCCGGCCGAACAATACCGGCACGAAGCTCTATTGCATCTCCGGCCACGTGCAGCGGCCCTGCAATGTCGAGGAGGCCATGGGCATCCCGTTGCGCGTGTTGATCGAGCGGCACGCCGGCGGCGTGCGCGGCGGTTGGGACAATCTGCTGGCCGTGATCCCGGGCGGCTCATCGATGCCGATGGTTCCCGCCGGCGCCGACCAGGCCGATACCCTCTTGATGGATTTCGACGGCTGCCGCGAGAAGAAATCGGCGCTGGGCACCGCTGCCGTCATCGTGATGGACAAGTCGGCCGATATCGTGCGCGCCATGGCGCGCATCTCCTATTTCTACAAGCACGAGAGCTGTGGCCAATGCACGCCCTGCCGCGAGGGCATGGGCTGGATGTGGCGCCTGCTCAACCGCATGGCCGAGGGCCGCGCCCACAAGTCCGAGATCGACACGCTGTTTCAGGTCACCACCCAGATCGAGGGGCATACCATCTGCGCGTTCGGCGACGGCGCGGCCTGGCCGGTGCAGGGCCTGCTGCGCCATTTCCGCCCCGAGATCGAGCGGCGCATCGATGAATATACCGCCCACCCGCATCCCGAGCCGATGCCGGTGGCGGCGGAGTGACGCAGATGGCCAAGCTCATCGTCGACGGCAAGGAGATCGAGGTCCCGCCCGAATACACGCTGCTGCAGGCCTGCGAGGCGGCCGGCGCCGAGATTCCGCGCTTCTGCTACCACTCCCGGCTGTCGATCGCCGGCAATTGCCGCATGTGCCTGGTCGAGCTGGTCGGCTCGCCCAAGCCGATCGCCTCCTGCGCCTGGGGGGTGCGCGACTGCCGGCCCGGGCCCAACGGCGAGCCGCCCGAGGTCAAGACCCGATCCCCGATGGTGCGCAAGGCCCGCGAGGGCGTGATGGAGTTCCTGCTCATCAATCATCCGCTCGACTGTCCGATCTGCGACCAGGGCGGCGAGTGCGACCTGCAGGACCAGTCGATGGCCTACGGGGTGGATGCCAGCCGCTACCGCGAGAACAAGCGCGCGGTCGAGGAGAAATATATCGGCGCGCTGGTGAAGACCGTGATGACGCGCTGCATCCATTGCACGCGCTGCATCCGTTTCGCCACCGAGGTCGCCGGCGTGCCCGAGCTCGGCGCCATCGGCCGCGGCGAAGACATGGAGATCACCACCTATCTCGAAACCGCCATGCGGTCCGAGCTGCAAGGCAATGTGGTCGATCTCTGCCCGGTCGGCGCGCTCACCTCCAAGCCCTATGCTTTCGTGGCGCGCCCCTGGGAGCTCAACAAGACCGAGTCGATCGACGTCATGGATGCGCTCGGCTCGGCCATCCGGGTCGACACCCGCGGCCGCGAGGTGATGCGCATTTTGCCGCGCATCAACGACGACGTGAACGAAGAGTGGATTTCCGACAAGACCCGCCACGTGGTCGATGGGCTGCGCACGCAGCGCCTCGATCAGCCCTATATCCGCGAGCAAGGGCGGTTGCGCACCGCCTCGTGGCCGGCGGCCTTCGAAGCGATCGCCGCCAGAGTCGCGCGCACGCCGGCGAAGCGCATCGGCGCGATCGCCGGCGATCTGGCCGCCGTCGAGGAGATTTTCGCCCTCAAGGACCTGATGACGCGACTTGAGGTGAGCAACATCGACTGCCGTCAGGATGGCGCGGCGCTCGATCCGGCGTGGGGCAGGGCGACCTACCTTTTCAATCCCACCATCGCCGGCATTGAGAAAGCCGACGCCCTGCTCATCGTGGGCGCTAATCCGCGCCGGGAAGCGGCCGTGCTCAATGCCCGTATCCGCAAGCGTTGGCGGGTCGGCGATTTCCCGGTCGGCCTGATCGGCGAGCGCGCCGATCTCACCTATCCCTACGA
>DASXXS010000339.1:0-22773 GCA_036502925.1 Xanthobacteraceae bacterium
CAACCACGAAGCCTCGCGCACCTCCAACGACTGCTATGTCTGCGAGATCGCGCCCGGCAAGAAGCTCGAGCCGTCGCGGCATCTGTTCGAGGAAATGATCCTGATCCTGAGCGGCCGCGGCTCGACCACGATCTGGAACAATGCCGGCCAACGGGTCACCTTCGAATGGAAGGCCGGCTCGATTTTCGCCGTCCCGCTCAATTGCTGGTACCAGCATTTCAACGGCTCCGGCCAGGAGGCGGTGCGCTTCGTGGCGGTGACCAACTGCCCCTCGGTCATCAACCTCTATGACAATCTCGATTTCATCTTCAACACCAGCTACGACTTCAAGAACCGCTTCTCCGGCGAGCCCAACTATTTCAGCGCCAAGGGCGAGCAGGTCGGCTTCCTGCTGCAGACCAATTTCGTCGCCGACGCCATCAACCTGCCGCTGATCACCGCCAGGGAACGCGGGGCCGGCGGCGGCCACATCCGCTTCAACATGGCCAAGGGATCGATCGCCAGCCACATCTCGCAGTTCCCGGTCGGCACCTACAAGAAGGCTCACCATCATGGGCCCGGCGCCCATGTGATCGTGCTCAACGGCGAGGGCTATTCGCTGATGTGGCCACAAGGCGAGGAACCGCGGCGCTACGAATGGAAATTCGGCACCCTGATCGTGCCGCCCAATGCCTGGTTTCACCAGCATTTCAATTCCGGGCCGACGCCGGCGCGCTATCTGGCCTTCAAATATGCCTCGCCGCGCAACAGCCAGGGCGTGCCGATGTCATGGATCAGCAAGCGGCTGGGCGGCAACCAGATCGACTATGCGGACGAGAAACCTCTGGTCCGCCAGATGTTCGCCGATGCGCTCGCCCGCCATGGGCTCACGCCGCGCATGGAGGAAGCCTATCAGGCCGAGCTCACGAGTCTGCCGCCGAAGGTGGCGTAACCGGCACGGGAACGCCGCACTCCGGCCGCCACCCGGGAGGACCGCATGAAGCGGGATCGGGACTTGCCGGCGTCGATGACGGATGGTGCGCGAGCTGGCGCCCGGCGCGCCGGCGCGCTCGTTGTGGCCATGTTTGTTGTTTGTTGCGCGCGGGCGCAAGCCCAAGTCCCGGCGCAGACGCTCGAAGAGCTCGCCAACTATTCCGGGCCGGACCGCAGCGCGCGCCTGATTGCGGGCGCCAAGCGGGAAGGCACCGTCACGCTCTATTCATCGGCAACGCTGGCGGATCAGTCCGCACTGCTTGGCGCCTTTCAAGCCAAGTACGGCATCAAGGTGCAGCAATGGCGCGGCAGCTCGGAGGATATCCGCGCCCGGGCGCTGACCGAATATGCCGGCGGCCGCTTCGACGCGGACGTGGTCGAAACGTCCGGGTCCGAGATGGAGATCATGGCCCGCGAGCAATTGTTGCAGGCGGTCACGACGCCGGCGGCCGCCGCGCTGATTCCGCAAGCCAGGATGCCGCATCGCGGCTGGGTCGCCACCCGCCTGAGCGTCTTCGTCGGTGCCTACAATACCAACATCGTCAAGCCGGCCGACGTGCCGAAAAGCTATGACGACCTGCGCGATCCGAAATGGAAGGGCAAGCTCGGCATCGAGGTGGACGACGCCAATTGGTTCCTCTCGGTGGTGGGCTTCATGGGCGAGGCGAAAGGACTGCGGCTGTTCCACGACATCGTCGCCGCCAACGGCATTTCGGTTCGTAAGGGCCATACGCTCCTGGCGAACTTCGTGGGTTCCGGCGAAGTGCCGCTGGCGCTGACCGCCTACAGCTACCGGGTGGAGCAGATGAAGATCGAGGGCGCGCCGGTCGAGCTCCTCTACCTGCCGCCGGTGGTGGCGCTGCCGACCGGCGCCGGCCTGTTCCGGAAGGCGCCACATCCCCACGCGGCCCTGTTGCTGCTGGATTTCTATCTGACCGACGCCCAGAAGATCCTGGCCGGTCGGGAAGCCGTCCCGACCGACCCGCGCGTGAAAGCGCTGCCCAAAGACCTGATCTTCGTCGACCTGCCGAAATATCTCGACGAAGGCGAGAAATGGACCAAGCTGTTCCAGGATACGTTCGTCAAGCCGGCCCGTTGAGCGCAGCACGCGTGAGTTGAACAGGAAAACGAACCGCCATGGCCGACGCGACCGACAAACTGCAGTCTCATCGCCGCCTGCCTGCGCCGATCCGCGTCGTGCGGGCGCGGCCGCGGCTGTTCATCTCCGCTCTGATCGGCGCGGCGGTGGTCCTCGCCCTCAGCGCAACGGATTGGCGGATCGCGACCCGCCTGCTGGTCGGCTGGGACCTCGGCGTCGCGCTCTACCTCATTCTCGCGCTCCGCCTGATGGCGACCGCAGACATCCGGCATATCCGGTTTCGCGCCCGGCTGCAGGACGAGGGTCAATACACCGTCCTGGCGCTGACCGCGATCGCCGCGCTCGCCAGCCTCGGGGCGATCGTGGCCTTGCTCGGAATGTCCGGCGCCGGCGACCGCCAGCCGATCCATCTGCTGCTCGGGATCGTCACCATCCTGCTGTCGTGGACGTTCACCCACATCATGTTTGCGCTCCACTATGCGCACGAATTCTACGACGAGAACGGCGGCAAGGGCGGCGGTCTGCTGTTTCCAGGCGATCTGAAGGAGCCGGATTACTGGGATTTCGTCTACTTCTCTTTCGTGATCGGGATGACCAACCAGGTATCGGACGTGGCGATCACCTGCCGGCCGATCCGTCACACGGTCTCGGTCCACGGCATTATTTCGTTCTTGTTCAACGTCTCGATCCTGGCGCTCACCGTGAATATCGCGGCGAGCGTGATCTGATTGATGCCGCCGGCGTAGGCACGTCGTGACAGCGCGACCTATTCGGCCGCGGTCTGCCCGGCGCTGCCGTGGCCGTAGCGGTTCTCGATATAATCGATCACCATCTTCTTGAAATCGGCCGCCACGGTCGGGCCGCGCAAGGTCGCCACCTTCTTGCCGTCGACGAAGACCGGAGCCGCCGGCTGCTCACCCGTGCCCGGCAGCGAAATGCCGATATCGGCATGCTTGCTCTCGCCCGGCCCGTTGACGATGCAACCCATCACCGCGACGTTCAGGGCCTCGACGCCGGCATAGCGGGTCTTCCATTCGGGCATCGAGTCACGGATGAACGACTGGATGTCGCGCGCCAGCTCCTGGAACGTGGTGGAAGTCGTGCGGCCGCAACCCGGGCAGGCGGCGACCAGCGGCACGAAGGTGCGAAAGCCCATGGTCTGCAGCAGCTCTTGCCCCACCTTCACCTCGAGGGTGCGGTCGCCGCCCGGCTCCGGAGTGAGCGAGATGCGGATGGTGTCGCCGATGCCCTGCTGCAACAGCACGCCCATGGCGGCCGACGATGCCACGATGCCTTTCGAGCCCATGCCGGCCTCGGTGAGGCCGAGATGGAGGGCGTAGTCGGAGCGGCGCGCCAGCTCCGCGTAGCAGGCGATGAGATCCTGCACGGCCGACACCTTGGCGGACAGGATGATACGGTTGCGCGGCAGGCCCATCTCCTCGGAGCGCTCCGCCGAGGTCAGCGCCGACTGCACCATGGCCTCGCGCATCACCTCGCGCGCCCCGAGCGGGGACGGCGAACGCGAGTTCTCGTCCATCAGATGGGTGAGCAGCTCCTGATCGAGCGAGCCCCAATTGACGCCGATGCGCACGGGCTTGCCGTGGCGGATCGCGGTCTCGATGATGGCGCCGAATTGCTTGTCCTTCTTGTTCTTGAAGCCGACATTGCCCGGATTGATGCGATACTTGTCGAGCGCCTGCGCGCAAGCCGGATGGTCGGCCAGAAGCTTGTGGCCAATATAGTGGAAGTCGCCGATGATCGGCACGCCGACGCCCATCCGGTCGAGGCGTTCCTTGATGTGCGGCACGGCGGCGGCGGCCTCGTCGCGGTCGACCGTGATGCGAACGATCTCCGAGCCGGCGCGCGCCAGCGCCGCCACCTGCGCGGCGGTGGCCGCGATGTCGGCGGTGTCCGTATTGGTCATCGATTGCACGACGATCGGGGCTGCGCCGCCGACGCTCACGCCGCCGACATCGACCGCAACGGACTTGCGCCTTTCGCGGGGCGCGGCTTGGCTCATCTTGGTCTCCTTCGTGCCGGGGCCTTCCGGCAGACGCCTTCCTGCTTCCGGCAGACGCCTTCCTGGCAGACGCAGTGCCAGACCGGCCCTGCCCCGTCAACGCGGCGGCAAGCGCAACCTTAACGGCAATGGGCGCAGATGCCGCCGATCTCGATCACCGGCGATTTCGGTGTGAAGCCGGCCGCCCGGGCCGCCGAGCTCAACGTCGCCGCCACCGCCATCGAGGCGGCCTCGCCCACGGCCCCGCACCGCTCGCAGATCAGGAACACGACCGGCTCGGCGCTGGCATGGTTGTGGACGCAGGCCACGAAGGCATTGCGGCTTTCGATGCGATGGATGAGGCCATTATCGCGCAGGAAATCGAGCGCGCGATAGACCGTGATCGGAGCCGGCCGCGGCCCTTCGGGCGCCAGCAGCTCCATGATCTCATAGGCGCCGAGCGGCTTGTGGCTCCCGAGCAGCACGCCAAGGACCTGCCGGCGGATCGGCGTCAGGCGGCGCCCTTGCTCGAGGCACTGCGCCTCGGCGATCGCCATGGCCGCGCTGCTGCAGCGGCCATGGTCATGGTTCGGCCCCGGAAACACGTTCGGCGCCGATCTGCCGCTGCTGCGTGATTCTCTAGCTCTGGCCATGGGGAACTTTACTCGATTTGCAACTCTGGCAATGATCACAATGCGCTGATGCGGTGCAGCATTTTTTTATTGCAATGCAGCAATTTTGCCCCCAGATTAGCCCTCCACCAACCCGAACGGGCCTCTTCCCTCACCCTGCATTGATGTGATGTTTCCTTTGCTCTTGAACAAGGCGGTATCGCGGCTGTGGCCGAACCGACGGCGCCCTCCCGCCGGGCCGGGGCGGCACCCGCGTGGTCGCCGCCGGAAACGCATCAATCTCGCGCTGCAGGGCGGAGGTGCGCATGGCGCCTTCACCTGGGGCGTGCTCGATCAGCTGCTCACCGATGGACGAATTGCGATCGACGGCATTTCCGGCACCTCCGCCGGCGCCCTGAACGCGGTCATGCTGGCGGACGGGCTGGCGCGCGGCGGGG
Organism: Xanthobacteraceae bacterium; assembly: GCA_036502925.1. Lineage (GTDB taxonomy): Bacteria > Pseudomonadota > Alphaproteobacteria > Rhizobiales > Xanthobacteraceae > VAZQ01. The sequence goes on from DASXXS010000339.1 coordinate 5,140, forward strand.
CGCAGGACGCCCGCAAACACCTCGCCGATTTCTGGCGGGCGGCGAGCTTTGGCGGCCATCTGCCGGAGCTTCAGCGCAGCGTGGTCGAGCGCCTGTTCTCGTTCGTGCCGCGCCCGGGCGCGGCGGTTCCTCCCTGGCTCGGCGCGTTCTCCCAGCTTTGGTCGCCCTATGATCTCAATCCGCTCAATATCAATCCGCTGAAGGAGCTGATCGAGCGCTTTGTCGATTTCGAGCTGATCCGCGCCGATAGCGACCGCCCTCTCTTCATCTCGGCAACCAATGTGCGCACCGGCGAGCCGCGCGTGTTCAGCCGCGCCGAGATCACCGCCGAGGTCGTGATGGCCTCGGCCTGCCTGCCGCTCCTGTTTCGCGCCGTGGAGATCGAGGGGGAATCCTATTGGGACGGCGGCTACAGCAACAATCCGCCGCTGCTGCCGTTCATCCGGGCCCCGGCGGACGCGGACCTGCTGATCGTGCAGATCAACCCGCGCGAGCGCGACAAGGTTCCGGTGAACGCGCGCGAGATCATGAGCCGCACCAATGAAATCACCTTCAACGCCGCGCAGTCGGCGGAGCTGCGCACGATCGATTTGATCAACCGATTGATCGATCAGGGATGGTTGCGGCGCGGCGCCGGCAACGTCGGCTGCCGCGGCCTCCGGCTGCATCGCATCGTGATGGCGGACGCGGGCGAGACTTTCAGCCCGCACAGCAGGCTCAACAACGATTTCGAATTCTTCGAGCGGCTGCATAAGCTCGGCCAGCGGGCCACGCGCCGTTTTCTCGACACGCATTTCGACCATATCGGGGAGCGCAGCACGATCGATGATGTCGCCGACCTTCCGGCCGAGGTGGCGTGAGGCTTGTCGGGTGAGCATGGCACGGTCGCAAAATTGTGATGCGTCGACTGATATGGGATTGTTGCGCCGCAGCAAGTGCGCGCCCAAGCTGTCGATCGCCTCCGCCCCCACGCGCGGCGCGCGCCGGCTCTGAATCGCCCATAGGCCTCATCGCCAAGAGTCCATCCCCCGCAGTCCAGGAGTCCACCATGCTCAAGGGAAAATCCGCCGTCGTCACCGGCTCGACTTCAGGGATCGGGCTTGCCATCGCGCGCGCGCTCGCCAAGGAAGGCGCCAATGTGATGATCAACGGCTTCGGCGAGAAAAGCGCGATCGAGCGCGAGCGGGCGGGGATCGAAAAGGAGTTTGGGGTCAAGTCGATCTACTCGGGAGCCGACATGAGCAAGCCGGCGGAGATCGCCGACATGATCAGGACCGCGGAAAAGACCCTGGGCAGCATCGACGTGCTGGTGAACAATGCCGGCATCCAGCACGTGGCGCCGATCGAGGAGTTTCCGGTCGACAAGTGGGACATGATCATCGCCATCAATCTGAACGCCGCCTTCCACACGATCCGCACCGCGGTGCCGGGGATGAAGGCGCGCAAGTGGGGCCGCATCATCAATACTGCGTCGGCCCATTCGCTGGTCGCCTCCCCGTTCAAGGCCGCCTATGTCACCGCCAAGCACGGGCTCGCCGGCCTGACCAAGACGGTGGCGCTCGAACTGGCGACGTTCGGCACCACCGCGAATTGCATCAGCCCTGGCTATGTCTGGACGCCGCTGGTCGAGAAGCAGATTCCCGACACCATGAAGGCGCGCCACATGACCGCGGAAGAGGTCAAGAACGAAGTGCTGCTGGCGGCGCAACCGACCAAGCAATTCGTCACCGTCGATCAGGTGGCGGCGGTGGCGGTGTTTCTTTGCTCCGATGCGGCGTCCGAGATCACCGGCGCCAACATTTCGATCGATGGCGGCTGGACCGCACAGTAGGTCGCCGCGCAGCAGGCACGATCGATGGCGTTGCCCAAGAAGATCAATCTTGCGCTGCAAGGCGGCGGCGCGCACGGCGCCTTCACCTGGGGGGTGCTCGATAGCCTCTTGGCCGACCCGCGCATCGAGATCGAAGGCATCTCGGGCGCCTCGGCCGGCGCCATCAATGCCGTGGTGCTGGCCGACGGGTTCACCCGCGGCGGGCCGCCGGAGGCGCGCAAGCGCCTGGCCGAGCTGTGGCGCGCGGTGAGCACCAATGGCCACTTGTCGGAGCTCGAACGTGCCGTGGCCGACCGGCTGCTCGCATTCATGCCCTACCAGGGCTCGCCGGCGCAGGCCTGGTTCGACGCCCTGTCGCGCTTCTGGTCGCCTTACGACTTCAATCCGCTCAACATCAACCCGCTCAAGGACCTGATCGAGCGCTTTGTCGACTTCGGCAAGTTGCGCGCGTCCTGCAGCCGCAAGCTCTTCGTTTCCGCCACCAACGTCTTTACCGGCCGCCTGCGCATCTTTCCGCACGAGAAGATCACCGCCGAGGTGGTCATGGCTTCGTCCTGCCTGCCGATGGTGTTTCAGGCCGTCGAGATCGACGGCGTCCCGTATTGGGACGGCGGCTATATGGGCAACCCGGCGATCTTCCCGTTCTTCCGCACCACTGACACCGAGGACGTGGTGATCGTCTCGATCAATCCGCTCGAGCGGAATATGACACCGCGCACGCAAAACGAGATCATGAACCGGATCAACGAAATCACCTTCAACTCCTCGCTGATCGCCGAGTACCGGGCGATCGATTTCGTGACCCGGCTGATCGACCAGGGCCGGCTGCCGCGCGGCCGCGGAGCGGGCGAATACCGGCGCATCAACGTGCACCGCATCGCGCTCGACAGCGCGTTCAAGGAGCTCACCGCCGATTCGAAGCTCGATTCCGATTTCGCTTTTTTCGAGCTGCTGCGCAACGGCGGGGAGCGCGCCGGCAAAGATTTCCTCAGCCGGCATTTCGACGATCTCGGGGTCCGCAGCACGGTCGATCTCGCAGCCGAAGCTCAGGCCGAATGGGCATGCTAGACTGGCCCCATGGTGGTCCCCGTTCCATTGCTGGGCGCCGAGATCGGATCAACCCGGCTTGAAATCTGCGTCGCCGATATCACCACGCTTGCGGTCGACGCCCTCGTCAACGCCGCCAATGCGTCGCTCAAGGGCGGCGGCGGCGTCGATGGCGCGATTCACCGCGCCGCCGGAGCGGGCCTGCTGGCGGAATGCCGCCGCCTCGGCGGCTGCCCGACCGGATCCGCCAAGATCACGCGCGGCTACGCGCTGCCGGCCAAACACGTCATTCACGCGGTCGGCCCGGTCTGGGCCGGCGGCAACGCCAACGAGGATGCCCTGCTCGCCTCCTGCTATCGCGTGGCGCTGGCGCTCGCCGCCGCGCACGGCCTGCGCTCGATCGCGTTTCCGGCGATCTCGACCGGCATCTACGGGTTCCCGCCCGACCGGGCGGCGCGGATCGCGGTCGCCACCGTCGCCGCGGAGATCACGGGCGCGCCGCGCGCGCTCGAGCGCGTCGTGTTCTGCTGCTTTTCACCAGCGGCCGCCGACCATCATCGCGCTGCGTTCGCGGCATCGGGCTTGCAGTGAATTTGCGCTGTCTCATGCGCCAACCTTGTCCCGGGCCCCGACCCGGGACCGTTCCAAATGCCGGAGCCCGTAACGGTCCCGGCTCAAGGCCGGGACAAGCGGCAGTTTCCGGCCTCAATACGAGCGCGGCAGGCCGAGCACATGCTCGGCCAGGTAGGACAAGATCAGATTGGTCGAGATCGGGGCCACCTGGTAGAGGCGGGTCTCGCGGAACTTGCGCTCGATGTCGAATTCCTCGGCGAAACCGAAGCCGCCATGAGTCTGCACGCAGGTCTCGGCCGCCGCCCAGGAGGCCTCGGCGGCCAGCAGCTTGGCCATATTGGCTTCCGCCCCGCAGTCGTGTCCGGCCTGGTACTTTGCGGCCGCCGCCCGCACCATCAGCTCGGCGGCGCGCATTTGCGCATAGGCGCGCGCGATCGGAAACTGCACGCCCTGATTCTGCCCGATCGGCCGGTCGAAGACCCGGCGCTCCTTGGCATAGGCGACGGCCTTCTCGCTGAACCACTTGGCGTCGCCGATGCACTCGGCCGCGATCAGGATGCGCTCGGCATTCATGCCGGAGAGAATGTAACGGAAGCCTTCGCCCTCCTCGCCGATCAGGTTCTCGGCCGGCACCCGCAAATCATCGAAGAAGATTTCAGTGGTGGCATGGTTCATCATGGTGCGGATCGGATTGATCCTGATGCTGGCGCCGGCGGCCAGCCGCATGTCGATCAGGAACATCGAAAGCCCGTGCGTGCGCGTCTTGGCGGCCGCGCGCGGCGTGGTGCGGGCAATGAGCAGCATGAGGTCGGAATGCTCGGCGCGCGAGGTCCAGACCTTCTGACCGTTGATGACATAGTGATCGGCCTCGCGCCGGGCCGTGGTGGCGAGGCTCAGCATATCGGAGCCCGAGGTCGGCTCGGTGACCCCGAAGGCTTGCAGCCGCAATTCTCCGTGCGCGATCGGCGGCAGCCAGCGCGACTTCTGCACCGCGCTGCCGTGCCGCAGCAGCGTGCCCATCGTGTACATCTGGGCATGGCAGGCGGAACCATTGCCGCCGCAGGCATGGATCTCCTCCAGGATGGCGGCAGCCTCGATCAGGGTGAGACCGCTGCCGCCAAATTCCTCCGGGATCAAGGCGGCGAGAAAGCCGGCTTCCGTCAACGCCTTGACGAATTCGGTCGGATAGGCGCGCTCGCGATCGAGCTGGCGCCAATATTCGCCGGGAAACTTGCCGCAGAGCGCGCGCACGGACGCGCGGATTTGCGCGAGATTGCCGGCAGAGCTGTCAGGGCCGCTGTCCGTCATAGCGGTATCAATATTACACCGTCGGCGCGCAATTACACCGTCAGCTCGCAGCGGCCATTGTTGAGCGCGATCACATCGCGTTCAACCACGCGGGCGCGGAAGCTGACGATCGGCCCGTCGCGCCACATCTCGGTGCGGATGGTCTCGCCCGGGAAGACCGGCGCCGAATAGCGGCCGCTGATGGACTTGAGCCGGTCCGGATCATGGTCGCAGAGGCATTTCAGGATGCCGTGGCAGGCGATGCCGAAGCTCGCCAGCCCATGCAGGATCGGACGTGGAAAGCCGGCCGCCCTGGCGACGGCGGGATCGACATGCAACGGATTGGGGTCGCCGCTGAGCCGGTAGATCAGGGCCGCTTCCGGCCGCGTTGCCCGATCGCACACGAGATCGGGTGCGCGCGCCGGGATCGGATGCACCGCCGGCGCCGCGCGCGCCGGCCCGCCGAAGCCGCCATCCCCGCGGCAGAAAGTGGTCTGCGTCACGCTGGCGATTTTTTCGCCGCTCGCGCCATCGATCAGCTCGCGCTCGGAATAGACCAGCGCGCCCTTGCCGGCGCCCTTGTCGATGATCTCGGTGACGCGGGTGCGGCCGACCGCGGTGCCGCGCGGAGCCAGCGGGCGATGCAGGACGAGCCCCTGCTCGCCGGCCACGACCTTGACCCAATCGATGCCGGTATCGAGATCGCGCACCCAGAAGCCGGGCCAGCCGAGCACCGCCGCGAAGGTCGGCAGCACCTTGAGGTTCTTTTCGTGGACGAAGGGCAGCTCGTTCTCGTCCACGGGATCGCGGCCGAGCCCGACGCCGAGGGCGTAGAGTATGGCGTCCTTCTCGGTGTAGGCCTGCGTGACCTCGGGAATTTTCAGCGCCAGAAGCTTGCCGTAGTTGATCGACATTCACACCGGGTCCCACGAGAAGACGTCGCCGGAGCGCTCGAGCGGCGTCAGCGCGGGGCCGAAGGCGCCCTTGAGCTGCTGGTCGAGCTTTTCCGCAGTCCAGCCGTCGGAGCGGTGGAGCGAGCGGATCGGGCGCGGCTGGTTGAACAGGAAGATCTCGTTGTTGCGCACCGCGAACACCTGTCCGGATATGCCTTCGGCGCGCTCGGAAGCGAGATAGACGACCAGCGGAGCGATCTTTTCCGGCGTCATCTCCTGGAAGCGCTCGATGCGCCGCTTGTCCTCCTCGGTCGCCGCCGGAATCGAATCGATCATGCGGGTCCAGGCGAACGGCGCGATGCAGTTGGAGCGCACCTTGAAGCGCGCCATGTCGAGCGCGACGCCGCGCGACAGCCCCATGATGCCGAGCTTCGCGGCCATGTAATTGGCCTGGCCGAAATTGCCGATCAGGCCCGAGGTCGAGGTCATGTGGACGAAAGCGCCCGCACTCTGCGCGCGAAAATGGGTCGCGCAGGCGCGGCTCATGTTGAACGCGCCGTGCAGATGCACGGCGATCACATCCGACCAGTCGGACCAGCTCATCTTGTGGAAGATGACGTCGCGCAGGATGCCGGCATTGTTGACCAGGATATCCACGCGCCCGAAGGCCGCGAGCGCGGCCTGAACGATCGCATCGGCATTCTGCGGCTCGGCGATCGAGAGCGTCGAGACGATCGCCTCGCCGCCGCCCCGGCGGATTGCATCGACCACGTCCTGCGCGGGTCCGGCGTCGCTGCCGGCGCCCTGCAGGTTCGCCCCGAGGTCGCAGACCAACACCCGCGCCCCCTCCTGCGCCAGCAGGAGCGCGATGGCGCGGCCGATGCCGCGCCCCCCGCCGGTGACGATGGCGACCTTTCCGGCGACGATCCCCTGCGCCATCGCTATTCCCCCCAGACCTCCTGCGCCACCTCGACGATCATGCGCAGCTTGGCCCACTGCTCGTCCTCGCCGAGGATATTGCCCTCCTCGGTCGAGGCGAAGCCGCATTGCGGCGACAGGCAGAGCTGCTGCAAATCGACGAACTCCGCCGCCGCATCGATGCGGCGCTTGATCGTGTCCTTCGATTCGAGCATGCCGCTCTTGGAGGTGACGAGGCCGAGCACCACCGTCTTGTCGGGCGGAACGAACCGCAACGGCTCGAAGCCGCCGGCGCGCTCGCTGTCGTATTCCATGAAATAGCCGTGCACCTTGATGGTGTCGAACAGGATTTCCGCGACCGGATCGTAGCCGCCGCTCGCCACGAAGCTCGAGCGGAAATTGCCGCGGCACAGATGCATGGTGATGGTCATGTCGGAGGGGATATCGCTGATCGCCGTGTTGATCATGTCGGCATAAATCCTGGGCAGCGCGGCCGGATCATCGCCGCGCGCCGCAACCTGCGCCCGCAGCGCCGGATCGCACAGATAGGCCAGATTGACCTCGTCCAGCTGCAGATAGCGGCAGCCGGCGTCCGCAAAAGCGCGCACCACCTGTCGGTAGCTGTGGCCGAGGTCGCGGTAGAAATCCTCCATCGCCGGATAGATCGATGCCGGCACCGCCTCGCGGCCGTAGCGGAAGTGCAGCGTCGAGGGCGACGGAATGGTCATCTTCGGCATGACCTTGGCGTGCGCGGCCACGAACTTGAAATGCGCGAGCATCGGGTGGCCGTGAAAGGCGCCGAGCTTGTGCTTGAGCCGCAGCAGGATGGGCCGCGGCTGCGGCCCCTTGAACAGCATCTTGCGCTCGCCGTAGTAGGACTCGACGCCGTCGAGCCCGACCAGGAAATCGGTCTGCCAGGAGGCGCGGCGGAATTCGCCGTCGGTGACGGATTTGAGCCCGACCGCCTCCTGCTTGCCGATCACCGCCGCGATCTCGCGGTCCTCGATGGCGGCAAGCCCATCGGCGCCGATCTCGCCGCGCTCGTGCCTGCCGCGCGCGTCCTTGAGCGCAGCCGGCCGCAGCAGGCTGCCCACATGGTCGGCGCGAAACGGCGGCTTGGTTCGTTGCATCGAGGAGACCTTAGTTCAAACGCTTTGTTCGGGACAGGCGCCAGCGCATGCCTTCAGGTCGTCCCGGCGAAAGCAGGGACCCATACACCGTGCCCGCACGATCCGCTGCGGCGGCATAGCCCGTCGAAGACGGGCGTAAACGCCCTGATGTCGGGTCCCGGTGCCATAAGCGCGTTTACGCGCGTCTTCGACGCGCTATGGGCCGGGACGACGCAGATGTGTGCAGGGACGATATCGAAACGCATCACCCCCACACCTCTTGGGCCAGCTCCACGATCATGCGCAGCTTCGCCCATTGCTGCTCTTCGGCCAGGATATTGCCTTCCTCGGTCGAGGCGAAGCCGCATTGCGGCGACAGGCAGCACTGCTCGAGCGCCACGTAATCCGTGGCCTCCTCGATACGCCGCTTGATGTCGTCCCTGTCCTCCAGCGTGCCGCTCTTGGAGGTGACGAGGCCGAGCACCACGGCCTTGTTTCCCTTGGGCAGGAAGCGCAGCGGCTCGAAGCCGCCGGCGCGCGCGCTGTCATATTCGAGGAAGTAGCCGTCGTAGCTCACGCCGCCCAGGAGCCGCTCGGCGACCGGCTCGTAGCCGCCCTCCGACACCCAGGTGGAGCGGAAATTGCCGCGGCAGACATGGGTGGTGATGGTCATGTCGGCGGGCTTGCCGGCGAGCGCCGCATTGATGACGCCCTGATAGATTTTCGGCAGTTCGTCCACCCACGGCATGCGCTCGCGCGCGGCCTTCATCTCGTCGGGCGAGCACAGATACGCCCAGACGGTGTCGTCGAACTGCAGGTACCGGCAACCGGCGTCATAGAACGCCTTCACCGCCTTCCGGTAGGTGTGGCCGAGGTCGTCGAAGAAGCCGTCCATGTCGGGATAGATGCTTTTTGGAATGCCGTCCTTGGGCAGGCGGAAATGCAGCACCGGCGGCGCCGGGATGCACATCTTGGGCATCACCCTGGCGTGGGCTTTGAGGAACCGGAAATGCTCGAGCATCGGATGGTTCAACGGGAAGTCGAGCTTGCCGACAATGCGCACGGCCTCCGGCTTGGTCTCGACGCCGTGGAACTTGATGCCGTGGTCGAGCGTGAGCTTCTCGCAGCCGGTAAGCCCCCAGAAGAAATCAAAGTGCCACCACGAGCGGCGGTATTCCCCGTCGGTCGCGAGCTTGAGCCCGACCTCTTCCTGCTTCCTGATGATCTTCTCGATCTCGCGGTCCTCGACCGCGCGGAGCTCTCCGGCCGTGATCGCGCCCTTTTCGCGCCGGGCGCGCGCCGCCTTGATCGGCGCGGAGCGCAGCAGGCTGCCGACCTCGTCGGCGCGAAACGGCGGCTTGGATCGCTGCATGAGGGCGCTCCTTGGAATTTGTTGGTTGATTATCGCTAGCGCGGAACGGAGCGCAAGCAAAGCCTGGTGCGCGGGCGGTAATCTTCCGCGTGTCGCCCCTGCGAAAGCAGGGGCCCATACGCCGAGCTCTCTCGAACGGCTGCGGAGTATGGGTCCCTGCTTTCGCAAGGGACGACGCATGCTCCGCGGCCCGGCTCTTGGCAATAAAAAGCTAAGCGTGTGCCTCGCGCTGCGGGTCGATGATCTGCTCGAGCCTGCCCAAGACCCGCATGCAGGGCAGCACCTGGGCGAGGCTGGCATTGGGCTCGCGCTTCTCGGTGATGGCGGCGATGAATTCGCGGTCCTCGAGCTCGATGCCGTCCAGGGAGACGTCGACCTTGGAGACGTCGATCTTGTTGTCCTTGCCGTCGCTGAGGTCGTCGTAGAACGCCTTGTAGGTGCCGTTGTCGCAGATGTAGCGAAAGAACGAGCCGAGCGGGCCGTCATTGTTGAACGACAGCGACAGCGTGAGGATGGCGCCGGAGGGCACCCTGGCGACGATGCCCATGTCCATGGCGATGTTGAGCTGCGGATGGATCGGGCCCTGCACTGCGTAGCAATCGGAGATCGTCTCGCCGGCCTGGTACTGGAACAGATCGATGGTGTGGGCGGCGTGATGCCAGAGCAGGTGGTCGGTCCAGCTGCGCGGATTGCCGGCAGCGTTGATGTTGCGGCGGCGGAAGAAGTAGGTCTGCACGTCCATCTGCTGGATCTTGAGCTCGCCCTTCTGGATGCGCTTGTGGACCCACTGATGGCTGGGATTGAAGCGGCGGACATGGCCTCCCATGGCGACGACGCCGGTTTCCTTGGCGATCTTCACCAGATTCTCGGCGTCCTCGACGCTGTCGGTCACCGGAATTTCCACCAGCACGTGCTTGCCGGCGCGCATCACCTGCTCGGCCTGGCGGAAGTGCATCTTGGTCGGCGTGGTGAGGATCACCGCGTCGGCGCGCTTGATGCCTTCGCCGAGCTCGCCGGTATGATGGGGAACTCCGTATTTCTTGGCCACGGCGGCGGTCGCGTCCTGATTGCCGCCGACCAGCGAGGTGACTTCCACGCCGGCAATGCGCTTGAGCGCGTCGAGGTGCTTTTGGCCAAAGGCGCCTTGGCCGGCAACGCAGATTTTCATCGCTTTCCCCTGCGCACGTTGCGGTGGCTGGCGCGCGCGGCCGCCCGCTTGTGCTTGCCGGCAGCCGGCCGCTTGCCTTTAGCAGCCGTTGCCCGCCGGCCCTTGGCGGCGGCACGCCGCCTGTTTTCAAGAATGATGTGCCCGACCGCCGTGTTGGAGGCCGGCACGGTGTAGAAGCGGTAGACCTCCTCGACCTGATCGTCGAGCGCGCCGCGCATGATCAGCCACATCACCATCTCGATGCCCTCGGCGCCGGCCTCGCGCATGTATTCGATATGCGGGATGCGCATCACCTTCTTCGGGCTCTTGGTGAGATTGTCGAGAAAGGCCTTGTCGAACTTGCTGTTGATGAGGCCGGCGCGCGGCCCGGAAATCTGATGCGACAGGCCGCCGGTGCCGAAGATCACCACCCGCAAATCCTCCGGATAGGAGGCGAGCGCCTTGCGGATCGCGCGGCCGAGCATGAAACAGCGATGCCCGGTCGGGGGCGGATACATGACCACGTTGACGGCGAGCGGGATGACCGGGCACGGCCATTGCTTGGGCGAGCCGAACAAGAGATTGAGCGGCACCGAGAGGCCGTGATCGACCTCCATCTTGTTCACGACCGTGAGGTCGAATTCGTCGAGGATGACCGACTGGGCGATGTGGGAGGCGAGCGCCGGATGTCCCTGGACCACCGGCACCGGGCGCGGTCCCCAGCCTTCATCGGCGGGCGGAAACTCGGCCGCGCAGCCGAGCGCGAAAGTCGGGATGATGTCGACCGAGAAAGCCGAGGCATGGTCGTTGTAGACCACGATGGCCACGTCCGGCTTGGTCTTTGCCATCCATTCCTTGGACCGCTCGAAGCCGGAGAAGACCCGCTTCCAATAGGGCTCCTCGGTCCGGCCATTGTCGATCGCCGCGCCGATTGCCGGCACATGCGATGATCCCACGCCTGCGATGATCCTAGCCACGTTTTTTGCCCGACTTTCTGCTGTGCTTGTCAACTTGCTTCCTGACCGGCTTGTGCGGCTTGTCGATTTTCTTGAACTTGCTGCGATTGCCTTCGACCGAGCGGCCGCCTTTGAGCATCATCTCGGCGTAGTCCTGCTGGGTCGATCCGGTCATGATGGCGGCCACCTGCTGGAACGAGAGGCCGTCGGTGGCGCCGAGCTTGGCGGTGAAGTAGATGTTGCCGCCGAGCTCGAGCATCCGGTTCCAGTCGCGCCTGAGGACGGCTTCGCGCTGCTCGTGGCTCATCGGGAACCGGTTCAGATAGGCCACCTCGTTACTCTTGAAGGCCTTGCGGTTCTCGTCCTTCATCAGCGACATGCAGAACATGTTGAGATGATAGCCCTGGCGCGACTTCTCCGCATCGAAGACGAATGTGCCCGGAATATCGTCGTAGTCGTGCGCGACGCGTGCGGTCGGATTCGTGCGTGCCATCGGGGTTTCTCTCCCTCGCGAGGGGGAACAAGGCTGTAGCCCGCATGAAGCGTAGCGGAATGCGGGAGCGGCAGTCCCGGATTGCGCCATAGCCCGTCAAAAGACGGGCGTAAAACGCCCTTATGGCTTCATCCGGGCTACAGCATCGCAATCCAATATAGAACGCGCGAACCGTTTGCAACGAAGGCCGCCGCCGGTCAGGCCCAATAGAGCCGCAGCGGATTGTCGACCAGGAGCGCCTGCTGCAGCGCCGCGGTCGGGGCGATCTTGGGAATGTAGTCGACCAGCCGGCCGTCGTCCGGCGCCTCCTTCTTCATGTTCGGATGCGGCCAGTCGGTGCCCCACAGCACGCGGTCGGGAAACCGCTCGACCAGGGCACGCCCGAACGGCACCACGTCGTCATAGGGGGGCCCGGCGAGGGTCATGCGCTCCGGACAGGTCGCCTTGACCCAGAAATTCCTGTGCGTCTCCATGAGCCGGAGAAAGCGCTGGTTCTCGGGATGGTCGACGCCCTTCCTGACGTCGGGCGTGCCCATGTGATCGACCACGACCGTCGTCGGCAGCGAGGTGAAGAAGTCCTCGAACTCCGGCAGGTCGGGCATCTCGAAATAGACCACGATGTGCCAACCGAGCGGGGCAATGCGGGCGGCGATCCGTTCCAGCACATCGCGCGGCGTGAAATCCACCAGCCGCTTGACGAAATTGAAGCGCACCCCCTTAACCCCGGCGCGGTCCATGCTCTTGAGCTCGGCGTCGGTGATCTCCTCGCCCACGAAGGCCACGCCCTTCGCCTTGTTGTTGGAGGCCTCGAGCGCGTCGATCAGCGCCCGGTTGTCCTTGCTGTGGCAAGAGGCCTGCACGATCACGTTCCGGTCGAGGCCGAGATGATCGCGCAGCGCGAACAGCTTCTCCTTGGGCGCGTCGCACGGCGTGTATTTGCGCTCCGGCGCATAGGGAAATTTGCTAGCCGGACCGAACACGTGGCAATGGGCGTCGACCGCGCCGGGCGGCGCCTTGAAGCGCGGCTTCGACGGATGGGGATGAAAGCAAATCCAGTTGGCGTCCATATTTCCGAAGACCTTGTTCCGAGAGCTTGTGGATCAATCCGGGCGCGCGAGCGCGAGCGAGACCCCCTGCCCCACCCCCACGCACATGGTGGCGAGCGCGAGCTTGCCGCCGCGCTGCGCCAGCCCATGCGCCGCCGTCATGGCGAGCCGCGCCCCCGACATGCCGAGCGGATGGCCGAGCGCGATCGCGCCGCCATGGGGATTGACGTGCTCGGCGTCGTCGGCGAGGCCGAGCTGCCGCAGGCAGGCGAGCCCTTGCGACGCGAAGGCTTCGTTGAGCTCGATCAGGTCGAAGTCGCCGATCTTGAGCGAGAGCAGCGCCATCAGCTTGGCCGTGGCCGGCACCGGACCGATGCCCATGATCCGCGGCGGCACCGCGGCCGACGCCATGCCGAGCACGCGCGCGCGCGGCGTCAGGCCGTGGCGCCTGGCGGCGCCTTCCGAGGCAAGGATCATGGCGGCCGCGCCGTCATTGATCCCCGAGGCGTTGCCGGCCGTCACCGTGCCGGGATTGCGCACGATGGGCTTGAGCTTGGCCAGCGCCGCGAGCGTGGTGTCGGGGCGCGGATGCTCGTCGGTATCGACGATGACGGGCGCGGCCTTGCCGCCCTTGACCTCGACCTGCACGATCTCGGCCGCGAAATAGCCGGCCGCGGCCGCCGAGCGGGCGCGCTGCTGCGAGCGCAGCGCGAAGGCGTCCTGATCGGCGCGCGCGACCTGATATTCCTCGGCCACGTTCTCGGCGGTTTCCGGCATGGCATCGACGCCGTATTGCGCCTTCATCAGCGGATTGATGAAACGCCACCCGATGGTGGTGTCCTGCATGTCGGCCGCGCGCTGGAATGCCTCGGCAGCCTTGCCGGTCACGAACGGCGCCCGCGTCATCGATTCGACGCCGCCGGCGACCGCGAGCTCGATCTCGCCGGCGCGGATCGCGCGCGCGGCATCGCCGACCGCGTTGAGGCCGGAGCCGCAGAGCCGGTTGACGGTGACGCCCGGCACCGTGGCGGGCAGCCCCGCCAGCAGCAAGGCCATGCGGGCCACGTTGCGGTTGTCCTCGCCAGCCTGGTTGGCGCAGCCGAGCACCACTTCATCGAGCGCCGCCCAGTCGACCTTGGGGTTGCGCTCGACCAGCGCCCGGATCGGGATCGCGGCCAGATCATCGGTGCGGACTTTGGCCAGCGCGCCACCATAACGCCCGATCGGGGTGCGCACCGCGTCGCACAGGAACACCTCGCGCAGGCCGCTCACAGGGCGATTCTCATCTGGCGATTCTCATTTGGGGCGATTCTCATGCGGGTCTCAAATAGTGCTTCTCACGTCGTGCTGCTCACGCCTGGCCGTGGGCGCGCGCGGTACGGGCATGCAGCTCGCGCAGCGCCGCGAGCTCGTGCGCGGTGGGGGGCGGCGTTTCGGCGATCTTGGCGGCATAGCGCACCGGCCAGCCGGTCTGCTCGGCGATCTGCGCGCGGGTGACGCCCGGATGGATGAAGGTGACAGTCATTTCCCGGCTCGATGGATCCGGCTCGAAGACGCAGAGATCAGTGACGAGCCTGGTCGGGCCCTTGGTCCGCAAGCCGAGCCGCGTGCGGTGCTCGCCGCCTTCGCCATGCCCCATGGAGGTGACGAAGTCGAGGCTCGCGACGAAGTTTCGCTTGGATTGGTTCATGATGATGAAAATCTCGCCGCAACAGATGCCGATCTCGGGCGCGCCGCCGCCGCCCGGCAGCCGCGTGCGCGGCTTGTCATAGGGACCGATGACGGTCGTGTTGAGATTGGCAAAGCGGTCGATCTGGGCGCCGCCCAGGAAGCCGACCGTCATGCGGCCGCCCTGCAGCCAGTAGCGGAACATTTCCGGCACCGAGACGGTGGTAAGCGCGGTCTCGCACAATTCTCCGTCGCCGATCGAGAGCGGCAGCACGTCGGGCTTGGCGGCGATCGGACCCGACTCGTAGATGAGGGTGAGACCGGGCGCGTGCGTCAACCGCGCCAGGTTGGCGGCGGCGGACGGCAACCCGATGCCGACGAAGCAGACATCCTGGTTGCGCAGCGCGCGCGCCGCCGCGATGGTCATCATCTCGCTTGCCTGATAGGCCTGCGGCATCGGTCTTTCCTAGGCAACCACCGCACGGCGGCGGGCGTGCGCGGCGAAGGCTTCGGGGCCGCGGTCGAGCACATTCTGTTTCATCCAGGCGAGAAAGCCGTCGCGGTCGCGCGCGATCGGCTCCCAGGCGATGTAGAAGGCATTGTCGCGCGCATAGTAGCCTTGCGCATAGGACGGATAGGCGCCGCCCGGCACCACCGCAATGGCGCCCACCGTCCAGCTCGGCAGGATCACCGCGTTGAGGTTGCGGGGTGCGAAATCCTCGACGATTTCCTCCACGGTGACGATCGAGCGCTTGGAGGCGAGCACCGCCTCCTTCTGCACCCCCACGATGCCTTCGAGCAGCACGTTGCCGGCGCGGTCGGCGCGCAGCGCGTGGATGACGGCGACATCGGGGCGGTGCGCCGGCACGGCGGCAAGCTCCTCGCCGGTGAACGGACAGGTGATGCGCTTGATCCTGGGATTGACCCTGGGCAGGTCGACCCCGACATAGCCGCGAAAAATCGCGCATGGCAGGCCGGCAGCGCCGGCCTCGTAGGCATTGGCCATGGCGGCGTGGGAGTGCTCCTCGATCTCGATCGGGTGGGGCCAGCCGTTCTCGACCGCGTCGCGCAGGCGGTAGAGCGAGCCGACCCCCGGATTGCCTCCCCAGGAAAAGACGAGCTTGGCGACGCAGCCCATGCCGATCAGCTGGTCGTAGATCAGGTCCGGGGTCATGCGGATGAGGGTGAGCCGCTTCTTGCGCTGGCGAATGATCTCGTGGCCGGCCGCATGCGGGATCAGATGGGTGAACCCCTCCATGGCGACCGTGTCGCCGTCGGAGATGGTCTCGGCCACGGCGTCGGCGAGCGACAGGAAACGCGACATGGCGGCCTCTCAAATATCTGTTTGTTCGCTCGCGATAATTATGTACGGGTCATGCCGGGTGCGGTCAAATGGCGCGGCCGGGGATGGGAGTGGAAATGCCGAGCAATGCGCGCACGGTTCGCATCGAATGGGGCGATTGCGATCCAGCCGGCATCGTCTTCTACCCGCGCTATTTCGCCATGTTCGATCAATCGACCACCTTGCTGATCGAGCGGGCGCTGGGCATGAGCAAGCATCAGCTCTACGAAACCTATGCGTTCGCCGGCTACCCGGTGGTCGAGACGCGGGCGCGTTTCTTGGCTCCGACGCGGTTCGGCGACGATGTGGTGATCGAGACGAGCCTCACGCAAGTGCGCCGCTCGAGCTTCGATCTCACGCACCGGCTGAGCAAGGACGGCGCCTTGGCGGCCGAGGGCTTCGAAACGCGGGTGTGGGCAGTGCGCGACCCGGCCCGGCCGGGCCGCTTCAAGGCACAGCCGATACCGCCGGAGCTCGTTGCCCGGCTTAACGCCGGCTGAGGCAACCTGGGGCAACCGCGGCGCGCATGGACAGCCCGGAGCCGACGCGCTAACAACTTTGCGTCTCGCGTGGCGCGCTGCGGCGCGACCGCCGCCAACGCCGCCGTCTCAGGCCAACCGCCGCACTCAAGACCAATTCCGCTCACACCGCCGATACGGCGCTCGCAACGAAGCCAACAAGCAAATGACCGGAGCAACGCATATGCGCATCGACGCGTACACGCACTTCTTTCCCAAGAAATTCTTCGACTGGATGCTGGAGAGCGCCGGCGATTACAAGGACATGGGCAAGCGGGTGCGCGCGGTCCCGGCGCTGTTCGATCTCGACCATCGCAAGAAGATCGTGGACCTGTTTTCCGACTATGCGCAAATCCTCTCCTATCCGCAGCCGCCGCTCGAGCGCCTCGCCAAGCCGGGCGACGTCGACGGATTGGCGCGCATGATCAATGACGGCTTCGCCGAGCTGTGCGCCAAGAACCGCGATCACTTCCCGGGCTTCGTGGCGCAGGTTTCGCTGGCTGCGCCCGACGCCGGCGCGCGCGAGGCCGAACGCGCCATCAAGGAGCTCGGCGCGCTCGGGGTGCAGATCTATACCAACGTGGCCGGCAAGCCGATCGACCGGCCCGAATACGAGCCGTTCTGGGCCAAGATGAACGAGCTCGGCAAGCCGATCTGGCTGCATCCGGCGCGCGGCGCCGACGTGCCGGACTATCCGAGCGAGACGAAATCGCTGTACGAAATCTGGTGGGCGTTCGGCTGGTCCTACGAGACCGGCTGCGCCATGGCGCGGCTGGTGTTCTCCAAGACGCTCGACAAATACTCCAAGCTCAAGATCATCGTGCATCATTTCGGCGGCATCGTGCCGATGCTCGAGGGCCGCATCGGCAACGGCTGGGACCAGCTCGGCACCCGCACCACCGACGTCGATTACGTGGCGCTGCGCAAGAGCCTCAAGAAGCGCCCGCTCGACTATTTCAAGCAGGATTTCTACGCCGACACTGCCGCCTTCGGGGGCATCCCGGCGACCAAATGCGGCATGGAGTTCTATCCCGCCGACAAGATCGTGTTCGCCTCCGACTGCCCGTTCGATCCCGAGAAGGGCCCCGGCTATATCCGCGAGACGCTCAAGATTCTCGACAGCCTCAACATCCCCAAGGCCGAGCGCGCGGCCATCGACCACGGGACGCTGGAGAAGATCACCGGGGTGAAGCTGGTGAAGTAGGCGCTGCTTCTGCTTGCGCTTGCTCACTCTGTCACGAGGTGCGGAAGCGTGCTATGGGAAGCTGATGGCAAAGACCTTCGAGCTCGCGATCGAAAAAGCTGCAAAGCTGCCCGAAGCTGCGCAGGAGCAGCTCGGCCGCGAATTGCTGGAACGCATCGAATCGCTGGAGCAGCTGCGAGCCGAGATCGAAATTGGTATCCGCGAGCTCGACGCCGGGCTGGGAGAGGAGC
>DASXXS010000340.1:0-5978 GCA_036502925.1 Xanthobacteraceae bacterium
TCATCAAGCTCCGTGCCGATCTTGCTCCAAAGCATGCGCAGCGCATGGAACAGCTGGCGCGCGACGGCTTTTACAACAATGTGCCGTTCCATCGCGTCATCGATGGCTTCATGGCGCAGACCGGCGACGGCCAGAACCACAACGGCACCGGCGGCTCGAAGTATCCCGACCTGAAGGCGGAGTTCTCGAAGGCGTCGTTCAAGCGCGGCATCGTCGGCATGGCGCGCAAGGGCGGCAACGACGACTCGGCCAACAGCCAGTTCTTCATCATGTTCGCCGACGCGTCGCACCTGAACGGCCAGTACACCGTGGTCGGCGAGGTCGTCTCCGGCATGGAGGTGGTCGACAAGCTCAAGAAGGGGCCGGAGGCGCAGAACGGCGCCGTCACCGACCCCGATCGCATGCTCAAGGTACAAGTGGGGGCCGACGCCAAATGAGGAGGCGTGCATGCGCCCGATCCCGGTTTTGCTCGCGATCGCGGCCGTAGCCGGCGCAGTCGAAGGGACAGGCGCGGGTCCGGCCGCCGCGCAGTGCAGCGTGTTCAGCCGGCATCCCTGCGTGCCCAACGTATGCAGCGTATTCCGCCGGCGCCCCTGCGTGCCCGAGCCGGTCTATCCGTTCAGCGAGGATCTGCGGCTGACGATCGTCACCGCCGCGTCCGACCGGAAGGACCAGAAGAATGAGAGCCCCGAGGCCGCTGCCGCTGCCGACACGGCGGGCAGGTCCGACGGGGAGCAGCACGAGCTCAACACCATCCGCGACCTGTTCGACGCCCTGCGCGCCTGTTGGGTGCCGCCGCCGCCGGACGAAGCGCGCGCCGACATGCAGATGTCGGTGCGGCTGAGCTTCAAGCGCAGCGGCCGGATGATCGGCGAACCGCGGGTGACCTATACCAGTCCCGACGCGCCGCCGGCGGCAAGGAACACCTACCACGATGCGATCATGGCGGCGCTCGAGCGCTGCACGCCGCTGCCGCTCACGCCTGGCCTCGGCGGCGCCGTCGCCGGGCGCCCGATCGCGATCCGCTTCGTCGACAACCGGAATACGCAATGACGATGCCGATTTCCACGCCCGTGATCTGCACGGCCGTTGCGGCGGTCGCCCTCGCGATCGGCGCGAGCGCATTTGCCCAGGAGCCGAACGAAGCGAAAAAACCCGCAGCGCCGCTCAACACCATCGCGGAAGTATTTGCCGCACTGGAGGCCTGCTGGGTTCCGCCCGCGCTCGAGCAGGCGCGCGCCGGGATGCAGATCACCGTGCAGCTGAGCTTCAAGCGCAACGGAGAACTCCTCGGCAAGCCGCGCATCACCTATGAGACGCCGAATGCGTCGGACGACGAGCGGCAGTCCTATCGGGTCGCGGTGGCGCAGGCGGTGCGCCGCTGCATGCCCTTGCCGTTCACCGATGCGCTCGGCAACGCGCTCGCCGGGCGCCCGCTCACGCTGCGATTCATCGACAACCGAAAACTCAAGCAGGCAGGAACAGCAGATGTCACAGAAAGCTGAAGGCGACGAAAACAAGCTCGTCCTGGAGACCACCAAAGGCCCGATCACGATCGCGCTGCGGCCCGACCTGGCGCCGGCTCATGTCGCGCGCATCAAGGAACTGGTCGGGGAGGGGTTCTACGACGGGGTGGCCTTTCACCGAGTGATCGAGGGCTTCATGGCACAGACCGGCTGCCCGCAGGGAACCGGCACCGGCGGCTCGGGCCGGAAGCTCAAGGCGGAATTCTCCAAGGAGAAACACGTCCGCGGCACCGTATCGATGGCGCGCTCGCAGAATCCGGATTCCGGCGACAGCCAGTTCTTCATCTGCTTCGAGGAATCGCCTTGGCTCAACGGCCAATACACCGTCTGGGGCATGGTCGTCGAAGGCATGGAGAATGTCGATAAGATCAAGCGCGGCGAGCCGGTGGCCGATCCGGACCGGATCGTCTCGGCCCGCCTCGCGAATGCGGCATGAAGGATTTGAGTGGTGAATAGTGAGTGGCGAAAGTGAGTGGTGAATGGTGAGTGGGGAATAGTGAGCGGCGGTCAGCGAGTCGCTACTCACTACTCACTATTCGCTATTCGCCACTCACTATTCGCTATTCATTCGCTATTCGCTCCATTTCCGCCGCCCATTGCGGCGGCGCGAAAGATTCGGAATCGCACACCCAGGCGTCCTTGGCAAACCATTCGTGCTCGGTTCGGCACATCGGACAGTAGACCCGCGCGAAAAATACCGGCGTAGCATTGAAGCTGGCGCGATCGGCAACAATGCCGGTCGAAATGTCGCATCCTGTATCCGGACATTTCACCATGACGGTGCCCATTGAATGCTCCTTTTGCGAACTCGCCTTCGTGTTCTCGGACTACTACCGGGCGCATGCGAAGATAGTTTGACGCGACCGAGGTCATATTGAGAATTGGATGACAATAAGGCGACGGCCGATGGTGCGGCGCACACACGCACGATCGGCACTTCAATTGATTTTGAACCATCGAATTAATCTCTGGTCATGGAACCGGGACATAGAGGAGCACGTTACAGGTCCCGGTGAGCCACAAAAGGGAACATCATGCCTGGAACCCACGCTGAGGACCAATCGCGAGCTGGCGCCTTGGTCCAGCCTCGACCGCGCAAACGCTACATCGTGGTGCGACGCGAGGACGTCTGGTTCATTATATTCGGAGGCGAGGAGTTCGGCCCTTACAAGACCGAGCGTGAAGCCAAGCTGTTTGCCGTCGATGCTGCTTATAAGCTCGGCGAGCAGGGCGAGGAGACGGAAGTGATGGTGTCGTCGGACGAGGCGGGCGCGGTTTCGCCGATCTGGGTCTACGGCCAGCACTGCTATCCGCCGCGCGAATAGCCGCACCCAATCCCGACGCGACGTGTTGCAGGACCGGACGGTTTGTGCGAACCGCCTGGGCGCGTGAGCGCAAGGGGGCGGGCCCTGCAATGCAAACCGATCTGTTCGATTTCGAGCTGCCGGCCGACCGGATCGCGTTGCGGCCCATTGTGCCGCGCGACGCCGCGCGGCTCTTGCTGGTGCGTCCCGGCGCGACGCCGCTGTTCGAGGACCGAAGCGTGCGTGATCTTCCGCAGCTGCTGCGGCCCGGCGATGCGCTGGTGGTCAATGACAGCAAGGTCATTCCGGCGCGCCTGATCGGGCGGCGGATCGGGCGGGGCGACGCCGAGCCTGCGATCGAGGCGACGCTGCATCAGCGCCTCGATGGCGCCCGCTGGCGGGCCTTCGTGAAGCCCGTCAAGCGGCTGGCTCCGGGAGACATCGTGCGCTTCGGCGCGGAGGGCAGGGTGTGCCTGCTCGGCCAGCTCGACGCCACGGTCGAGGCAAAAGGCGAGCGCGGCGAAGTGACGCTCGCCTTCGCGTTCCATGGCGCGGTGCTCGACCAGGCACTCGAGGAACGCGGCACTATGCCGCTGCCGCCCTATATCGCGGCCCGGCGGGAGGCCGACGAACGCGACCGCGACGACTATCAGACCATGTTCGCGCACCAGCAAGGCGCGGTCGCGGCGCCGACCGCGGGCCTGCATTTCACGCCGGAGCTGGCCGCTGGCCTGCAGGCCCACGGCATCGCGCTCCACCGGGTGACCCTGCATGTCGGGGCCGGCACCTTCCTTCCGGTCAAGGCGGCGGATACGGCCGGTCATCACATGCATTCCGAGCGCGGCAGCCTGAGCCCCGCTACGGCGGCTGCGCTCAATGGCGTGCGCCGCGCCGGCGGTCGCGTGGTGGCGGTCGGCTCGACCTCGCTGCGCCTGATCGAGAGCGCGAGCGGGGAGGACGGTACAGTGCGCCCGTTCGCGGGCGAGACCGCGATGTTCATCACGCCCGGCTACCGCTTCCGCGCGGTGGACGTGCTGCTGACCAATTTCCACCTGCCGCGTTCGACCCTGTTCATGCTGGTCGCAGCCTTTTGCGGCCTTGACGTGATGCGCGAGGCCTATGCGCATGCCATCGCGGCCGGTTATCGTTTCTATTCCTACGGGGATGCCTGCCTGCTGTTCCGCGTGTAAACCAGAATGTCCGCCGGTTCGATCCCTCCAACTCCATGAGCGCCGTGCACGACCTCACCGCGGCGGCGGCTAGCCCGATATAAAATTCCTTGCCTCAAGAGCCTGCGCCGCCGATGCCCGACGAATTCCAATTCCGCCTGCTTGCCACCGACGGCGCGGCTCGCTGCGGCGAGATCTTGACGCGCCATGGCCCGGTGGCGACGCCCGCCTTCATGCCGGTCGGTACCCAGGCCACCGTCAAGGGCATGCTGCCCGAAGCGGTGCGCGCCGGCGGCGCCGACATCGTCCTCGGCAATACCTATCATCTGATGCTGCGCCCGGGCGCCGAGCGGATCGCGGCGCTCGGGGGCTTGCACAAGTTCATGAACTGGCCGCACGCGATCCTGACCGATTCCGGCGGCTTTCAGGTCATGTCGCTGTCCGGCCTGCGCAAGGTGGACGAACGCGCGGTGACCTTCCGCTCCCACCTGGATGGCGCCCTGGTGGAGCTTACGCCCGAGCGCGCGATCGAGATTCAGGCGCTGCTCGGCTCCGACATCGCCATGCAGCTCGACGAATGCGTCGCCCTGCCGGCGCCGCGCGCCGATCTTGCGCGCGCCATGCGCTTGTCGCTGCGCTGGGCCGAGCGCTCGAAACGCGCTTTCGAAGGGGTGAGGGGTGCCTTGTTCGGCATCGTCCAGGGCGGCGACGATCCCGAGCTGCGCCTGGAAAGCCTTTCCGCGCTCGTGGATATGGACTTTCATGGCTATGCCATCGGCGGGCTCGCGGTCGGCGAGGCGCCCGAGGTGATGCGCAAGACGATCGAAAGCTTCGCCCCGGCGCTGCCCGTCGATCGGCCCCATTATCTGATGGGCGTCGGAACACCGGCGGATCTGCTCGAGGCGGTGGCGCGCGGCATCGACATGTTCGACTGCGTGCTGCCGACCCGCAACGGCCGCCACGGCCTTGCCTTCACGCGCTTCGGGCCGATCAGCCTGAAGAACGCGCGCCATGCCGAGGATCCGCGTCCATTGGACGCGACAAGCCCATGCCCGGCGGCGCGGGACTATTCGCGTGCCTATCTGCACCATCTGGTCAAGGCCGGCGAGATGCTCGGCGCCATCCTGCTGACGATGGTCAATCTTTCCTATTATCAGGAGCTGATGGCCGGGGCGCGCGCGGCGATCACGGCCGGCCGCTTCGAGGACTTCCGTCAGGAGACCGACGCGATGTGGGCGCAGGGCGACCTGCCGCCGCGCTGAGGCGCGGCAAAATACAGTCATCGAGGGCCTCGACGACTGCGTCGCGGCGACGCAAAATGCGTTGCATCTCGCCAATGACGGCTCGGAACCGCCGCCTTCTTTCGAGGAAGCCATGGCCATCAGCCTGAAGGTCAATGGGGTCGTTCACTCGGTCACGGCCGAGCCCGATACGCCCTTGCTCTATGTGCTGCGCAACGATCTTGGGCTCAACGGCGCCAAGTTCGGCTGCGGACTCGAGCAGTGCGGCGCCTGCACCGTGCTGGTCGACGGCGTGCCGACGCGATCATGCGTGCGCGCCATCCAGGATATCGGGCAGCAGGAGGTCGTCACCCTCGAAGGTCTCGGCACCATCCAGAAGCCGCATCCTTTGCAAAAGGCGTTCATCGACGAGCAGGCGGCGCAGTGCGGCTATTGCATCAACGGCATGATCATGACGGCCAAGGAACTGCTCGACCGCATTCCGCATCCGACCGAAGCCGACGTGCGGGCCACCTTGGCGCCGAACCTCTGCCGTTGCGGCACGCACCACCGTATCATCCGCGCGGTCCTGCGCGCGGCGCAGGCGAACGGGAAGACCTGAGCATGAACGCCAACCTCTCTCGGCGTCAATTCGCGGCCGCGCTCGGCGGCATCGTGATCTCGTTTCGCCTTGCGCCGCGGCTCGCCCTTGGCCAGCCGGCGAGCCTGCCGGGAAGCCTCAATGGCAATCGCATGCTC
>DASXXS010000341.1:0-9052 GCA_036502925.1 Xanthobacteraceae bacterium
TCCTCCGGATAGAATTCGCCGCGCGCCCCGAAGCCGCCGCCGACGTCGAATTCGAGATAATCGACCGCGTCCTCGGCAAGTCCCATCATCTGTGCCATGGCGCGGCGATTGAAGAAGGGCAGCTTGGCGGCGCCGGAAACCGCAAGCTTGCCGGTCGCGGCATCCCACTCGGCGAGCAAGCCGCGCGTCTCCATCGGCATGGCGGAGAGCCGCTGGGTGCAAAACTTCTCCCGCCGCGTATGGGCGGCGGCGCGGAAGGCGGATTCCACATCGCCCTTGCTGGCCGTGACCAGCGCGGCGCGATTGCTCCCGGTGCCTTCGAACAGCAGCACCGCGCCGTGCTGGGATGCGTGCCGGTCCGTCACCGCCGGCAAATGATCGATGTCGAAGGCAACAGCCGCCGCTGCGTCCTCGGCGAGCTCGGCGGCATCGGCAAGCACCACCGCCAAGGGCTCGCCGACGTAACGCACGACCGCATCCGCGATCACGGGCTGCGCGTAAGGAGCAATGGTCGGATTGGGCCGGCGGAACGGAATCATCGGGATTGGTTGGCCGATGTCGGCGGCGGTCAGGACGGCCTTGACCCCGGGCATGGCCAGCGCTGCCGCCGCATCGATCGTGCGGATGCGGCCATGGGCCACCGGGCTGCGCACGATGGCGGCGTGCCATTGGCCGGCGCGGCTGAGGTCATCGAGATACTGCCCGCGACCGCGCAGGAAGCGCAGATCCTCGACCCGCGCGACCGGGCTGCCGATGAACGTGTTTACCCGGCGCATTGGGGCTTGGAGTTTCGGGCTTGACTTAAGGTAAGCATTAGCTTACGGTTAGCTTCGTCTAACCTATCGACTTCCGTCCTGAACAGAGGTCGTTGATGAATGGCCTCTCTACGTGCGCAACCCTGATCCGACAAGGAGTTCACCATGCCTGAGCTGGAGCTGATCGGCGCCGCGCCGAGCAACTATGTCTGGGCCTGCCGCATTGCGCTGGCCGAGAAGGGCGTACCTTACCGGCACAATGAAGCCAGGCCGCACACGGCCGAGGTGGATGCAATCCATCCGTTCGGCAAGATTCCGGTGATGCGCCACGGCGACGTCGAGCTCTGCGAATCGCGGGCGATCTGCGCCTACATCGACAATGTGTTCGGCGGCCCGAAGCTCGCGCCCGCGGACCCCGCCAAGGCTGCGCAGGTCGAGCAATGGGTGTCCATCGTCAACACCCACATCGATCCGTTGTGGGTGCGGCAATATCTGCGCGCGCATTTCTTTCCAAACACGCCCGACGGCAGCCCGGAGCGGGACACGATCGATGCGGCCCTGCCGAAAATGGAGCAGCAATTCGCCACCATGGAGCGCGCGGTTGCCAACACCGGTCATCTGGTCGGCGACACGTTCACGCTCGCCGACATGAACCTCATGCCGATCCTGTTCTACATGGGCACGAAACCGGAAAGCAGCGCGCTCATGCAACGGACGCCCGGCCTCAAAGGCTACTTTGACCGTCACATGGCGCGCAAAAGCGTACAGGAGACAGTCCCGACCTGGATGCCCGGACCGGCGCGGTCGGAGCGGGCGGCTTGAACGCGGCCATGATCGACGCCGCTGCCGCCCTGGCGGCGCTCGCGGATCCGACCCGGCGGCAGATTTTCGAGCGGCTGGCCACCGGGCCGCGCGCGGTCGGCGATATCGCACGCGGCCTGCCGGTCACGCGCCCCGCGGTCTCGCAGCATCTCGCCGTCCTCAAGTCGGCCGGCCTGGTCAAGGACCAGGCGGCGGGAACGCGTCGCATCTACGAAATAGATCCCAAAGGTCTCGGCACGATCCGGGCCTGGCTCGATCAGTTCTGGGATAGCGCGCTCGCTTCGTTCAAGGACGAAGTGGAAGGCACGAAAGGCAAATGATGACATCGCCAACCATCCGCCCCGCCTCGGTCCGCAAGAGCATCACCGTCAAGGCCGATCCGGTCCGCGCCTTCGAGGTGTTCACCGGCCGGATCGGGAGCTGGTGGCCGCGGACCCACTGCATCGGGTCCTCGCCGCAGAAGGATGTGGTGCTGGAGCCGAAAGTCGGCGGACGCTGTTTCGAGATCGGCGAGGACGGCGCGCAGTGCAATTGGGGCAAGGTGCTGGCCTGGGAGCCGCCGACGCGCGTGCTGCTGGCCTGGCAGATCGACGGCAACTGGAAATACGATCCGGATTTGATCACCGAGGTCGAGGTGAGGTTCACGCCGCTCAATGGCGGCGCCACCCGCGTCGACCTCGAGCACCGCAACCTCGAGCGCTTCGGCGACAAGATCGAGCCCGTCCGCACGGCGATTGATTCCGAGGGCGGCTGGAGCGGAATCCTCAAGGTCTATGCGCAGGTCGCGGAGGCGGCTGCGTGACTCGGCGGCGACGCGCCGAAGCGTGGGGCAAAGCCGATGAGGAACTAGCGGGACCCGGCCGGATCCATCCGCATTGCCGAGCCAGCCAATCGCGCCTCGCGGGTTGTAGTCCCCCACGGCTGCAGCGCGGCAGCCTCGCGGCCGGCGATCCAGCCGGTGACAAAGCATTCGGCGATGTTGCCACCCGAGAGGTAAAGGTGACCGAAGCTGCTTCCCAGCTCGCCCGCCGCATAGAGGCGCGCGATAGGCGCGCCCGTGGTATCGACGATCTGTTGCCTTGGGTTATGAACCGGTCCGCCCTGGGTATTCGATACGGCCGGAAACACTTCGCCGCAATAATAGGGCGGCTTGTCTATCCGCATCATGGTTCCAGCTGGTCGGCCAAAATCCAGGTCGCGGCCTTGATCACAAAACGCATTCCACCGGTCGATTGTCGATGTCAGCTCCGAGCCGGGAGCTCCGATCATCGCGGCAAGCTCCTCCAGCGTGGCGGCTTGCTTCAGGATTCCAAGCTCGATCTCCTTGCGGTTGTCGTCACTCCATTCATATCGGTATTCATGGTCGTTGGTCCGAATGTCTCCGAGCGGATAGGTTGTCCGGCCGCGTTCGTCGGTGATGAGATAGGACGGATTGCGGGGATAGCTCATGGTTTCCGGATCGATGAGATGCATCGGCCGATGCGCCGTATCCTGGCAATAGGGCGGCGACTCGTTCATGTAGCGGCGGCCGTCGCGGTCAACGATGATCCACACCATCGTGACGTCGGCTTCGCTTTTCTTCGCCGGGTTCCAATCCGGCAGCCGCTTCACGCGCAGCGCGAACGGGAAGTCCGGGTCCGGATGCTTGAAAGCATAGCAGCCGTGGAAGTGCCACATGTGCCATAGATCGGCGCCGACCGCCTGCGCCATGCGAACGCCGTCGCCGGTATTTCCGCGCGTGGACGCGGTGAGGACCGGCTTGCCTTCCCAGTAGCTCCTTTTCATCTCGTCGTTCGCCTCAAATCCGCCGGAGGCGAGAATGACGGCTTGTCGCGCCGCGATGCGCCGCTCCCCGCGCGTCGTGCCGGCGACGAGCCCGAGAATTTCGTTCTTCGGCGAGCGGATGAGCCGCTTCACCGGAGTTTGCACTCGAACATCGACGCCGAGCCTTCTGAGGTTCGAATCAATCACCCAGAACATCGCCGGCGCTCCCGAGCTCGGCTTGGTTCGCACATTCGGAAACATGGAGCTCAGATCGACCCGTGCAGGCGCCTGCACTTGCGCGGAATAAAACGTCTGCCACCCCGGAAACGGATAGTTGCCCCCTTTCTTGTCCGCCATCGCCTTCAAAGTCGCGCCCGGGACCGATGCGGTAAGCCATCTCACATAGGATTCGGCCGCCACCATGCCGTCGGCGAGGGCTCTGAGCACATCGTCGGGCGTTGTCCCGGCATTCGTCGCCTGCAAATAGGAAAATGCGTCATCGGCGTTGCCGGCGCAGCGAACGGCGCCGCCGGAACAGATCGAAATGCCGCCCGGTTGCGGCATTTTCTCGCAAATGAGAACTTTCGCGCCATTGCGTGCGGCTTCGATCGCCGCGATGCCGCCGGCAAAGCCGTATCCGACGACGATGACGTCGTAGGCCTCGTCAAAAACGCCGTTGTCGAGCTCGGCGTGACCCTGGTGAAGCGTCGCGCGCGTCATTCGGCTGTCCTTCATGGAAAATGCAACTTCGAGAGGGCGATCCGGGCGATTTGAGCGAGACAATACGCTATTGCATCTGAACAGGTTTATCCCGCGTTGAAAAGTCCGTGCTGCTTGTCTAGGTTCAGGCGCATGCGCGCGAAAGCCTCAAAAACCAGGGTGGCCGTTTTGATCGAGCGCGCCTCCAGGGCCGAAACGAACAGAGCATGTCGCGGCTGAGCCGGATATCGCAGCTTGCCCTTGCGGCTTTGCTGTGGACGCACGCCGGCGCGGCCCTTGCCCAGTCGAATGACGATTTCTATCGCGGCAAGACGCTTCTGATCGATGTCGGTTTCGGGCCGGGCGGCGGCTACGACCTCTGGGCGCGCACGCTCGCGCGACATATCGGCAAGCACATCCCCGGCCACCCGGCGGTCCTGGTTCAAAACCTGCCCGGCGCTGGAAGCCTTACGGCGCTCAGCCGCCTCTACAACACGGCTCCGAAAGACGGCACCGTGATCGCCGCGGTGGCGCGGGCCGCCATATTGGGCCCGCTGCTGGGCGCCACCGGCGCAAGGTTCGATCCGCAGCGATTATCCTGGCTCGGAACCCCCACGATCGACACCAATGTTTGCATCGCGAACAGAGACGCGCCGGTGAAAACCGCCACGGATCTGTTTGATCGGACTCTCATCACCGGCGATACCGGCCCCGGCTCGGGAACCTATCTCTATCCGCGCGGGCTCAAGGAATTGATGGGCATGAAATTTCAGCCGGTCAGCGGGTTTCCCTCCACCGCCGACGTCTTCCTCGCCATGGAGCGGGGCGAGGTCGCCGGGGTGTGCGAGGCCCTCGACAGCATCGCCAGCCGGCGGCCCGATTGGATCCCCGGCAAGAAAGTGGTGCCTATTCTCCAAGGCGGCGCCGGGCCCGACCCCGAGCTCAAGGGCGTCCCTTTCGTCCTGGATTTGGCCCGCAACAATGAGGAGCGGCAAGCACTTGCCTTCCTGTATGCGGGTGAAGGGGTGGGTCGCCCCTATGTGGCGCCCCCCGAGCTTCCCGCGGGCCGCCTTGCGGTGCTGCGTGCGGCTTTCGAAGCCACCATGCACGACACCGACTTCATCAATGATGCGAGCAGCCAGAAATTCATACCCAAGCCCGGCAGCGGCGACTATTTGGATGGACTGATCAGGAAAATCTATGCGACGCCAGCGCGGGTAATCGAGCGGGTCGGCGCGCTCCTCAGGTAATCGCGACGACGTCGCCCTGGCGGCCGCCAGGGACGCGCAGGCACGCTTCTTCACCGGCCCCTATCGGCGGGCGCTGATCCCGGTCATCGGCCACGACGTGCCGCAGGAAGCCCGACAGCGGTGGCCGACGCGGTGCTGGAGCTGATGCGCGACGACGTAAGCAAAGCCCGGCGCTCATTTCCACGGCTGCTTGAAATATCTCAAGTCCGGCTTCGTTTCATCAGCCCAGGGAGGGAGCATCGTGGTGTCGCGGCGTTGATCGCGCGTGTATCATGCCGCCGTTTTCGCCAAGCCAAATGGGAATCCGGATCTGAGAATTCCCGAAACGCAGTGGAGGATCGTATGCGAAATCGCCTGGCCTCAATCGCCGTGTGGAGCGGCCTGGTCGCGGTGGGCCTTCTTCTCGGCGTCGAGATGCGCGTGCGCGGCCAGACGCCGGCGCCAACGCCGCCAATGGATACGGGGGTGCTGCGCGCCCAGTACGACCAGTGGCGCACCGAGTTCAAGACCTGGGGCAAGTGGGCGCCGCTTGGACAGGAGTCCAAAGGCACGACCAACCTGATCACGCCGGAAAAGGTCGCGAGCGCGATGCGGCTCGCGAAGGACGGGATCGTGGTGTCGCTCGCCCACGCCGAGCCGCAGACGGTCGCCGCCGACGTCGGCCCCGCCGGCATCTTCCACCGCGTCACCAACGCCATCACCGATGGCGGCACCACCGACAACTACCAGGTGAGCTACCACGGGCAGACCGTCGCCCATATCGACACGTGGTGTCACTTCTTCGAGAACGGGATGATGTACAACGGCGTCTCGGTGAAGGAGAACCTGAACAGCGAGAGCGGATGCATCAAGGGCAGCGTGATGAACTGGAAAGGCGGCGTCACCACGCGTACCGTCATCTACGACATGCCGCAGCTCAAGGGCGTTGATTGGATCGACCCGAGCGTGCCGATCAGGCGCGCGGACCTCGAAGCCTGGGAGGTGAGATCGGGCGTCAAGATCGGCCCCGGCGACATCCCGCTGTTGTATGTCGGGCGGTGGAAACGACGTGCGGCGGTCGGTCCGTGGGCGACCCCGGTCGCGGGCTATTACCCCGACACGATTCCATGGATCCATGAGCGCCTGCCGGCCTTCATCGGCCACGACTTCAACATCGACTGGAACCCGCGGCCGGGCTGGGAAGGGATGCGCAATCCGATCCACATCGCGGTGCTGAACTGGATGGGGATCAACATCGTGGAGTGCCTTGATCTCGAGGAGATGATCACGACGGCACGGCGGTTGAACCGGTACGAGGCCCTGATCTCGTTCGCGCCGCTGCCGGTGGAAGGCGGCACCGGATCGCCGGTCAATCCGCTGGTGACCTTCTGACCGGCAGCGGCGACTATTTGGCTGGACTGATCAGGAAAATCTATGCGACGCCCGCGGGTGATTGAGCGAGTCGGCGCGCTCCTCAGGTAATCCGACGGCTGAGCAAGGCGAACCAGCCCCTACTCCGCGGCGCGCTTGCTCACCAGCGCGGCGGCTGCGCGGTCGTAGGCCTCCTCGCGCTCAAGCTGCGGCTTGAGGCCGATCAGCTCGTAATAGTCGGGCAGCGGCATCAGCGCGGCGCCCAGCCGCGCGAGCGAGCGGTCGCGCTTGAGTGCCGCCACCGCGTCACGCACCGCCTGGGCGGCGGCAAACAGCGCCACCGACGGGAAGCTCACGGCCGCGACGCCGGCCGCTTCGAGCTCATCGAGGTCGCGGTGCCTGGCGCCGGCCGCCTGCGAAATGGTCGCCATGTGCGGGCCCGGCACCTCGCGCAACACCCGGCGGATCTCATCGATGGTGTCGGCCCCCATGGGCTTGGCCATGTCGGCGCCGGCCGCCATGAACAGCTGGCAACGCGCGATGGCCGCATCGAGCCCCTCGACCCCGGCCGCATCGGTGCGGGCGCAAATGATGAGGTCGGGATCATGCCGTGCATCGAGCATGGCCTTGATCTTGGCCAGCATCTCCTCGACCGGCACCACCTGCTTGCCGGGCAGGTAGCCGCAACGGTTGGGAAAGGTCTGGTCGCTGATGAAAAATCCGGCCACTCCGGCCGCCTCGAAGCCGCGCACCATCTGTCGCGCATTGTTGACGCCGCCGAAGCCGGTATCGCCGTCCACATAGACCGGCAGCTCGACGGCGGCGCAGATGCGCGCATAGTGATCCGCATAGTCGCGCATGTTGGATTGGCCGGTGTCGGGCTGCGCCAGCATGCTGCCGACCGCCGCATAGCCGCCGGCGACGACCGCCGCGAAACCCTGCGCCTCGATGATGCGGGCCGACAGCGCGTCATAGGCTCCGGGCATCAGGGTGAGACCCGGCTGCGCCAGGAGCGCGCGCAGCCTCTTCCTGACATTCATGATCTCCCTCCATTGTGCCTTCGGTGTCAGCGCCGCGAATCCGACGCGGTCTGCAGCCACGGTTGCGCGCCGGCCATGCGCTTCTCCCAGGCGGCGATCTCCTGCGCATGCTTGAGCGTGAGCCCGATATCGTCGAGGCCCTCGATGAGACGCGTGCGGTCGGCCGCGGGCACTTCGAAGGCGAGGTCGGGACCGCCCGGGCCGCTGATGCTCTGGCTTTGCAGATCGACCGTGAACGGCGCGGCGCCATCGGCGGCAAGCACGCGCGCCTCGAACGCATCGCTGTCGGCCGGCTTGAGCTCGACCGGCAAGAGGCCGTTCTGCAAGCAATTCTCCCGGTAGATGTCGGCGAAGCTGCGCGCCACGATGCAGCGGATGCCGGTCGCGAGCATCGCCCACACCGCGCCCTCGCGCGAGGAGCCGCAACCGAAATTGCGGCCGGTCACCAGAATACCGGGCTGGCGGAATTGCGGCTTGTTGAGCGGAAACTCCGCATCCTCGCTCCCATCAGGCAACTTGCGGGCGTTCGCGAACAGCAGCGCCGCCCAATCCGGACTGATGTTCCGATTGATCGGCGTGATCTGATCGGTGTTGATGTCGTCGCGCAGGAGCGGGACGGCCACGCCGGTGAGCGTCGTGAAGGGCTGCATCAGCCGGCTCCCGCGACCAGCCGCCGCACGTCGACGATGCGGCCCGCGATGGCGGTCGCGGCCGCGGTCGCCGGGCTCACCAGATGGGTGCGCACGCCTTTTCCCTGGCGGCCTTCGAAGTTGCGATTGGTGGTGGAGACGCAGCGCTCGCCCGGCTCGCCGCGGTCGCCATTGCCGCCCGCGCACATGGAGCAGCCGGATTCGCCCCAGAAGAAGCCGGCGGCGCGAAACACCTGGTCGAGGCCAGCGGCCTCGGCCTGGCGCTTCACGGTCGACGAACCCGGCACCACCATGGCCACCACGCCGGCCGCCACATGCCGGCCGCGCGCGACCGCAGCGGCAGCCTCGAGATCCGGCAGGCGACTGTTGGTGCAGGAGCCGATAAAGACCCGGTTCACCGGCAGGCCGGCCAGCGGCATGCCCGGCGCCAGTCCCATGTAGTCGAGCGCGCGGCGGAAGGCCGCCGCCTGTTCGGGCGCGACGCTCGCAAGCTCGGGCACGCGGCCACCGACGCCGACCACCTGGCTCGGATCGGTGCCCCAGGTGATCTGCGGCTCGAGGCCGCCGCCATCGAGCGCCACCTCGGAATCGAATTGCGCATCGTCGTCGCTCGCGAGCGTTCGCCAATGCGCCAGCGCCACATCCCATTGCGGACCCTGCGGCGCCCATGGGCGGCCCACGAGCCAGGCGAAAGTCGATTCATCAGGTGCCACGAAGCCTGA
>DASXXS010000342.1:0-3507 GCA_036502925.1 Xanthobacteraceae bacterium
CCTACATCGAGGCCGGCTTGCCCGGAAAGTTGGCGCCCATCGCCAGCTTCGACTCCTGGTCGGACCTCGTGCGAAGCGCACTGGTTTGGCTGGGCTGCGCTGATCCCGCACTCAGCATGGAACAGGCGCGCGAGGATGACCCTGAGTTGGTCGAACTGACCGAACTACTCACAGCATGGGAAACCAGTATAGGTTCTGCCGAAGCGTTCACGGTGTGTAGCGCGGCGATCTGGATGGGGAGGGAGCGTCGATCAGGGTGGAGTCTGCGACCACGCTTGGTGGATATGATTGTCGCTGTTGATTGACGCTGGCAAGGGCTTTGTTTGTCGCTGGTGATTTATTTGATTGTCGCGCGCTGATTGACGCTGTCAGCGACAATCAGGATGGGACTGGCTCTCGCTTCTTGGATGCAGTGCTGGCGGTCTTGTCTTTCCGGTCGAGCGCACCGCGGCGCCGGTAGCTCTCGACGTTCATCTCGAAGATGATGGCGTGGTGGACCAGGCGGTCGATGGCGGCGATCATCATGGCGTGGTCTGGAAAGACCTTGCTCCAGTCTGCAAAGGGCTGATTGGCGGTGATCAGCATGGAGCGGCGTTCGTAGCGAGCGCCGATCAGCTCGAACAGCACAGACGTCTCGGCATGCTCTTTGTGAACGTAGGAGAGATCGTCGAGGATCAGAAGGTGGTATCTGTCAAGTTTGGCGATCGCAGCTTCCAGCTGCAGGGCCTGCCGCGCCACCTGCAGCTTCTGCACGAGATCGGTGGTGCGGGTGAACAGCACACGGTAGCCGTTCTCGACGAGGGCGCGGCCAATGGCTGCGGCACAGTGGCTCTTGCCGGCGCCGGGCGGCCCGAACAGCAGCAGATTGGACGCTTTGTCGAGCCAGGCGTCGCCGGCGGCCAGCGCCATGACGCGTGCCTTGCTGAGCATCGGCACGGCGGTGAAGTCGAAGTTGTCGAGCGTCTTTCCCGGCGGCAGCCGGGCCTCGGCGAGATGCCGCTCAATGCGGCGGCGGAAACGCTCGGCAATCTCGAGTTCGGCGAGCGCGCAGAGCAATCGGGCCGCCGGCCAGCCCTCCTTGTCGGCACGCTCGGTGAAGTCCGGCCAGAGGCGCGCGATGGCGGGCAGACGCAGCTCCTGCAGCAGCAGCGGCAGGCGTGTGGTGTCGACCTCGATCGCGTTCATGGCTGCATCCACTCCCCGGGTGTACCGAGCAGCGCGTCGTAGATGACAGCCGCCGGCAGGGTGACGGTGACGACCGGCACCGCCGTAGCGGATGGCATGAACCGCTGGCGCAAGGCTGCCAGATCGGGCAACTCGCCGGCGGCGAGGATGGCCTCCAGTTCGCCCGCCAGGTCCGCCTCGCAGCCGCGGTCATGCGCGAGCGCGAGCAGCCCGACCATGGTGCGGCAGGCATGGCGCGCCGGCAGCCGGGCGATCAGCGCCTCCCACGTCTGGCGGTATGCGTCGCGGGGGAACAGCTGCTCGCGATAGACCAGATTGAGCAGCGCCATCGGCTTGCGGCGCAGGGCGTGGATGACATGGCGATAGTCCACTACGTGGCCGCGGCGGTTGCCGTCGATGCTGCGTCCACGTCGCAGCGTCTCTATCAGCGTGCCGCCGAGGAAGCAGTCCAGCCGGTCGTCATACAGCCGGACCCGCAGGCGGTGGCCGATCAGCCGCGAGGGCACGGTGTAGAAGACACGGCGGAGGAAGAACCCGCCGCTGCGGGTCACCGTGACCAGCGCTTCCTCGAAGTCGTCAGTGCGGCGGGGCGGCAGCGCTTTGAGCTGCGCCCGCTCGATCTCCAGCGCTTTGTGCCGGCCGGCATTGGCGCGCCCGACCACCTCGTCGACGAAGCGGCGGTAGGCCTCGAGATCGGCAAAATCCGTGCTGCCACGCAGCAGCAGGGCCTGTTGCAGGGCGCGCTTGAGGTGGGCGTGCGGGGCTTCGATCGCGCCGTTCTCGTGCGCAACACCGGGATTGTTGCGGGTCGGCGTCATGCCGTAATGCGCGCACAGCGCCTCGTAGCGCTGGGTCAGGTCCAGCACCGCGTCCCGCTCGAGGTTGCGGAACGCCGCCGAGAGGCTGTCGCTGCGGTGCTCGCGCGGCGCTCCGCCCAGGGCCCACAGCGCGTTCTGCAGCCCTTCGGCCAGGGCGATGAAGCTCTCCCCGCCCAGCACCACGCCGGCCTGCTCCCAGCCGGAGAACGCCAGCCGGAAATGGTAGAGCCGATGGTCGAGCGGAACGCCGGCGATGCTCACGCCGAGCTCCACGGCTTCGGTGAAATCCGACAGGCCCTGCTGACCGGGCGGGTGCTCCTGGCGGAAGATCACCTCCCGCTCCGGACCGTGCAGCGCCTGCCACAGGCGGATGCGGCGCTCCAGCGTGCGGCGCAGGTCGTCGGAGAACCCGGCATGCCGACGCTGCATCTCGCGCAGCACGCTGATCGGTCGCAGACCTGGGGTGGCCAGCAGCAGCGGCACGATCTCGCTGTCCCAGTACTCCGCCAGCGGATCGGGCCGGCGCCGTCCACGCGGCGCCCGCTTCTGTGACGGCATCCGGGGATCGGCATCCAGACGTGCGCCGGTGCTGGTGCTGAAGCCGGCCTTGGCCGCGGCGGTCTCGCGGCTGTGGGTTCTGCGGAGGGTCATGTACAACTTCGCCTGCTGATCCGTGATGTGTTTGCCGGGCACGAGGGGGGTCTCTTCTGGGGAGTTGAGAGCCCCGCCATTCCGGCGCCGTGTCACGAGTCGCAGGCCGGCTCCCCCGCGGGAAACCGCGCCGACGCCGGGGTCAGCCTACGGTCGGGCTACGCCCAACCTCCGGCCGACCCCGGCGTCATCCATCCAGATCGTCGCCGACTCCCAGCCTGTTTGTCGCCGCGCAGGCGACGCAGGGTCGGAAGCGCATAGCCTTCGCCGGCCGCCGCCAGATAGGCCCCGACCACCTCGGGTGTTGCAGGCATGGCGACGAAACCGTGCCGGTCGCACCAGGCCTTGTAGTTCGCGAGGTCGGTCGCATAAGCCCGCAAGGTCGCCGGGGCATCCGCGGCGTCCTGGTAGGCCTGCGACTTGGCGAGCGCGGTCGCCGCGCGTGGAGTCGGCAAGACCTTCGGCATGAACGTGATTGCCTGGAGCCAGAACCTGACGGCCGAGCGCGCAGCCGAAGTGGGCGCCGAGCTGGTCTCCAAGGAGGAATTGTTCAAGCGGGCTAATGTCGTTTCCGTCCACCTCGTCCTCAGTGGTCGGACACGCGGTCTTGTCGGCGCTCCCGAGCTTGCGCTCATGAAGCCCACAG
Source organism: Xanthobacteraceae bacterium (assembly GCA_036502925.1). GTDB lineage: Bacteria > Pseudomonadota > Alphaproteobacteria > Rhizobiales > Xanthobacteraceae > VAZQ01. Next base: position 3,301 of record DASXXS010000342.1, read on the forward strand.
CCCGACTGGTCAACACGTCACGCGGCCCGATCGTGGTCGAGGCGGATCTCATCGCGGCGCTCGAGGCGCACAAGATTGCCGGGGCGGCTATCGATGTCTTCGACCAGGAGCCGTTGCCGCCCGACCATCCGTTCCGCACGCTGCCGAACCTGCTGGCCACGCCACACATCGGCTATGTCTCGCGCGGCCTCTACACCCGCTTCTATC
>DASXXS010000343.1:0-7555 GCA_036502925.1 Xanthobacteraceae bacterium
CTGGTGAGCTGTTACCGGCATGGCGCCGGCGCAAAGCTGCGCGCCAAGCCATGAACGCGAAGCGGGCCGCGGGCGCGGCGCCGCGCGCCTGGCAGCGCATGCTGTCGGGACGCCGGCTCGACCTGCTCGATCCCTCGCCGCTCGACATCGAGATGGCCGATATCGCCCACGGGCTCGCGCGCGTCGCGCGCTGGAACGGGCAGACCGAAGGCGCCCATATCTATTCGGTGGCCCAGCATTCGCTGCTGGTCGAGACCATCGCCCGGCAACGCGTGCGGCTGAGCCGGCGGCATCGTCTGGCAGCGCTGCTGCACGATGCGCCCGAATACGTGATCGGCGACATGATCTCGCCGTTCAAGGCCGTCATCGGGGACGCCTACAAGACCGTCGAGGCGCGGCTCCTGGCGGCGATTCACCTGCGCTTCGGCTTGCCGGCGGTGCTGCCCGCGGACCTGCTGGCCCTGATCAAGGCGGCGGACCGCGCCGCCGCCCATCTGGAGGCGACGCGGCTCGCGGGCTTCGCCAAAGCCGAAGCGGGCCGCTTCTTCGGCAGCGCGCCGCGCTTGTCCGCCGCGCTGGAGCGGGACTATCTCACGCCCTGGCCCGCCGACATCGCGCAAGCGCGCTATCTCGAGCGTTTCGGCCGGCTGGCCGTGGACTAGCTTTTGTCTCACCGGGTCGTTCCTGCGAAAGAGCGTGTGAAGGAATCGCCGTCTCTGTCGTCCCGGCGGAAGAGCCGGGACCCATACGCCGCAGCCGATCGATGAGCCCACGGAGTATGGGTCCCTGCTTGCGCAGGGACGACTCGTAGAGGGGCTGTCTTTGACAATTTCCTCACAGGCCCGAAAGCAGGAACCCATACCCCCGTGTCCTCTCGAGCAGCTGCGGAGTATGGGTCCCGGGTCAAGCCCGGGACGACACAGCAGCGGGCGTGCGACACTTTGATACCGCGACCAGGACACCTATATCGGTGGCTGAGGACCCAAGACCGGCATGATTCATGTTTGCTCGCTTTCCCGCCTGCACGAGACCGTCGAGGCGACGGGCGCGCGGCATGTGGTGACCTTGCTCAAGGACATCGAGCTGGTGCAGCGACCCTGCGGCATCAGGTCGGAGAACCACCTGATTCTCGGCATGGACGACATCACGGGTCCGCTTGAGGGCTATATCGCGCCGGCCGACGAGCATGTCGCCAAGCTCTTGGAGTTTGTCCGCGGCTGGGATCGGGCGGCGCCGCTGGTGATGCATTGCTATGCCGGCATCAGCCGGTCCACGGCCGGCGCCTATGTGGCGGCCTGCGCGCTCAATCCCGACCGCGCCGAGCTGGCGATCGCCCGTAACCTGCGGCTCGCCTCGCCGACCGCCACCCCGAATTTCCGTATCGTGGCGCTGGCGGATCGCGCGCTCGGACGCGGCGGCCGCATGACCACCGCGATCGAGGAGATCGGCCGCGGCGCCATCGCCTTCGAGGCCGATCCGTTCCGGCTCGAGCTCGAGTGAGCAAGCATCCGGCACGTGGTATGATACATTATTGCGTTGTCGCATTTTCGAAACGGAAAACCGGATTCCACTTTTCCTGAAAATGCTCCCATGCCCGAGAACCAGCTGACGCCGATCGAGATCGGGCTCACCGCCGCGATCGTCGCCGTCGAAGGCGATGAGCCGGCCATCCTGGTCGCTGGCGACATCGTCGCGGGCGACCTGGTAGCGGACGACTTGGTCGCTGGCGATGGCGGCAAGGATGCGCCGCGCCCCGGCCTGCCGTTCGGGCCCTTCGATCCACTCACGCACCGCACCTTCGAGATCGGGCTGCGGGCCTGGGTCGAGGCCCAGACCGGCCTCACGGTCGGCTATGTGGAGCAGCTCTATACGTTCGGCGACCGCGGCCGCCATGCGCGGCCTGGCGATACCGGCGCCCACATGGTCTCGATCGGCTACCTGGCGCTGACGCGGCGGCCCGAGAACGTCACCCCGTTGCGCGCGGCCGGCGCCGGTTTCGAGCCATGGTACAGTTTCTTTCCGTGGGAGGACTGGCGCGAGCAGCGCCCGAAAATTCTCGATGCGAGCATCCTGCCGTTGCTGCGCGAATGGGCCGGCCGCTCCGACCGGCCGGAGCCCGGACGCGCGCTCGGCCGGCGCGAGCGGCTGCGCCTCTGCTTCGGCGAGGGCGGCGCTCCCTGGGACGAAGAAAAGATCCTCGATCGCTATGAGCTGCTCTACGAGGCGGGCCTGGTCGAGGAGGCACGCCGCGACGGCAGGGAAGCGGCGCTCGCGCGCCGCAAGCTCCCGGTGCTGGGCGAGCCGATGCGCATGGATCACCGCCGCATCCTGGCGACCGCCATCGCGCGGCTGCGCGCCAAGCTCAAATACCGGCCGGTCGTGTTCGAGCTGATGGCGCAGGAATTCACGCTGACCGAGGTTCAGCGCACCGTCGAGGCAATCTCCGGACGTCATCTGCACAAGCAGAATTTCCGGCGGCTGGTGGAGAGCGCCGCGCTGGTCGAGCCGACCGGAGAAATGTCGACGGCGACCGGCGGACGGCCGGCCGCGCTGTTCCGCTTCCGCCGCGAGGTCGCGCAGGAGCGCCCCTCGGCCGGCCTGCGCTTCGGCGGACGATCCTGAGCAGACGATCATGGGCAAGCTTCCGCGGGCCGTCCGCTTGACATAGCATCCGGCTCGGACCGGGCACTGCGGGGCGAATTCGTGGAACTCCTGATCGTTCTGCTGATCCTTCTCCTGCTCGCGGTACCGATCGCCGCCATCGTGGGCGTGGTGATGGCGGTCGGGACGCGCGACCAGTTGCGGGGTTTCGAGCGGCGTTTGGTCGCCCTCGAGCGCCGTCTCGATGCAGCGCCCGCTGCGGTCGCGGCGCCGCGCCCGGCAGCGCCGGAGCGGGAACTGCCTGGCGAACCCCAACCGATTTCCGCTCCGCCGCCCGATGTCCGACCCGTGCGTGCGCCGGAACCGGAACCGCCCGCCCCTGCCCCAGCTAGGCCCTCGCCAAAGCCCGATCGCGCGCTCCCGCCGAAATCTCCGGCCGGGCCCACGCCGCCCGCCAAGGGCTTCGAGGAACGCTTCGGCACCCAATGGGTGGTCTGGGTCGGCGGCCTTGCGCTCGCGCTCGGCGGTTTCTTTCTGGTGCGTTTATCGATCGAGCAGGGCCTCATCGGTCCCGGCGTGCGCATAGTGCTCGGCGCGCTGTTGGCGATCGCGCTGATCGCGGCCGGCGAATGGGCGCGGCGGAGCGAGCAGGTGAGCGGCATTGCCGGGCTGCCGAGCGCGCACATTCCGAGCATTCTCACCGCTGTCGGCACCACCATCGCGTATGCAGATGTCTATGCGGCCTATGCGCTCTACGGCTTCCTCGCGCCTGCCGCCGCTTTCCTGCTGCTCGGCGTGGTCGCGCTGGCGACGCTCGCGGCCGCGCTCCTGCATGGCCCGGCGCTGGCCGGCCTCGGTCTCGTCGGCGCCTATGTGACGCCGCTCCTGGTCGCGTCCGACCATCCCGATTACTGGTCGCTCTATATCTATCTGGCGGTGGTGACCGCGGCGGCCTTTGTGCTGGCGCGGCTGCGGATGTGGCGCTGGCTCGCCATCACGGCGATCCTGTTCGCCGTCCTGTGGACGTTTCCCGGGATCGTCGACGACCGTGTCGATGCGCTGCCGGCGCACGCCTTCCACATCGTGGCGGGTTTCGGGCTCGCCGCGCTGCTGATCGTCTCAGGCTTGTTCTACGGCCCGCCGGCGCAACCGGCGCGGATCGATGCGGTATCATCAGGCGCGCTCGCCGCCTATCTCGCCGCCGCGACCATCCTGGTGCTGGCGAGCGGGCACGACCCGCTGGCGCTCGCCGTGCTGGTGGCGCTGGTAGTCGCCACTTGCGCCATCGCATGGCGGTCGCAGGCGGCGACCGCGGCGGTGCCGGCCGCTGGCGCGCTGGTCGCCGTCGTGTTCGCGCAATGGTCGGCCAACACCGACATTCTCCATCTCATCGCACCCGGGGGGCCGGCGGCCGGCGTGGTGCCGGAGCCCGAGCAGGCGCAATTCGGCTGGCATCTGGTGCTCGGCATCGGCTTCGCGTTCCTGTTCGCCGGCACCGGATTTCTAGCGCAAGGGCGTTCCGAGCATCCGCTGGTGCCGATGCTCTGGAGCGCCTCGGCGGTATTCGTGCCGATCGCCATTCTGGTCGCGCTCTATTATCGCATCGCCGGCTTCGATCGCTCGATCCCGTTCGCCAGCGTTGCGTTGCTGCTGGCGGTTGTTGCCGCCGCGGCGACCGAATCCCTGAGCCGGCGCGCGCCGCGCCCCGGCCTCGCCGCCTCCGGCGCGATTTTCGCGACCGGCGCAGTGGGGGCGCTGGCGCTGGCGCTCACCATGGCGCTCGACAAAGGCTGGCTGACCGTTGCGCTTGCCCTGATGGTGCCCGGCATTGCCTGGATAGCGGAGAAGCGGCCGCTGCCGGCATTGCGTTCGCTCGCCGCCGTCATGACGGCACTGGTGCTGGCGCGGATCGCCCGCGAGCCGCGCATCGTGGGACGTGATGTCGGCACGGTGCCGATCTTCAATTGGCTGCTCTATGGCTACGGCATTCCGGCCGCCTCCTTCTGGTTCGCCGGCTATCGGTTGCGGCGCCGCGCCGACGATGCGCCCGCACGCATCGTGGATTTGGCGGCGATCCTGTTCACGCTGCTGCTCGCCTTTCTGGAAATCCGCCATTTCATGACCGGCGGCGACGTCTACCGGCGGACCACTGCGCTCGCGGAACTGGCGTTGCATGTGTCGGTCTGGCTCGCGCTGGCGATCGGTCTCGAACGCTTGCGCCTGCGCACCGGCAGCGTGGTCCACAATGTCGCCGCGTTGGCAATCGCGGCGCTCGCGCTCGCCGGCATCGTGTTCGGATTGGGATTGATCGACAACCCGATCGCCACCGGCGAGCCGGTCGGCGGGCTGTTCTTCAATCTCATTCTATTGGGTTATGGCGTGCCGGCGTTGCTGGCCGGCGTGCTGGCCCTGGTCGCGCGCGGGGTGCGCCCGCAGGCCTACAGCACCACCGCGGCAATCGCGGCGTTGGCGCTGGGGCTCGCTTATCTCACGCTGCAAGTGACGCGGTTCTATCACGAACCGGTATTGACCGCCGGCGCGACCAGCGATGCCGAGCAATACACCTATTCGGCGGTCTGGCTCGCCTTCGGGGTCGCGCTGCTCGCCGCCGGCATCTGGCTGCGCTCGCGGCCGGTGCGTTTCGGCTCCGCGGCCGTCACGATCCTCACCGTGCTCAAGGTCTTCCTGGTGGATATGTCCGATCTCACCGGCATCTACCAGGCGCTGTCCTTCATCGGGCTCGGCATCGTGCTGCTCGGCATCGGCTGGTTCTATCAGCGGCTGTTGTTCCGGCCGATCGCCGCCGGGGGAGCCGCGCCGCTGCAGGGCGGCAGCGCGTAGCGCGGCGCCAAGACGGTCGAGATTGGGCTTTCGCCCATCTCCGATCCGTGCCGATGCCGTCCAGCGCGCGCACTGTGTCATGTCCTCGATACGCGAGCCGGTACCCGCCGTGATCAGTCGCGTCCCGCGCTGGAGCGTCAGGTAGTTCCACACCCAGTTCATCGCCACGATGGTACGATTGCGGAGACGATCAGGTAGTAGATGTGTGCGACGCTCCAGACAATTGCGCGCTTGCGCCCGATCGTCGCGATCGAACCGAGGTCGCGGTAGCGAAATGGCGGGACCGTGCATACCGCCAACGTCGCGGACACCAATAACACCAATCCATGAGCCTCGACTTCGTTCCATCAGAGAGCTTCTATTCCGGGCAAAACATTTTGACTTGTCGCGGTCGCAAGTTCACTTGCCGCGATCGCGCACGGGGCTATTGGTGCGCGTGGAAATGGGGTGGGCGGTGCGGTGCCGTTCAGGACGGCCTGTCTCAATGGAACAACTTCGAAGACAGGAGACGACATCATGGTCGATCAAGAGGTACTCAGCAGTCAGCTCAAGACGGATCGTTTTCCCTTCCCGAGCGAGGGCGATATTACGCTGGCGGTCCGGAACGCCAACTACCAACTGGGGCCGGTCATGTTACACATTGAGATGAAGCCCGGCGCAGTTATTCCGGCTCATTCCCACAAGGGCCTGGCCGAAGCGCTCTACGTGGCGGAGGGCGACTTCACCAACGAAGGCAAGCAGTACCAGGCCGGCACTTCGCTCCATTTCAAGGCTGGCACCGTCCACGGCCCGCACATGACTACGAATGGATGCAGGCTGCTTGTGTTATGGATGGAACGCAGCACGCATGATACTGCCGATCTCAGCGACTTCGTCATCGCGAAGAAAGCGGCGGCTTAGCGACACGTATCGAACAGTTGCACCTGTCGTCGATACCTGTGCCGATACCGCGCACGGGAGAAGTTCTCGTGAGGGTCGGCGCGGCAAGAGTGGGGGCCCTGGGATGCGCTGGTGCGCGAGGGAAAGATCGGCCGTGCGTTGACTTTGCCGGTCACACCGGGCGCTGATCTGTCCTGTGTTATCGTCGAGGTCGGCGACGGCGTGGACGATTTGGCGCCAGGCGATGCGATTTTTGGAGTGACGAACGATCGCTTCGTCGGAGCATACGCCGAGTTTGCGCTGGCCGATGCATCCCGCCTTGTGCGCAAGCCCGCAGGACTTGGCTTCATCGAAGCCGGCGGGATGCCGGTCGTGGCCGTGACCGCCCGCTCGATGCTTTTCGAATATGGCGGGCTCACTCAATGTCGTGGAGAAAAAAGGTATGGGCATGCCCTGTTGATCGCCGGAGTCGGCCTTCGCAACCCAGCGGGTGTCGATCAAGTTTCTAACTGACGTCCAAGCCACAACGTGCGTATCATCGCCGCATCGCGGTGCAACCAACACGAACAGGAGACCCCTGATGTCCGAGTCCTATACACTCCCTACTGAGCCCGAAGGCATTGTAGCGACGCTGCTTGAGCGATTTAACTCCGGCAAGGTCAGCGCGATGATAGGCCTGTACGCCCCGGAGGCCGTGCTCATCGCGAAAGACGGGCGAACCATCACTGATCACACCGAGATCGCCGCCGAACTCGAGCGCGATCTCAAACTCGGCCTGCCGCTGGAGGCCAAGGCACGCCATGTGTTCGTTGCCGGTGATGTCGCCCAGATCGTGCTGGACTGGTCAATTGATGGCACAGGTCCCGACGGCAAGCACGTGCACCTCGGAGGCTCGGCGAGCGATACCCTGCGCCGCGGCGCGGATGGACTCTGGCGGTACATTATCGACAATAATCAAGGGACGGCAATGCGACAGCCCGCCTGACATATGTGCGCCACGGCAGCTCTCAGCGATGGAGCCACTTTTCAGCCTGGCGTCGACGATCACCGACACTTGCTGAAACTACCTGGTCGGAGATTTGCGCCTGTGCGGCTTCGAATTCTCCGGGAAACGATGGATGCACGGCTCAATGCAAAACGGGGCACCAGTGGTCAACCAGGCTCACCGGGGCGGAACGCTCCGGCTGGCATTCTTATCTGCGGTAGTCTCCCTGGTGGTCTCGTTTGCCGCGGC
>DASXXS010000344.1:0-25979 GCA_036502925.1 Xanthobacteraceae bacterium
GGTGAGGGGGCGCTTCCACAAGCTCAGACTCGCGGAGAGGCCCCCTCATCCCGACCTTCTCCCCGCGCGCGGGGAGAAGGAGACCGCACTGCGCCCAGGACAGGTGCGAAAACACGCGTCAGGGCCACGGACGCGCCAAGCGAGCCGCAAGCTTCATCCGGCGCTCCGTGGCGAAATGCCGATACCAACGCGGACCGTCATCATAGTGCGACCTTCGCTCGGCGAATCCGGACTTCAAGCCGGTCGCGAAAGCGCCTACCATTCGGGCCAGTATGCCCGTGTCTGACGCTGTGTCCCGCATGCGGTGCGACGCCATCAGCGCGTTTACGCGCGTCTTTCGACGCGCTATGGCTCCCTCCGCTGATCCAGGACCGTTCCACATGCCGGAGTTTGGAACGGTCCCGGCTCATAGCGCGTCGAAGACGCGCGTAAACGCGCTAATGGCCGGGACAAGTACGAAATCAGCATGCGAAACAACAAGCCGGGGAGGAGAGCCGTGGCCACGATCGGTATCGTCGAAGCTTCGCCGCTGTCGGACAGCGAGCATCAAGTCCAGCTCAAGCGCGCCGTCATCGCCAGCACGATCGGCACCGCCATCGAATGGTACGATTTTTTCCTCTACAGCACGATGACGGGTCTGGTCTTCGCGAAGCTGTTCTTCCCGCGCTCGGACCCGCTGGTGGGCACGCTGGAAGCATTCGCCATCTACGCGGTGGGCTTCGTGGCCCGGCCGATAGGGGCGGCGATCTTCGGCCATTACGGCGACCGCATCGGGCGCAAGTCCACGCTCATCGCCACCTTGCTGCTCATGGGCATCGCGACCTTCCTGGTGTCGCTGGTGCCGACTTACGACCACATCGGCATCTGGGGCGCCGTCATCCTGACGTTCCTGCGCTTCGTCCAAGGCATCGGGGTCGGCGGCGAATGGGGCGGCTCGGTGCTCATGTCGATGGAGTGGGCGCGCGGCGACCAGCATCGCGGCTTCATCGCGTCGTGGCCGCAATTCGGCGTCCCGTGCGGCCTGTTCCTCGCCAATCTCGCGGTCCTCGCCTTCAGCCAGATGTCGGGCGAAGAGTTCCTGGCCTGGGGCTGGCGCGTGCCGTTCTTCCTCAGCCTGATCCTGGTCGCGGTCGGCCTCTACATCCGGCTCGGCATTCTCGAGACGCCCGTCTTTCGCAAGCTCGTCGCCGAGCGGCGGATCGAGCGCGCCCCGATGCTGGCGGTGATCACGCAACAGCCCAAGGAGATCGTCCTGAGCGCGCTGGCGCGCATGGCGGAGCAGGCGCCGTTCTATATCTTCACCGCGTTCGTGTTTTCCTACGGGACCGGCACGCTGAAGGTCTCGCGCGACTTCCTGCTCTTCGCCGTGCTGACCGCCTCGGTGCTGTCGTTCGTCTCGATCCCGCTGTTCGGGCACATCTCGGACCGGATCGGGCGCAAGAAGATGTACATGCTGGGCGCAGCGACGGTCGGCGTGTTCGGCTTCATCTATTTCGCCATGCTCAATACCGGTTCGCTCGCGCTGATCTTTCTGGCGATCGTGCTGTCGCTCGTCCCGCATGACATGATGTACGGGCCGCAGGCCGCGCTGATCGCGGAATCGTTCACCGGCCGCCTGCGCTACAGCGGCGCATCGCTCGGCTATCAGCTCGCCTCGGTCATTGCCGGCGGCCCGGCCCCGCTGATCGCCACCTGGCTGCTGGCCCAGTACGCCTCGGCCTACGCCATCGCCGGCTACATCCTGGTCTGCTCGATCCTGACGCTCCTGGCCACCGCCATGATGACGGACTACACCGGCAAGGATATCGAGGGCGAATACGAATAGCGCGGGCGGCTTTTCGATCGGTCCGTAGGGGCGCCCCTTGTGGGCGCCCACCATGATGGCAGCGACAGGGCGGCCACAAGGGCCGCCCCTACGGCGGGATGGCTTCACGTTCGACGCACGGGTCCACCGCGATGATCGATCTCTCGCGTCTGCAGGCCGGGCTGAAGGGGAGCGCGGAGATATTGGTCGGGGTCGAGCACACGGCGCCCAGCATCGGCAGCGGCAAGGTGCCGGTATTGGCGACGCCGGTCATGATCAACGTGATCGAAGCGGCAGCGCTCGCCGCCGTCGAGCATCTCCTGCCGGCGGGGCATCAAAGCCTCGGCATCCATCTCGATGTCCGGCATTTTGCCGCCACCCCGATCGGGATGCGCGTCACCGCAACCGCCGAGCTGATCGCGGTCGAGGGCCGGACGCTCTCGTTTCGGGTGGAGGCGCGCGACGACAAGGAGCCGATCGGGGGCGGCTCGCACCAACGCGTCGTGGTCAATGTGGCGCGTTTCGACGAACGCGTGCAAAAGAAGCTCCGGAGCCCATAGCCGCAGCATGCAGGACCTCGCCGGCCATCAGGATTCTCGGCTCGCCGTCGACCCGATCACGCTCGAGGTGATCCGGCATGCCTTGGTGGCGATCGCCAACCAGATCGACGCCAACATCAAGCGCACCGCGTTCAGCCCCTATATCTACGAATACAACGATTTCGCGGTCGGGCTCACCGATCCAGACGGGCAGCTGGTGGCGCAATGCACCGGCGGGATGCCGCCGTTCGTCGCCGATTCGGTCGGCATGGCGGTGCGCGACGGCCTGCAAATCTACGGGCGCGAGCGGCTCGGGCGCGGCGACGTGGTGCTGTGCAATCACGCGGCGGTGCAGGGCCAGCATCTCAACAACACCGTCATGTATACGCCGATCCATGCCGGCCACGACCGCGCCGATCTGATCGGCTTCTTCGCCATTAACGTCCACTGGATCGATATCGGCGGCGCGGTGCCGCGCTCGACCGATATCTTCATGGAAGGCCTGCAGCTGCGCTCGATCAAGCTGTGGTCGCAGGGCGAGCCGATCGAGGAGGTCTACCGCATCATCGAGAACAATACGCGCCAGCCGACCGAGCTCATGGGCGACATCGCGGCGCAGCTCGCCGGCTGCCTGCTCGGACGCGACCTGACGGCGGAGCTCGCCGACAAATACGGCGTGGCGACCTTCGCCCGCGCGGTCGCGCTGATCCTCGACCAGTCCGAGGCAGCCGCGCGCGCCTTGATCCGGGCCATGCCGGACGGCGTCTACGGCGCCGAAACCTTTCTCGACAACGATCGCTCCGGCGATGAACCGCTGCCGATCCGCGTCAAGGTCATCGTGCACGGCGACGAGATGACGGTCGACTATTCGCAGATGGCGGGCCAGGCGAAGGGCCCGATCAATTCCGGCTATTTCGGCGGCGGCCAGACCACCGCGCGCGTCGCCTTCAAATATCTGATCGGGGCCGGCGAGATGGCGAACGAGGGAACGTTTCGGCCGCTCAAGCTCGTGCTGCCGCCGGGAACGATCCTGAGCGCGGCGCCGACCGCCCCCATGGGCAATTACTCGACTCCGTTCCCGAGCGTGATCGATACGGTGATCAGGGCGCTGGAACAGGCCTTGCCGGAGCAGGTGCCGGGCGGCCATTTCGGCACCCATTCCGGCATAAGGTTCTACGGCCGCCGCCCGGATGGGACTTTTTTCGGCACTCACGACAGCGGGCACGGCGGCTGGGGCGCGGGCGCGACCCACGACGGCGCCGGCCCGTTCCGCACCATGGCGCATGGCGACACCCGCATCATCCCGCTCGAGCTGCAGGAGGCCACGCTGCCGATCCGCATCGAGGAATTTTCGCTGCGCCAGGATTCAGGGGGTGCCGGCACGTTCCGGGGCGGCTTGGGCTTCCGCAAGACCTATCGCATATTGGCGCCCTGCATGGTGCAGACCAACCTCGACCGGACCAAGTTCCCGCCCTGGGGGGTGCAGGGCGGCAAGGAGGGCAAGCCCGGACGGTTCACGCTGGTGAGCGAGCGCACCGGCGCGCGAAGATCGATTGGGAAGGAGAAGGGCCTGGCGCTCGAGCCCGGCGATTTGCTGTGTGTCGAGACCGGCGGCGGCGGCGGTTATGGGCCGCCTAGCCAACGGCCGCTCCACCTGATCCAGCGCGATCTCGATGCCGGCTACGTCTCCGCCGCCGCCGCCGCGCACGATTACGGCATCAAGATTGGCGCGGGCGGCAGCGCACGGCGTTAGAGGATCGATTCGATGAAACCTGCAGGGTGGGCAAAATTGCCTGGCACCGCGATCATGATTGCGCGGCATCGCGCAATTTCGCCCACGCGGCTGCAAGGCGAGGTCCAGCCGCGTGGGCAACGCGCCGCTACGCCGTGCCGCATCATTCGACCTTACGGCACATCAGCCCGCGAAGACGGGCGTAAACGCCCTTATGCAGCCCGCGAAGACGGGCGTAAACGCCCTTATGCAGCCCGCGAAGACGGGCGTAAACGCCCTTATGCCGCGTTACCCACCCTGCTGCTTGCCGCCATCCTGGCCACGAGCCCTGCCGGCGCCGAAACGATCGAGGACTTCTATCGCGGCAAGACCATCACGATGATCGTGGGCACCGGGGTCGGTGCCGGCGCGGTCAGCGCCTATCCGATGGCATTGGCGCCCGTCATCAGGAAATATCTCCCGGGACACCCGAACCTGGTGGTGTCCTATATGCCGGGCGCCGGCGGCATCAAGGCGGCAAGCTACATCTACGGCATCGCGGCGCAGGACGGGACCGCGTGGGGCTTCATCACCCGCGGTTTCCTGCTGGCGCCGCTGCTCAAGATTCCGCAGGCGCAATTCGATCCCACCAGGTTCAACTGGATCGGCAGCCCCACCCGCACGGTCTCCATGGGGCTCGTCTGGAATGCCTCGACCGAGGTGCGCACGATCCAGGATGCGATGCGCATGGAGGTCGTGGTCGGCGCCACCAGCATCGCCCAGGACACCGGCATCTATCCGCGCGCGCTCAATCGCATCGCCGGAACCAAGTTCAAGATCGTGCCCGGCTATGCGGGCCTGGGCGCCGTCGACCTGGCGTTGGAGCGCGGCGAGGTGCAGGGCAAGGTCGGTTCCACCTGGAAGTCGCTCAACAGCGGACCGAGCGCGAGATGGGTGACCGACAAGCTGGTCACCGTCCTGGTGCAGCTCGGCGTGAAGAAGGCGCCCGACATTCCCCCGGATGTGCCGCTCGGCCTCGATCTCGCCCGGACGCCGGAAGACCGCCAGGTGCTGGAGGTGCTGTGCGCGCCCAGCGCCACCGGCTATCCGTCGTTCATGGGGCCGGGCGTCCCCAAAGAGCGTGTGGACGCCGTCCGCCGTGCTTATCTGCAGAGCCTGAAAGATCCGGAATTCATCGAGGCGTTGCAAAAGCAGGGGCTCGACCTCGGTCCGGTCGGCGCCGAGGAGCTCGCCGCGGTCGTGCGCGGCATTTATGCCCTGCCGGAAGCCGCGGTGGAGGGTGCCCGCGACCTGCTGCCCGCGCTATAATGCGCCGCCTTGAACCGCTCGAACGCCATCAACCGGGAGCATCACGATGAAAATCCATGCAGCAGGCGTCGCAGCCGTGCTCACGATCCTGAACGGGCTGGGCGCAGCGCCGGCCGGCGCCGAGACCATCGCCACCCTGACCAAGGGCCAATCCAACCCGATCGTTCGCGGCGTGCGCGTGGGCAGCGAAAACATGGCCGGCAAGCTCGGCGACAAGAGCCTGCATTTCGTCCCCCGCACCGAGAACAGCGTCCCCGAGCAGATCGCGCTGGCGGATGAGGTGCTGAGCAACAAGCCGGACGCGCTCGTGTTCAGCCCGTCCGACCCCAAGGCGCTCGTTCCGGCCGTGGACAAGTTCAACGCCGCCGGCATCGCGGTGGTCAACGTCATCGATCGCCTGGCCGGCGGCCAGGCCGTGGCCTATGTCGGCAACGACGATTACGACCTCGCGATGGCGACCGCGCGCTATCTGTTCAAGGCCATGGGGGGCAAGGGCAATATCGTCATGCTCGAAGGTCCGCCCACGCTGCCGACCGCGGTTGCCCGCTCGCGCGGCTTCAACGATGCGCTCAAGGAGTTTCCCGAGATCAAGCTGCTTGCCGCGAAATCGGCCAATTACGCCCGCCCGGTCGCGCTGCAGAACATGCGCGATTTCCTGCGCGCCTATCCGCAGATCGACGGCGTATTGGCCGGCAATGATCCGATGGCGATCGGCGCCAACGACGCCCTCAAGGCCGCCGGCAAGAAGGCGCTGGTGGTCGGAATCAACGCCAGCACCGAGGTGCTCGAATACATCAAGTCCGGGGAAATTGTCGCCAGCGGCGACTACAACGGATATTTCCAGGGCTGCCTTGGGGCCGAGATCGCGGTTCGCCATCTGCGCAAGCAGGAGGCCCCCAAGGAGGTGATCCTCAAGTCGGTGGTGATCGACAAGACCAACTACCAGCCCTACGAGACGCCGATGGAAAAACGCACCTGTCCGACATTGGACAGCGTCGCCGGAAAATAGCGCCCGGCGCGCTGATTGATCTCATGCCGATTGATCTCATCACGGCCGATCCGAGGCGAGCGATCCCACACCCATGAATGAACCTCGGGTCAACGTGGTCGAATGGACCGTCTCCGGGCTCTCGGCGGCGGTGAAGCGCTCGATCGAGGACGCCTACGGCTTTGTGCGCGTGCGCGGCGAGATTTCCGGCTTTCGCGGCGCGCATTCCTCCGGCCATTGCTATTTCTCGCTCAAGGACGAGAGCGCCAAGATCGAGGCGGTGATCTGGAAGACCGCATTCGCACGGATGCGGATCAAGCCCGAGGAAGGGCTCGAGGTCATCGTCTCGGGCCGCCTCACCACCTATCCGGGCCAGTCGAAATACCAGATCGTGGTCGAGACGCTGGAGCCGGCCGGTCTCGGCGCCCTGATGGCGCTGCTCGAGGAGCGCAAGAAGAAGCTCGCCGCCGAAGGCCTGTTCGACGCCGCGCGCAAGCAGTTGCTGCCGTTCCTGCCCGAGCTGATCGGCGTCATCACCTCGCCGACCGGCGCCGTCATCCGCGACATATTGCACCGCCTCGCCGACCGTTTCCCACGCCGCGTCGTGGTCTGGCCGGTGCGGGTGCAGGGCGACGGCTCGGCCGAGCAGGTGGCGGCGGCGATCCGCGGCTTCAATGCGCTGCCGGCAGCCGGCCCGCTCGCGCGTCCCGATCTGATCATCGTGGCACGCGGCGGCGGCTCGCTCGAAGACCTCTGGTCATTCAACGAAGAGATCGTGGTGCGCGCCGCGGCCGAAAGCATGATCCCGCTGATCTCGGCGGTCGGCCACGAGACCGACATGACGCTGATCGACTTCGCCGCCGACAAGCGCGCCCCCACCCCGAGCGCGGCGGCCGAGATGGCGGTGCCGGTGCGCGCCGATCTCATCATCGCGGTCGATGGCCTGGCGCGCCGGGAGCTCGCCTGCTGGTGGCGCGGCCAGGAGGCGCGGCGCACCGAGTTGCGGGCCGCCATGCGGGCGCTGCCGGGCGCGCAAGAGCTGCTGGCGCTGCCGAGCCAACGGCTCGACCATGCGGGCGCCCGCCTGCCGCGTGCGCTCATCGCCAATGCGCGGCTGCATCACAGCCAATTCTCGCGCACGACCGGACGGTTCGGCCCGCACATCCTGCACGCCCGCATGCGGCGCGGCGCCGAGCTCACCGCCGCGCTGGCGGAGCGGGCGCGCCTCGCCGACACCATCGCGCGACTGCGCCGGCGCGAACGGCTCGATGTGGCAACGCTGCGGCTGGCGGCCGGGCTCAAGGCCAATGCGCAGGCCCATGGAGCCCGCATCACGCGCGCGCGCGAACGTGCCAGCGCGCTTGCGCAACGGGCGCGGCGCGCGGTCGCCACGCTGCTTGCCCAGCAGGCCGCCGCCGTCGCGCGCGACGGCCAGCTGCTGGCGGCGCTGTCCCATCGGGGCGTGCTGGCGCGTGGCTTTGCCTTGGTGCGGGATCTCGACGGAAGACCGCTGCGGATCGCTGCCGCGGTGAGCCCCGGCATGCCGGTCGATATCGAGTTTTCCGATGGACACGTGCGCGCGCACGCCGACGGAAGGTCGGCGGGCGCCGCGGACGCTTCGGCAAAACCGCGCAGCCGCCAGGGCGGCGACAAGGGCCAAGGCAGCCTGTTCGGTTAGAGCATTTTCAGGAAAAGTGGACGCGTCCGGCTGACGTCAAACCGCTCCAGCACCACCCCGTCAACGCGCCAGCCATTCCGGCACCCGCGTGAGCGCGTCGGTGCGCGCGGCCGCATTGGTGCCGACATGGGCGCGGCCGGATCCGTCCGCCGTATAGGCCAGCCCGGTCAGCTCCCGCAGCGGGTAATCGGGACGATCGAATTCGTGATAGGCCCCCGGATAGACCACGAGCGAAGCAAGCGCGCTGCGCCCGCGCGCACCCGCGACCATCTGCTCGCAGGGCACGGGCGCCGTCCAGTCATCGGCGCGTCCGATCAGGATGAGGGTGGGAATCCGCGCGCTCCAGGCGAGGTCGCCGAGCCGCCGGCAGCCCGGATAGAGAGCGACCGCCGAGCGAAAATCCGGCGCCCCGTCGTGCGGCAGCGCATGCGGCCGCACCGCCCAAAGCGACGCCCTGCCGCCATTCGCCCAGCCCAGCACCGAGATCCGATCCTTGATGATCCAGGACTGGCTTTGCAGCCAGCGCCGCGCCGCGTTGGCGTCGGCGACGCGCTCGTGCTCGGAACGCACCTTGCGCTCCGACACCCGGCATTGGGTGCGCAGCCCGCGCGATCCGAAACTGTCGGGGAAAACCGCCGCAAGCCCGGCGGCGGCGAGCCGCTCGCCCCAGGCGGCAAACTGCGGCGCCATCTTGCCGGAACGATCGATCAGGCTTTCGCATCCATGCAGCGCGACCACGCCCGGGAACGGCCCGGCACCCTCGGGCCGGAACAAAATACCGTGCAGCGTGGTATCCGACTGGGGGATATCCACTTGTTCTGCCGCGGCGGCGCGGCCGGCCGCCGCGGTGGAGACAACCGCCAGCGCAGTGAAAAGGATAAGGACCAGACGCATAGAACGTGGATTCCATACGCCCCCGCGAGGATATTAGCACGGTGCCGAAAAGGTCATGCCCCGGCAATGAAAAATTGGCAATGGGCTAGCTGGCCGGATGATTACCGGTGGGTTACATGGGCGGCATCGAGAGGTTATGTTGTGCGCGAGGCGGTCACGTCCAACTACGCCGGAAAGCGGATACGGACCGGATCAATGTAACGCCTGATCAATAGCGACTGGATCAATCGCGACTGGATCAATACGGCTGGGCGGAGGCCAGGGTGCTCAATCGTTTCGAACGTTCTTCCCCGATGGCGGGCGAGGCCGAGGTCAAGTACCTCGACGGCGACTTCCGCGTGGTGAGGCCGGGCGCCTTCGTGCGCTGCGCCGTCACCGGGGCTCCGATTCCGCTCGAAGAGCTGAAATATTGGAGCGTCGATTTGCAGGAGGCCTATTCCTCTCCCGAGGCCGTGCTGCAGCGTCATTTTCCCGAGCCGTCGCAGCGCAGCTGACATTTGATTCTGTTTCTTGTCCCGGCCTTGAGCCGGGACCGTTTCAAACACCGGAGTCCGGGACCGTCCCGGCTCAAGGCCGGGACAAGCGCGAAACATGGGTCGCAGTCACGCGCTAGCCAACGCGCGGCCCGAGTCTTGTGCGCAGAAGGCGCAGGAACGCGTCGCCTTCCCCCAGCGTCAGCGTGATCGGGAGCGCGCGGGCGCGGGCGGCGAGCGCCGCCACCCGGCTGTCGCCTTGCATCCGGGCCAAGTCTTTTTCCGTCGTCACCAGCATCAGGCCTTCGCGATCGGCCTCGGCGCAAAGCATGCTGGCTTCGGCGCCCGAATAGCGATGGTGGTCGGGAAAGCTGCGGGTCGCCGCGGCCGCAACCCCGGCGGCCGCGAGCGTCGCAAAGAACTTCTGCGGGTCCCCGATGCCGGCGAAAGCGAGCACCCGGCTGCCGGCGAGCGCGGCCGCAACGGCGGCATCCGGCGCCAAGCCGGCGGCAAAGATGGGCACGCCGCGCGCGTGCGCCGCGGCGGCGACGCCAGCCGCGCCGTTCGGCGATCCGACCACCACCAGCGCATGGGCGCGCGCGAGCTGCGCATTGAGCGGAGCGCGCAGCGGGCCCGCCGGAACCACCCTGCCATTGCCGATGCCGCGGCGTCCGTCGACGACCAGGACCGAAAAGTTCTTTTGCAGCGAGGGATTCTGAAAGCCGTCATCCATCACGATGACGCTGGCGCCGGCCGCGACCGCCGCGCGCGCCCCCTTGACGCGGTCGCGCGCCACGAAGGTCGCAGCGTCGCGAGCCAGCAGGAGCGGCTCGTCGCCCACATCGGCCGCGTGGTGCCGGGCCGGATCGACCCGCAGCGGACCGGCAAGCCTTCCCCCATAGCCGCGACTGAGCAGAATCGGCGTCTCGCCGGCGGCCTTGAGCAGGCGCGCCAGCGTCAGTGCCAGCGGCGTCTTGCCGGCCCCGCCGACCGTCAGATTGCCGATGCAAATGACCGGCGCACCGGCGCGAGCGCCGCGCTGCGCCAGCCGGGCTGACGCGACCGCCCCATAGACCGCGGCCAGCGGCGCCAGCAGGCCTGCGGCGAGCCCGGCCTCGCGCCACCAGAATGCCGGCTCACGCATGGCTCTGCGGCCGCTCCATCCGCAGACCAACCAGATAGGGATCGAGCGCGGCCAGGGTGCGGTCGAGCCCACCGCCCAGCGATTTGACGGTCTCGCGCGCGGCCGCCACCAGAGCTGCGCGCTGGCCCGGGTCCTTGAGCAGGGCGCCCAGGCGCACCGCCAGCTTGCCCACGTCCGCCACCACGTCGGCGCCGTGGGCGGCGTCGAGCGCCGCATAGATCTCGCTGAAGTTCCAGACATGCGGCCCATGCAGGATGGCGGCGCCGAGCTTGATCGGCTCGATCGGGTTCTGCCCGCCATGGCTCGCCAGCGAGCCGCCCACGAAAACGATCGGGGCGAGCCGATAGACCAGTCCGAGCTCGCCCATCGTGTCGACCACGTAAATGTCGTCGGTCGGACCCGGCAGCGATCCGCGCGAGCGCAGCGCGGTGGCCAGACCGGCCGCGTTCGCGATCTCGACGATGCCGGGGCCGCGATCGGGATGCCGGGGCGCGATGATCGTGAGCAGCCGCGGAAACGTGTTGCGCAGCCGCCGATGCGCCTCGATCAACGCGGTTTCCTCGCCTGCATGGGTGGAAGCCGCCGCAATCGTGGGGCGGTCGCCGACCGCCGAGCGCAGCGCCGCGAGCTCGACGGCGTCGGCGGGCGGTTCCGGCACGTCGAGCTTGAGATTCCCCGTGGTGGTGATGCGCGGAGCGCCGAGGTCGCGGTAGCGCGCCGCATGCCCGGCCGATTGCGCCAGGCAGAGATCGAAGCGGCGCAGCAGCGCCGCGATGGTGGCGGGAATGATCCGCCAGCGATTGTATGAGCGCTCCGACACGCGGCCGTTGACCAGAATGAGGGGAATGTCGCGCTGGTTGGCCGTGATGATCAGATTCGGCCACAGGTCGGATTCGACGAACAGCGCCAGATCGGGTCGCCAATGATCCAAGAACCGCGTGACGAAACGCGGCGCATCGAACGGCACGAACTGGTGGATGACGGCTTTCGGCAGCCGCTGCTCCGCCACCCGCGCGGAGCTCACGGTTCCGGACGTGCAGAGAACCGCGAAGTCCTTGTGGCGGATGCGCTCGATCAACGGGATCACGGCGAGCAGTTCGCCGACGCTCGCCCCGTGCACCCATACCAATGGACCGCCGGGGCGGGCAACGCCGCTCTCGCCGTAACGTTCCTGCAGGCGCGCCGGATGCTCCTTGCCCCGCTTGAGCCGATGCGACAGCAGCGCCGGCGCCAGCGGCGTCGCCGCCGCCGACAGAAGCTGATAGACGCGCAGCATCAGCGGCAGCGACTCAGACACGAGCAACGCCTCCGCGCGGCCGGTCGGCCAGTTCGTGCGCCCGCCTGGTCGCGGCGTCGAGCTCGCTCTCGATGGTCCGGCGCGCCGTTTCGAGCGCCTGGTCGTCGGCGTCGGCCGCGACCCGAAACGGCCCGCGGCCCACGATCCCGCCGCGACCGAACGGCAGGTTGACCTCGGTGCGGTCCCAGGTGTCGAGCGTGATGCGATGGCCGGTGGCGATCGCCACCAGATAGATCGGCCGGCCCGAGGTCGCGGCAAGCCGCACGATGCCGTGACCGGCAACGCGGCTGACCTTCGGCACATCGGCCGTCAGCGTCACCGAGCAGCCCTGCGCCAGCGCGGCGACGATCTGGCGAAATGCGCCGACGCCGCCCTTGCGCGCGAACTCGACGCCGTGGTCGCCGGAGCCACGGATGGCGGCGATGCCGAGATGCTCCGCCGCAATCGCGTTGATCTCGCCGTCGCGATGGCGCGAGACCAGGACCTTGAAGACATGCTCGCCGCGCATGAACGGCAACAGGTAGTGCTGTCCATGCCAGACGCCGACGATGACCGGAAAGTCGGGTTGCGCGCGCTCGACGAAACCTTCCGGCTCGACCGTGAACCGAGTCGTCATCCACACCAGACGAAGATATTCGGCTGCCATGACCCCGACTGCCCTCTGGAACGGACGCGAGCCGACGAGACGCTTGAACAATGTCATTAGAACCGACTCACTTGCCGTCAGCGCCCGGGCCGCCGTTCCGTATCCGGATCGAGCAAGCGATGCATGTGAACGATGAAGTAGCGCATATGGGCATTGTCAACAGTCTGCTGCGCCTTGGCCTTCCATGCCGCATAAGCGGTGGCATAGTTCGGATAAATACCAACGATATCGAGCTTATCGAGATCCTTGAATTCGGTCCGCTCCAGATCGGCGAGCTCGCCGCCGAAAACGAGGTGGAGCAATTGACCGCCGGAATGCTGATCCGACATGTTTCGGCCTTTCGGCAAGAATTGGCCCGGCGCCGACAGCTTATCCGAACTCGGCGTGCCATTCGCGCGTGAGCGCGACCAGCGCGGCGTGGCGATCGGCCCCGGCGGCCACAAGGGCGCCGTGAACCAGATCCGGCTGGTTGTAGGTCAAGCCGCGCCCCGCCAAGGTCGTCATCGCCCCGCCGGCTTCGTGCACCAAAAGGTCGGCGCCCGCAAGGTCCCAGTCATGGCTGCTGCCGGAGGCAAAGGCCACGTCGAGCTCTGCCTGCGCGACGCGAATGAGGCGCAGCGCCAGCGAACCGATGCGCGGCGCAACGGCGATCCGCACCTCGACGGCGGCGAGCGCCTGCACAAGGCGTTTTGGGCCGGCGACCTTGGCGCCCGCCAGCCGATCGCCGGCGCTCGCCCGGATCCGGGCGCCGTTGCGGGTGGCGCCCGCGCCGGCCGCGGCGACGAACAGCTCATCGGTCGCCGGCGCGAACACCCCGGCCAGGACCGGACGGCCATCGACCACGAGCGCCGCCGAGATCGCCCAATCGGGGCGGCCCGCCAGATAGGACCTGGTGCCGTCGATCGGGTCCACGATCCAAAGCCGCCGCGCCTGCCGGCTCGAGCGATCGTCGGCGGTTTCCTCGGACAGCCAGCCGCACCCGGACCCGGGCCCGGCGAGCCGTTCGCGCAGAAAGTGGTCGACCGCAATATCGGCTTCGCTGACCGGCGACGACTGCTCCTTGAGCCAGCTTTTCACCGGCATCTGGAACGTCTTGAGCGCGATCGCGCCGGCCTCGCGCAGGCTCGCCGTCAGCACCCGGCGCTCGCCCGCGGGATCGAGGCCGCCATCACTGACCCGCAACGGTCAGACCCTCCAGGCGCAGCGTCGGTGCATTGGTGCCAAAGCGGAATTCGAGATCGTTGGCAGGCGTCAGCGCGCGGAACATGTCGATCAGGTTGCCCGCAATGGTCACCTCGCTCACCGGATAGGTGCGCTGGCCGTTCTCGATCCAGAAGCCGGTCGCGCCGCGACTGTAATCCCCGGTCACCTGATTGACCCCCATGCCGATCAGCTCGGTGACACAGAAGCCTTCAGTGATGTCGGCGATCAGTTCCTCGGGCGACAGCCGTCCGGCCTCGAGGTGAAGATTGCTCGACCCGGGCGAGGGCGCCGAAGATACGCCGCGTTGCGCATGACCGGTGGTGGCGAGGTCAAGCTCGCGCGCGGTCGAGCAATCGAGCAGCCAAGTCTTCAGCACGCCATCCTCCACGACGGCCAGGCGGTGGCCGGCAACGCCCTCGCCGTCGAACGGCCGCGAGCGCAGGCCGCGCCGCCGCAGCGGATCGTCGACGATGCGGATGCCGCTGGCGAACAGGCGCTCGCCGAGCTTGTCCTTGAGAAAGCTGGTCTTGCGCGCGACCGCGCTGCCGTTGATGGCCCCCGCCAGATGCCCGATGAGCCCGCCCGCGACCCGCCGATCGAATACCACCGGCACCCGCTTGGTCGCGACCTTGCGCGGATTGACGCGCGCGACCGCGCGCTCGCCGGCGCTGCGGCCGATCGCTTCGGCGGCCTCGAGATCCGAGGCATGCAGCGCCGAAGTAAAATCGTAGTCGCGTTCCATCGCGGTGCTGTCGCCCGCGATTGCCACCATGGAGACGCCCTGGCGCGAGCTGAGATAGGCGCCGCGAAACCCGTGGCTGGTCGCCAGCACCATCCCGCCGATTCCGGCGGAGGCCGACGCGCCCTCCGACTTGGTGACGCCGTTGACCGCCAGGCCCGCCGCCTCGGCGCGCTTGGCGCGCTGCTCCAGGGTGGCGACCGCAGGCAGCTCCGGATCGAGCAGATCAAGATCGGGAATCTCGCGCGCCAGCAGGGCCGCATCGGCGAGCCCCGCGAAGCGGTCCTCGGGCGCCACCCGCGCCATGGCGACCGCGCGTTGCGCGAGCTGATCGACGTTCTCCTTGACATCGTTGGTCGACACCACCGCCTGCCGTTTTCCGACCAGGACCCGCAGGCCGACATCGTCGCCCTCGGCGCGCTCGGAGGCTTCCACTTCGCCTTGCCGCACGTCCACCGACAACGACATGGAACGGACCGCGACCGCATCGGCCGCGTCGGCGCCGGCGCGGCCGGCCGCCGCCACCAGGCGCTCGGCGAGGTCGGTCAGCGCGGATTGATCGAGCAAGGATGTTGTCATGGAGAGCTTCCTGGAGGTTTTCTTGGTGTTGCCTGCCTGTGGCGGACCATTAGGGATCGATTGAGGAAAATCGGCAAGCTCCCGTCAAGCATGAGTTGGATCACCGGAGTCGATACCCCGGATTAACCAGGAACCTTAAGCCGAATCCGACGGCTTTGCGGCATGTTTGCGCCAAACGACCGGGGACCAACTCCGGAAAGAAACGACCGGATCAAACCCGGCGGGGAGTGCTGTCTTGAGTCGTCAAACAGGAAGCGGCAGGGCCAAGCCTGCCGGGTCGAGCCGTGACGCGCGGCTCGACCCGTTCTCCCTGCCGCTGCGGTTTCAAGCCCACGATGCGGCGGCCGACGGGAGCATACGCTTCGTCGAGCTCACCCGCGAGCGCGTGGTGCTGCGCCGATCCGTACGCGGCATGGCGATGGCGGTCAATCTGCCGGTTGCATCCTATCTCGGAGTGGCGCTGCGAATCGAGCCGCCGGTCGGGGCCGCCGCCGGCGCGGTCGCGCTCGTGCTCGAGCACCGCGATGGCGCGCTGTCGCTGCCGCTCTGCCGCGCCGATGACAGCACCGGCATCATCGCCGAATGGCAGTCGTGGGCGCGCATGCTCGAGCTTCCGCTGCTGGTCGCCGAAGCTGACGGGGGGCTACGCGAGCCGTTCGGTCGCATCGGTGCGCTGCGGGTGGCCGCGCCGCTGCGGCGCCGCCGCAAGCGTTCGGCCGTCAGGGCGCGGCGGCCCTCGATCTTCCTGCGGCGCAAACCCGGCCGCCGGCTTGGCGCAGCGGCCGTGCACCACGGCGAGCGCGAGATCATCGCGCGAAATTGAGGTGGCCGACCGCCGCATCGAGCACGAGCGCGGCGAACAGGATCAGGCCGGCGTCGCGGTTCGACTTGAACAGAGCGAGGCATAGCGCCGGATCATCGATGTCGAGGCGCCCGACCTGCCAAGCCAGATGCGCCGCGAATGCCAAAAGCCCGAGCGCAAAGACGATGCCCCCGCCCGCGCTCCATCCGGCCCATCCGATGAGCGCCACCGCGGCTGCAAAGAAAATCGCCAGCATCGGCTTGGTGCGCGCGCCGAACAGCAGCGCGGTCGACTTGATGCCGATCAAGGCGTCGTCTTCGCGATCCTGATGGGCGTAGATCGTGTCGTAGCCGATCACCCAGCAAATCGCCCCGGCGTAGAGCAGCAGCGCCGGCGGATCGAGCCGGCCGAAGGTCGCCGGCCAGCCCATCAGGGCGCCCCAGGAAAATGCCAGACCGAGCACGATCTGCGGCCAATAGGTCACCCGCTTCATGAACGGATAGATCGCGACCACGGCGAGCGAGGCCAAGCCGACAAAGACGGTAAAGCGGTTGAATTGCAGCAGGACCGCGAGCCCGAGCGCTGCCTGCAGCAGGAGAAACGCGGCGGCGCCGGCCAGCCCGACCTGGCCCGACGGTAGCGGCCGCGAGCGCGTGCGTTCCACGCGCGCGTCGAGATCGCGATCCACGATGTCGTTCCAGGTGCAGCCCGCCCCGCGCATGGCGAAGGCGCCGATGAAGAACAGGAGCGCATGCCAAAGGCTGATCGGTTGCGCGGCACGCACCGCGGCCAGGCCCAACGACCACCAGCAGGGCAGCAGCAGCAGCCAAGCGCCGATCGGCCGGTCGAAGCGGCCAAGCCGCAGATAGGGCCGCGCCCAAGCCGGCGCGCGGCGGTCGACCCAGTTACCTGTTGAATCGGCGACGCGTCCGGCCGCCTCGTTCATCGCGTCAGGGCATTGCCTTGCAGCGTATCGTAGGTGCCGCGCCCGGTCTTGGTATTGTCGGCGTTCGGCAGGACCGGTGCGGAGTTGAGCGCATCGCTCAGGCTCGGGCCCGCCGGCCGCGGATGCTCGGCCGCATCGCAGATCTGCTTGCCCATCTGGGCGGCCTTGCCGTGTTCTTCGTGGTAGTTCTTGATCACCTGGGGAGGAACGCCGCAGGCCGACATGTTTTCCGTTATTCCCTGAATGAACTTGGATTCGCTGGCGAGGAAGGCCTTGAACAATTTGCACGCTTCAACGACATCGACGTGGCGCTTATTGGCGGCGGCGATGGCGGCGCCGTTTTTCTGGGTTTCGTCCCGCAACGTGATCAGCTGCTGGCAGGCGGCCGGCGGGGCGGCCGGCGGAGCCCCGAACCCTCCCATGCCGGGCGCACCGGGCATGCCCGGCATGCCGCCAAACTGGGCCTGGGCCGAATAGGCCGACGCCGCGGCCAGCACGGCTGCAAGAGAAAGGACTCGGCAGAACGTCATGGCAATTCCTCCAACCCCCGGGCCCGAGCCGTCCCCAAATCATACCCGGCTATATTAACAGCATACTAATTCCGGCGATAACACGGCGAACGGCCCCGAATTTTCGGTCCTGGACCCCCTCGGCACGCATCACTCTCGCATTTACCACCCCCGGCGGACAACCATGCCAAACTATGATTTTCGCGCGCCGCGGCTCTATGTCGACCAGCCTCTCGCGGCCGGCCTCGAGCTTGCCCTGGACGCCTCCCAAATCAACTACCTGCGCAATGTCTTGCGGCTCAAGCCGGGCGGGCGGGTGCTGGCGTTCAACGGCCGTGACGGCGAATGGCGAACTGTGCTGGCCGATGGCGGGAAGCGCGCGCTCTTTCTCTCGGTCGAGGAGCCGACCCGGCCACAGACGCGCCCGCTCGATCTGCACTACTGGTTCGCCCCGCTCAAGCATGCGCGGCTCGACTACATGGTGCAGAAGGCGGTGGAGATGGGGGTGGGGCGGCTGCAGCCGGTGCTGACCCAGCACGGCCAGGTCGCGCGCCTCAATCTTGCACGCATGCGCGCCAATTCGATCGAGGCCGCGCAGCAATGCGGCATCCTCACCCTGCCCGACATCGCCCCGCCGCTCGCGTTCGACCGCCTGATTGCGGACCGCGACCCGGCGCGCCTCCTGGTGTTCTGCGACGAGGACGAAGAGCTCGCGGACCCGGTCGCCGCGCTGGCAGGCGCGCGCTCCGCCGCGGGGGGCGAGCGGCCGCCACTCGCCGTTCTGGTGGGCCCGGAAGGCGGCTTTGCGGCCGCCGAGCGCGCCGCCCTGCTGCGGCTACCCAACGTGGTCCGGCTCGCGCTCGGCCCCCGCGTCCTGCGGGCCGATACGGCGGCAGTGGCGGCGCTGGCGCTGGTCCAAAGCGTGCTGGGGGACTGGCGCTGAGGCATCGTTTCGTTAATCGCTTCATCGTATTGGCATCGAATTGCTAACGGCTCCGTGCTAAAGCGCCGCGGCCGACCCATTCATCAAACTCATGACGATCGCCGTGCCCCCCACCGGACCAGCCATGCCCGACGCCAAGGCGCAGGCGCTCGTCTTGAGCTTCGAGCGGGCCGGCTACGTGCGCCTCGAGCCGGCGATCCTGCAGCCGGCGGAGCCGTTCCTCGATCTTTCCGGCGAGGACATCCGCAAGCGCATGTATCTCACGACCGATCCGCAGGGCCGCGAATTGTGCCTGCGTCCCGACCTCACCATCCCGGTCTCGTGCGATTATCTGGCCTCGCCGGCGGCCGGCAAGCCGGCCGGCTTCTGCTACCTCGGTCCGGTCTTTCGCCATCGCGAGAACGAGCCGAGCGAATTCCTGCAGGCCGGCATCGAATCCTTCGGCCGCGCCGACATCGCGGCGGCGGATGCCGAGATGCTCGCGCTCGGTCTCGAAGCGACCGGCCACTACGGTCTGGCGGCGCCCGAGATTCGGCTTGGCGACATCGGGCTGTTTTCGGCGCTGGTTGCGGCGCTCGATCTGGCGCCGGCCTGGAAGCGGCGGCTGGTGAAGGATTTCAATCACAAATCCTCGCTGGCGCATGATCTCGACCGCCTGACCATCAGCACCGGCCCTACGCGTCCCGAATACCAGGGCATGCTGGCGGCGCTGGCCGGCTCCGATCCGGGCGCCGCGCATGCGCTGGTCACCGATCTCTTGTCGATCGCCGGCATCAGCGCGGTCGGCGGTCGGTCGGTGGGAGAGATCGCCGACCGCTTTCTCGAGCAGGCGACGCTGAGCGTGCAAAGCTCGCTGCCGCCGGAGACGCGCGCCCTGATCGAGCGGTTTCTCGCCATCGCGGGCGAGCCCGATGAAGCGGCCGCCGAGCTGCGGGCGCTGGCACAGGACGCCGGAATCGGGCTCGATGCCGCCCTCGACCTGTTCGAAAGCCGCACCGGCTTTCTGGCCGCGCGCGGCATCGATGTCGGCCGCATCGCCTTTTCCACCGCCTTCGGCCGCGGCCTCGACTACTATACGGGCTTCGTGTTCGAGCTGCATGACGCGCGCGCGCGCGACAATGGCCAGCTGGTCGCGGGCGGGCGCTATGACGGCCTGCTCACCCGCATCGGCAGCCCGGCGCCGATCCCGGCGGTGGGCTTTGCGGTCTGGATCGAGCGCCTCTCGGCCGGCGGGAGGGGCATGTGAGCGCGCCCTTCGTCATCGCCATGCCGGCCAAGGGACGGCTGCAGGAAAACGCCGAAGCGTTCTTCGCGCGCGCCGGTCTCGAGCTCGTCAAGCCGCGCGGCGCGCGCAACTATCGCGGCACGATCGCGGATCTGCCGGGCATCGAGGTCGCCTATCTTTCGGCCGCCGAGATCGCCCAGCTGCTGGCGCAGGGCGCCGTCCATTTCGGCGTCACCGGCGAAGATCTGCTGCGCGAGATGATTCCCGATATCGATGCCAAGATCGTCTTCATCGACGCCTTGGGGTTCGGCCACGCCAATGTGGTGGTGGCGGTCCCGCAGGCCTGGATCGACGTGCACAGCATGGCCGATCTCGATGATGTGGCGACCGCGTTCCGGCTCAAGCACGACCGCAAGATGCGGCTGGCGACCAAATACGTGAACCTGACGCGGGCGTTCTTTTCCGCGCAGGGCATCACCGACTATCGGATTGTCGAAAGCACCGGTGCGACCGAAGGCGCGCCCGCCGCCGGCACCGCCGAGCTCATTGTCGACATCACCACCACCGGAACCACGTTGGCGGCGAATGCCCTCAAGGTGATCGACGACGGATTGATCCTGCGCTCGCAGGCCAATCTGGTGGCGGCGCGCGCGGCCGGCTGGGGCAGCGCCGAGCGCGAGACCGCCCGCCTGGTGCTCGATCGCATTGCCGCGCAGACGCGCGCGCGCGCCTTTCGCGAGGTGCGCACCCGCTTCGTGCGCTGCGACGCGGCGCTGCTGGCGCAGGCGAAGATGCGCTTCGGGGTGGAAAGCCCGTTCGGCGGACCGACCTCGTCGGGCATGCTGACCTTGCACTGTCCGCCCGCCCAGGTGCATGCGCTGGCGAGCTTCCTGCGCGAGCACGGCGCCGAGAATGTCGCGGTGGCCGACCTCGGCTACGTGTTCGCGCGCGAGAATCCGCTGTTTGCGCGGCTGCAGGCCGGGCTCGGCGGTTGATGTGCCGTCGCGGTGCCATTGATCCGTTCCAGGCGACGGTGCGCGGATAACCGGATTCGGGCGACCGTACGGGCTGCTGGAAACGTTTGAGCTATATTCGTCAGATATCCTCGCTCCAGGTTTCCAGAGGATCAGCACAATGCGCCTTGCCTTGCTCACCACTTTTGCTGCCAGCAGGAAAGAGCCGCTGGCGGCCGTCCTGGAGCGGGTTCACGCCGCCATCGTCGCCGCCGATTTCGGCGAACCTTGTGTCCAATTCATTTTGTCCGACTCGCCTGTTGCGGGCGGCGTATCGAGCGTGGATCGCGTGCTCAAACGCTTCCCGCGCCTTGAACGATTTGCTCAAAACCTTGCTCCATATCCTGGCGCTCCCGAGGTCAGGGTGATCTCGAATCGCACAAGTTCCGGGGCAACCGGCGAGACAATCGATTTCGCCACCCTTCTCGAGATTGCCCGCGGTGTGCCGCGATCCTTTCCGTTTCACAGCGTGGGGCTAAATTTCTCGGTCCCGGCTTTCTCCCGCGGAACCGCACAAGCTTCGATTCAGGGAGGGCTGGCGCCCGGCATAAGCGTGAAAGATTCGTGGTGGGTGAACGGACGCCAGCGATCCGTCGCGGCCCTCACGATCGTCGACGCCGAGCCCTCGGCCAAGAAGCTGCCTGGGCCCTCGGAACCGGTGGCCGCCGTGTTCGCCGCCTGCGGCAAGGTGAAAAAGACCGTTCAGGTCCCGCTCGCCATCCGCCCGGCGCCGCCGCCGTCGCTTGATGCCGCTTCGTCCGGAGCCGCCGCGGCGATCCGCGACGTGGTGCGCGAGTATCGGACACGGATGGCCGAGATCGTCGATCGGGCAAGGCTGCCGCATGACCTTCCCCCGAACCAGGAAGCCAATGCAACCACGCCGCTCGGCCTCACCGCCGGGCCGAAGAAACCCGAGCTGGTGCGCGCCTTCACGCCGATGGGCTACGACTGTCGTGGCGAGTCCGGGACCTTCACGTTGCGTCGCCGCACGCCCGGAAATCTCTCGGTGGAGCTTTATCTCGACGTTGGCACTTGGAGCAACCAAGTCACGGCGTTTTTTCGGGTCCAAGGCCTGGTCGACGGGTCGGGGTTCAAGGCAGCGCTGGGGCTGCCGGTCGCCCCCCGCGCGGCGGCGGGCCAATACCCAATGGGTGGCCCCGACAGGTGGCGGCAGATCGTCGACAATCTCGCGGCGCTGATCGCGGAGCTCGACCGCAGCTTCGTTCCCGCGGTCGAAGCCGTATCCGGCCCGGCACCGGATTGGTATCGGCCGGAAAGCTCAGCGCATGAACGGGATTGAGCCTCACTCGCCTATGATGTGCGCCGCCTTGATGATCGGCCACCACTTCTCGATCTCGGCCTTCTGCAAGGCACCGAGCGCCTCGGGGGTCTGCTGGTCGCGCGGCGGAATGTCGAGGCCGAGCGTCGCCATGCGGCTGCGCACGGTCGGGTCCGCCATGGCGTCGACCGCCGCCGCGTTAAGCTTGGCGATGACGTCGCGCGGCGTTCCCTTCGGCACCCACAGGCCATACCAGACCGAAATGTAGAGCCCGGGCGCGCCGGCTTCGTCCACGGTCGGAATGTCGGGCGCCGAAGGCAGCCGGGCCTTGGCGGTGACCGCATAGGCCTTGATGGCGCCGGCCTTCACCTGCGCCATGGAGTTCGAAGTCTGATCGACGATCAGGTCGATCTGGCCGGCGATGAGATCGTTCAAGGCCGGACCGGTGCCGCGATAGGGCACGAACGGAAAGTGCGTCCCGGTGAGGTTCTGGAAATAGACCCCCCCGATATGCGAAGCGGAGCCCGGACCGGCGGTGCCGGCCGAGACCTTGGATTCGTTGGCCTTGAGCCAGGCGATCAATTCCTTGAGATTGGTCGCCGGCACGCTCTTCTTGGCGACGATCCATTGCGGATTGGACGGCAGCCGGGCGACCGGCTCGAGATCCTTCAACAGGTCGTAGGGCAGATCATAGATCGCGCCGTTGACCACATGGGTGCTCCAGTGGCCGATGCTGACCGTGTAGCCGTCGGCCGGCGCGCGCACGACGCGGCCGACCCCTGTCGAGCCGCCCGCGCCGGCAACATTCTCGATGATCACCTGCTGGCCGAGCGCGAGGCGCATGCGGTCGCCGATCACGCGCGCCATCGCGTCGGCCGGGCCGCCGGCCGCGAACGGCACCACGATGGTGACGGGCCGGGTCGGGAAATTCTGCGCCGAGGCGCCGGCGATGTTCGCGAGCAAGGCGGCAAGAGCGGCGACAACCGGCAGTCTTCGCATGCTTCCCTCCATCGAACGCCGAGGTCGTCCCTGCGAAACAGGGAGCCGCCACCAGGGCGTTTACGGCCGTCCTCGACGGGCTATGCAGCCGGGCCCCATCGAATCGCTGCGGAGTGTGGGTCCTCGCTTTCGCGAGGACGACCCTGAGTGCCCAGCATCCTATCAAGTCGTCAAAGCGCCGCGAAGTCGATCGGTTTGGTGCGGTCGAGCGTGCGGTGCACGCTCGGCAGCGGATATTTCAGCCCGGTCGCGCAGTTGAACAGCACCGCCTGCTCGTGGCGGCCGATGCGCCCGTCGGCCAGGCTCTGCTTATAGGCCGCATAGGTGGCGGCTCCTTCCGGACACATCAACAGGCCTTCCTCGCGCGCCACCTCATCGAGGGCGGCGGTGATCGCCGCATCCTCGACCGCCACCGCAAAGCCGCCGCTCTCGCGCACCGCCCGCAGGATGAGGAAATCGCCGATCGCCTGCGGCACGCGGATGCCCGATGCGATCGTATGGGCATTCTCCCAACGCGGCGCATGCTCGGCGCCGGCCTCGAAGGCGCGCACCATCGGGGCGCAGCCGGCCGCCTGGACGGCGACCATGCGGGGCCGCTTGGCGCCGATGAAGCCGATCGCGGCGAGCTCGGCGAACGCCTTCCACATGCCGATCAGGCCGGTCCCGCCGCCGGTCGGATAGAGGATCACGTCGGGCAGCTGCCAGCCGAGCTGCTCGGCCAGCTCCAGCCCCATGGTCTTCTTGCCCTCGATCCGGTAGGGCTCCTTGAGGGTGGACACGTCGAACCAGCCGACCTTGGCCTTGCCCTCCGCGACGATCTTGCCGCAGTCGTCGATGAGGCCGTTGACCCGGTAAACGCTCGCGCCTTGCAGCGCGATCTCGCTGACATTCACCTCGGGCGTATCCTCCGGGCAGAAGATCGTGCTCTTGATGCCGGCGCGGCTCGCATAGGCGGCGAGCGCGGCGCCCGCATTGCCATTGGTCGGCATGGCCATGTGCTTGATGCCGAGCGCCTTGGCCATGGACACCGCCATCACCAGGCCGCGCGCCTTGAACGAGCCGGTCGGCAGCCGGCCTTCGTCCTTCACCAGAATTTCGGCGGCGGCGAGCCTGGCGGAGATTTTCGGCAAAGCCACGATCGGGGTGACGGCCTCGCCCAGGCTGACGATGTCGCTCGCGCGCCGCACCGGCAGAAGCTCGCGGTAGCGCCACAGGTCGGCCGGCCGGCGCGCCAGCGCGTCCTTGCTGAAGCTTTTGCGGATGCCGTCGAGATCGTAGCGAACCAGCAGCGGCTTGCCGGCGCGCGAGAGATTGTGCACCTCGTCGGCGGCGTGGCGCTCGCCCGTGAAGGCGCATTCGAGATGAGTGACGAAGCTTGCCCGTTCAGCCCGCAGATTTTCATCATGCACCACGCGCCCACTCCCAAGATCAGCTTTCAGTATTTTGCGTTGTCGGTTCAATGTGGCGTGGATTCCCCGCGACGCCGGAAGACGACGAAATGCGAGAGTGAGAAGTTGACCAGAAAGCTCGATCCGATCGCCAGCAGCTTGCCGATCAGCACCAGCCTGGTGGCGGCCGAATCGATCCCGAGTATTTTTCCGATCACGATCGGGACCAGGTAGACCGTCGTGGTATTGGCGACGAGCCCGGCGACCTGCGCGAGCAGGAAGGTCGCATAGGACTTGAAGCGCAATTTGCGTCCCGATTCGGCCGCGAAGGTGGTCATCGAGTTCATCACGTAGGAACCGGTGACCGCGACAAGCCAGGAGATCAAATTGGCGAGGATGATCGGGAACGCGAGATAGAAATAGAAAAACGAGAAAACGCCGAAGTCGACCGAGGCGTTGACGACGCCCACCAGCGCGAAGCTCACCGCCTTGAGGGCGACGGCGCGCCGCCCGGGGTCCGGGAGCACGCGGCGGCTGAGAGCTTCGAGCGGGGCGGGCAACCACATGACCGGCTCCGCTTAAAGCATTTTCAGGAAAAGGGAAATCCGGTTTTCCACGCCAAAATGCGGCAATGCGAAAATGCTGGATGTTCCGCCCTGCAACCTTTTCCTCCGCTTCCCTGCGGGAGGTGGGACAAGATGCGGCGGGGCGCGGCGCGACAGCCGATGCGGCCTGGGCTATTATGAATGAGGCCCAAGCGGCTCGAAAGGCAGGCACAATGTCGTTCAATGCGATCGGCCTCGCAGCCGGGACAGAGGCTTCGCCGCGGGCGCGCGCCGGGGGCGAACCGGGGCTTTCGATCGTGGTCCCGCTCTATAACGAGGCGGCCGGGCTGGTTGCGCTCCATGATCGCATCGTCGCGGTGGCGCGGCGCTTGCGCGAGGCGCGCGGACTGATGGTGGAGATCGTCTATGTGGACGACGGCAGCCGCGACGCCACGCCAGAGATCGCGCGGGCACTGCCGGCCGCCGCCGCGGACCTCCAGGTCGTCTCGCTGTCGCGCAATTTCGGCAAGGAGGCGGCGCTCGCCGCTGGCCTCGATCATGCCCGTTTCGGCGCCGTCCTGTTCATGGACGGCGACGGCCAGCATCCGCCGGCCCTGATCGAGAAGCTGGTGAGCTACTGGCTCGATCAAGGCTACGACGTCGTCTACACCGCCAAAGCGAACCGCGAAAACGAGCCGCGGCTCTTCCGCTTTGCGGTCAAGGCATTCTATCTGGTGATCAATTGGGGGGCGCGGCAGAAGATTCCGGAGGACGCGGGCGATTTCCGCCTGCTCTCGCCACGCGCCGCCGCGGCGCTGCGGCAGCTGCCCGAGCGCAACCGGTTCTTCAAGGGCCTGGCGAGCTGGATCGGTTTCCGCCAGGTGCGGGTCGACTACCAGCCGGCGGAGCGCGCGCACGGCCGCAGCACCTGGAGCCTGTATTCCCTGATCGGGCTTTCCATCGAGGGCCTGACCTCGTTCTCGGTGGCGCCGCTGCGGCTCGCCAGCCTGCTGGGTTTTCTGCTGCTGTTGTTTGCGATGATCTTCGCGGTGGACATTCTGATCGAAACGCTGGTCTACGGGCAGTCGGTGCCGGGCTATCCCTCGGTCATCATCGGGGTGATGATGCTGGGCGGCGTGCAGTTGTTCATGATCGGGATCATGGGCGAGTATATCGGCAAGATGTTCTCCGAGCTCAAAGCACGTCCGATCTATTTCGTGGCCGAGCAGAGCCTCAAGACAGCCGCGGACGAAGCCGCGCAGGACGGCGGCGCCGCGCAAGACCAATCGAAGCGGACCGCGGCGGA